>NZ_BAABGZ010000067.1:0-69954 GCF_039541835.1 Hymenobacter saemangeumensis | reverse complement strand
GGCATTCATTACCTCGTCTTTGCCTGCTTGATGCTTGTTAAAGCCAATCAGAGCAACCTACTAAGTCATTAACACGCTCTAGCGGCTGGGCTGTCCAGCAGGCGGCGGTGGTAGTTTACCTGGCCCAGGTGATAGGCCAGGTGCGAGGCCAGATGAACCAGGAAATACTCGGTTGTCATGGGCTGCTCAAATACCAGTACAGGGTACTCGCTTTGTAGCTGCTCTTCGCTGAGGCTGGCCAGGGCTTCATCCACTACCGCAAGGGTCGCATCCAGCGAGTGCAGCAGCTCGGTCCGGGTCAGGTCTTTGGCTGAAAACTCCAGCGCACGGTTACGGACGTATCCGCTGTTTCCCAGCACGGCCCCGAGGTAGGTGTTCAGGTTGCCCACCAGGTGCAGGCAGAGGTTGCCGGCTGAGTTGGCAATACCACGCTCCGTGTGCCAGATTACTGCCGGTTGCTGGTATTGCTCCAGCTCGGCTTTCAGCTTGCGCAGGTCGCGGGCAAAAAGGTTTCGCAGCGTGTTCGTGAGCATGGAAAGAGCATGAATGGGAGGTATGCGACTAGTGCCGGAGGGTAGCCAGGATACTGACTACCTGCTCCAATTCTTCAGCCGTATTGAAGTAGTGCGGAGAAAAGCGGATAGCCCAGTCCACGCCCTTGCGGTCAAAGTCGAGGATGGCAAAGCTGCGGCGGCTAACGGTGTACGCCACCTTATGGGCGTTCAGCAGCTGCGTGAGGTCTTCCAGGGCCCGGCCCGGCGCGTCGAAGGTGACCAGGCTGCACTGCTCCGAGCCACGGTCGAGCAGGCGCAGGTGGGGCTGGCGGCTCAGCAGCTGCCGCAGCTGCAGGTGCAGCTCCCGGGTGCGGGCCGCAATCTGGTCTATGCCTACGGCATTGGCGTAGCGCACGGCTTCGGCCAGGCCCAGCACGGTGCCGCCCAGCTCCTGCTGCTCGAAGCGTCGCCCCTCGGGGTGGGGCTGGTAGGCGTCGGCGGCCACCCAGTCGGCCCCGCGCCGGTCAATGAACAGCGGCGCCAGCCCGGCCTGCAGCGCCCGGTCGGAAATGTAGAGAAAGCCCGTGCCCCGCGGACCGCGCAGAAACTTGCGGCCCGGTGCGTTGAGAAAGTCGCAGCCCAGCTGCTGCACGTCTACCCGGAGCTGGCCCACCGACTGCGACGCATCCACCAGGTACCAGGTGTCGGATTGCCGGCATAGCCGGCCAATGGCTTCCACCGGCTGCACCAGGCCGGAGTTGGTGGGCACGTGGGTGACAGCCACCAGCACGGGGCGGTGCTGGCGGAGCTGCTGCTCAAAATCCGCGAGGTCCAGGTCGCCATCGGGCAGGTTGCGGGCCCGGCGCACTTCCACGCCAAAGCGCTGCCGCAAGGCCAGAAAGGCAATATGGTTAGAGATGTAGTCGTCGTCGGTGGTAAGAATGACGTCGCCCCGGCGGAAGGGAATGGCCGACAGCGCCCGGTTGTAGGCATCGGTGGCATTCCAGGCAAAAGCAAAGTTGTGGGGCCGGGCGTTGAGCAGAATGGCCAGCTCGGTGTAGAGACGCTCAAGGTCGGCCGTGCGCTGCTGCTCCACGGCGTAACCGCCCAGCTGCTCTTCTTGCTGCAGGTATTCAACCATGGCCGACACTACCGGGCGCGGCATTAGGGAGGCGCCGGCGCTATTGAAAAACAGCCCCTGGCGCAGACCGGCAGTATCCTGCCGGAGTAGGTCAGTATTCATTTGGCGAAGGTGCGGGAAAACGGCTTAACAGTCGCATGCCCGACGTGTGGGATGGCCACCGCCAACCCCGCCATTTTCTGCCCCGGGCTACGTCTAAAAGGCTGCTGCCAGCGGTTCGCCCGGCCATGAGCAACCCATGCCCAGGCTGGCGTTAGCCGATGGCGCGTGCGAAACAGGAAAGGCCAGCCGGATAATGGGCAGGCATGCGCTAGGCCTCCAGAATATGCCCGTCGCGCATCACAATCTTGCGGTCGGCCATCTCGGCCAGCTGGTCGTTGTGCGTCACGATGACGAAGGTCTGGCCCAGCTCCTTGCGCAGCAGGAAGAAAATCTGGTGCAGCTCCTGGGCATTCCTGGTGTCGAGGTTGCCGCTGGGCTCGTCGGCGAAGATGATTTCGGGCGAGTTGATAAGGGAACGGGCCACCGATACGCGCTGCTGCTCGCCGCCGCTCATCTCGCTGGGCTTGTGCTCGGCGCGGTGCTCCATGTTCATCATGCCCAGCAGCTCGCGGGCCCGCACGCGCACTTCCTTTTCGGAGCGGCCGGCCAGGTAGGCGGGCAGGCACACGTTTTCCAGGGCCGTGAACTCGGGCAGCAGGTTGTGAAACTGGAAGATGAAGCCGATGTGGCGGTTGCGGAACCGGGCCAGGTCGTTGCGTCCCAGGCTGCTCACCGACTCGCCATCGAACAGCACCTCGCCGCTGTCGGGGTTGTCGAGGGTGCCCAGAATGTGCAGCAGGGTGCTTTTGCCGGCCCCGGAGGAACCCACAATGCTCACGATTTCCGACTTCTCAATCGTCAGGTCAATGCCTTTGAGCACTTCCAGGGAGTTGTAGCTCTTATGTATGTTGATAGCTTGCAGCAACGGACGGGCGGCGATAAGCGTGAAAGGGCGGCACGGGCAAAGCTACGCACTTCCGGCCTAGTATTGCCCCTGCCTATACGCATCGGAAGCCACCGCGTAGACAAATTTTACCAGGAAAAGTTTTATCCATGCCCGTTTCTACGCTTCTGCTTGGCTTTCGGGCGCTATGCGTGCTACTAGCCGGCACCTTGGCTATTGCCGTGCGGTGCGAACAGCCGGCTGCCCAGCAGGCCGGAACGAGTAACACAACCTTCCGGAATTCCGGGCCAGGGCAGGAAAACCCACTTACTTCGGTGCCCGGCCGTATGTGCGGCGTAAACTGGGTAGGAGGGGACTCTATCACGGCCGCCGACTTGGAGCCTTTGCGCCTGGCCAACGTCACTTGGCTGGCCCAGACGCCCTTTGGCTGGCAGAACGGTCCTAACGAGCCGGTAGTGCACATGCGCACAACTGCCGGCAAGGGCCGCTACCGCGACTGGGGCGAGAGCGACGCCGGCCTGGCTTATACCGCCCGCCTGGCCCGGCAGCAGGGCATTCGCACGCTGCTCAAGCCGCACATCTGGGTGCGGGGCCGCGGCGCCTGGCCCGGCGACATCAACATGCAAAGCACGGCCGACTGGGATGCTTGGTTTGCCAGCTACACTACGTTTATCCTGCACTATGCCCGGCTGGCCGAAGCCCAGCAAATGGAAGCGCTGTGCCTGGGCACCGAGCTGCAGCACGCCACCACGGCCGCCCATGCCCGGCAGTGGCGCGGCCTTATCCGGCAGGTGCGGCGCGTGTACCGCGGGCAGCTCACCTACGCCGCCAACTGGAGCGGCGAGTACCAGCAGGTGCCTTTTTGGCGGGAGCTGGACTTTGTGGGCATTCAGGCATACTTCCCGCTGACTTCCTGGCCCAGTCCGCCCCTGGATACGCTGCTGCGCGCCTGGCAGCCCCACGTGCGGGCCTTAGCTGCCTGGCAGCGCCGGGTGGGCAAGCCCATCGTTTTTACGGAGGTGGGCTACAAGGCCACGCCCGATGCCGCGGCCCGGCCCTGGGAGTGGCCCGAGCGCCAGGCTGGCCCGCTTCCCGCCGACGAAGCCACCCAGGCGCGCTGCTACGAGGCTTTTTTTCGTGCCTGCTGGCCCCAGCCCTGGCTAAAGGGGGTGTTTATCTGGAAGTGGTACCCGGGCCTGCAGGCCAGCGGCCCGGCCCGGCAGCACGCCGATTTTACGCCCCAGCACAAGCCCGCCGAAAGAGTAATGCGCCACTGGTATGGGCAATGACAAGCTTAAGCCGTACTTTCGCCTCCGCAACCGCAAGGTTGGCGTAGCAAAACCCACCCTCTTCATCTCACCATGAACATTCACGAATACCAGGGCAAGGAAATCCTGAAAAAGTACGGCGTCCGCGTGCAGGAAGGCATCACGGCCGACACCGCCGAAGAAGCCGTTGAGGCCGCCAAGAAGCTCACCGAGCAAACCGGCACCAGCTGGCACGTCATCAAGGCGCAAATTCACGCCGGTGGCCGGGGCAAAGGGGGCGGAGTGAAGCTCGCCAAAAACCTGGAGCAAGTGAAAGAAATTGCCGGTCAAATCATTGGCATGCAGCTGGTAACCAAGCAGACCGGCGCCGAAGGCCGCAAGGTGCACAAGGTTCTCATCGCCCAGGACGTGTACTACCCCGGCGCTTCCGAGCCCAAGGAGTACTACATGAGCGTGCTGCTTGACCGCGCCACGGGCAAGAACGTAATCATCTACACCACCGAAGGCGGCATGGACATCGAGGAAGTGGCCGAGGCCCACCCCGAGAAAATCCACCGCGAGCACGTAGACCCCGCTGTGGGCCTGCAGGGCTTCCAGGCCCGCAAAATTGCCTTCAACCTGGGCCTCGAAGGCGATGCCCAGAAGGAGATGGTGAAGTTCGTATCGGCCCTCTACAAGGCCTACGACGACACCGACAGCTCGATGTTCGAAATCAACCCCGTGCTGAAGACGTCGGACAACAAAATCCTGGCCGTTGACGCCAAGGTGACCCTGGACGAAAACGCCCTCTACCGCCACAAGGACTTCGCCGCCCTGCGCGACCTCAACGAGGAAGACCCCCTGGAAGTGGAAGCGTCCAACAACAACCTGAACTACGTGAAGCTCGACGGCAACGTGGGCTGCATGGTAAACGGCGCCGGCCTGGCCATGGCCACCATGGACATCATCAAGCTGAGCGGCGGCGAGCCCGCCAACTTCCTCGACGTAGGCGGTGGAGCCAATGCCCAGACCGTGGAAGCCGGCTTCCGCATCATCCTGAAAGACCCCAACGTGAAAGCCATCCTGATTAACATCTTCGGCGGCATCGTGCGCTGCGACCGGGTAGCCAACGGCGTGGTGGAGGCTTACAAGGCCATCGGCGACATCCGCGTGCCCATCATCGTGCGCCTGCAGGGCACCAACGCCGAAGAAGGCGCCCGCATCATCGACGAGAGCGGCCTGAAAGTATCCTCGGCCGTGCTGCTGAAGGATGCCGCTGCCCGCGTGAAAGAAGTGCTGGCTAACGCCTAATGGCGAATTAATAAGTATGAATTAAAAATTGCCGCCGCCGTTTCTGACCGCCGCTTTAGTTTTTGATTCAGGTTTAATTAAAAATGGCCACTGGAATTCCTCCGGTGGCCATTTTTAATTGTTAATTACTAATTATTAATTTCCAACAGGGGCGGGCTGGCCGTTGAGGCGCAGCTCCACCTCCATATTGCCGCGGGTGCCCACGGAGTAGGGGCAAATCTGGTGGGCCTTGTGCACGATGTCAGCCGCCTTGCCGGGGTCTACGCCTTTCAGGTCCACGTCGAGCACGGCGCTCAGGCCGTAGGCTTCGCCGTCCTTAAACAGCGTTACGGAGCACTGCACGGTGCTGGCGGGGTCCAGCTTTTCGCCTTCGCGCTGGCTGATAACCATCAAGGCCTGCTGGAAACAGGAGGCGTAGCCGGCGGCAAAAAGCTGCTCGGGGTTGGTGGCGCCTTTCTTGCCGCCCAGTCCTTCCGGGGTCGACATGGCCATGTCGATTACGCAATCGGAGGAGCGAACCTGGCCGCTGCGGCCACCGGTGGCCTGGGCTTCGGCCGTATACAAGTTGTTTTTCATGAGGTGTTGATAAGAAAGAGTGAAGTGGAAAGTGAGTTGGTGTTGGGCTTAACTCGTTTCCCCCGTTCTGGGTTTTGCCGGCAGGCGAGTCAGCAGAAATCTGAGCGTGTATTTGGCGGCGCTGCCTTTTGTGGCTACTTTTGCAGCCTATTCGGACCCAAACGGTGATGTCGTACAACGGATAGTATGAGAGTTTCCGAAGCTCTTGATCTAGGTTCGATTCCTAGCATCACCACTAAAAACCCCCTTAGCAGCTTGCGAAGGGGGTTTTTTCTTGTCTGGCTTTAACCGCCAGGCGCTGTTGCGGGGCCGAGACCCCGCGCGTCTCGGCATTGAACAGACTGATTGAACCACTTGGGAGTATGACATGCTTACAGCGCGGCACCGCCGACGCGAACCGCAGGCTGGCGTAGCCAATGGGCGCCTCTGCCCGGCTCGCTAACCCGTTTGGGAGGGGTGCAAGTGCCGGTTGGGTAGCGTTATGGCCAGCCCGGCAGGGAGAGGGGGCCGTACGAGCCAACTACTGCTTTATTTGCGGGCTGCTAGCGTGGCGGGCCGGTACTGGCTGCGTCGCCTAGCCTTCCTTACCCATGAAGCAGTACCTCGTTCCCGTCGGTTTTACCCTTGCCTGTACCCTGTTGAGTGCCTGTAATTCGCAAAAAGATAACCAGCACGCCGCTTCTGGTAACGTGGTGTGGCAATCGGAAGCCTACACCCTGTACCGCGACAGCGTGGTGCAGGGCCCGCACGTGGCCCGGGCCCTGTCGGCTACGGAGCTGACCTCTAACTACCAAAGCCCGGCCAATGCGTTTCAGAGCCCGGAAATTATTTTCAAGTTCAGCCTCAACGGCAAGGACAACGAGATGGTGCCGGGCCAGGACCACAAGCTGCTGGCCCTGCCCCAGCCCGGCGCTGAAACGGTAGAGACGCCGCTCATCACCTTCGGGCAGCGCTACGTGGATGCGCGGCCCGCGCCGGCCGATGTGTACCTCGCCCCCAATACCAGGGTGAAGATTCGCCTGGACCTGCGCCCCGTGCTGGCCGACTTTAAAAAGCAGGGCTACTTCACCACGTTCAAAGGCGAGAAAATCTTTAAGGAAGATTTTAAGCACGTATTCGTGGCCGGCGGCACCGCTCCCCTGAGCTGGGACTTCGACAACCTGGTGAACAAGCCCGAGCTGGAGCTGAAAGACCCCGACGGCGACGGCATCTACGAAGTGGTATTGACCCTGAACCAGCCCCAGGCCGCCAAAACCACCGCCAGCCGCTGGCAGCAGAGCATCAACACGGCCGACTTCCCGCAGTACAAGTCGGACTACCCGCTGGCCGATGCGCTCTACAACCTGGCCCTGGAAGAAGCCCGCCGGGCCGTGGAGCCCGACAGCACCTTCCGCACCGGCAAGGAGTGGGCGGGGGTGTGGACGCGCGACATCAGCTACAGCATCATTCTGGCCCAGGCCACGCTGCAGCCCAAAGTGGCCATGAACAGCCTGCTGCGCAAGGTGAGCCCCGACGGCCGCATCATTCAGGATACGGGCACCGGCGGCGCCTACCCCTGCTCTACCGACCGCATGATTTGGGCCGTGGCCGCCTGGGAAATCTACAAGGTGACCGGCGACAAAGCCTGGCTGAAGCGGGTGTTTCCCATCATCAAGAAATCGGTTGAAGACGACGTGCAGAACGCCTACGACCCCGGCACGGGCCTGGTGCGCGGCGAGTCGTCGTTTCTGGACTGGCGCGAGCAAACCTACCCGCGCTGGATGCAGCCCGTCGACATCTACGAGTCGCAGACCCTGGGGACCAACGCCGTGCACTACCAGGCCAACGTGGTGCTGGTGGAAATGGCGCGGCAGCTGGGGCAGGAGGCCGTAGCCCACCGCCACCAGCAGCTGGCCGACAGCATTCGGCAGGGCATGAACCGCCACCTGTGGCTGCCCGAGGCGGGCTACTACGCGCAGTTCCGCTACGGCCGCACCTTTAAAACCTTGTCGCCGCGGGCCGAGGCGCTGGGCGAGGCCCTGAGCGTGCTGTTTGGCGTGGCCGATGAGCAGCGCGGCCGGCAGGTGGTAGCCAAAACGCCCAGCACGGCCTACGGCATCCCCTGCATCTACCCGCAGATTCCGGGCATTCCGCCCTACCACAACAACGCCGTGTGGCCCTTTGTGCAGAGCTTCTGGGCCCTGGCCGGCGCCCGGGCCGGCAACGAGGCCTCGGTGCTGGCAAGCATGGCGGCCATCTACCGCCCGGCGGCTTTGTTTCTGACCAACAAGGAGAACTTCGTGGCCGGCAACGGCGACTTCGCCGGCACGCAAATCAACTCCAGCAACATGCTCTGGAGCTTGTCGGGCAGCCTGGGGCTGGTGTACAAGGTGCTGTTTGGCATGCAGTTCGAAGCCGACTGGCTGATTTTCCGGCCCTTCGTGCCGCAGGCATTTCAGGGCCCGCGCCAGCTGCACAACTTCAGGTACCGCGGGGCAGTGCTCGACATAGCCATGACGGGCTTCGGGCAGGAAATCAAAAGCATCACCCTCGACGGCAAGCCCCTGCCCGATGCCGCCGTGCCGGGTACGCTCACCGGCCGCCATGCCATCCGCATTGAGCTCAGCAGCCAGGCGCCCAAGGAAGCTCCCACCACGAAAGTGGCCAACGCCTTCTCGCCGCAAACGCCCAGCCTGCGCTACGCCAACGGCCGCCTGAGCTGGGACCGGCAGGAAGGGGTGAAGTCGTACCGCGTGCTGCGCAATGGGCAGGCGCTGGCCACTACCAATGGTACGGAGCAGGCTGTTGCCGCCGACGGCTATGCCGAGTACCAGGTTGTTGCTATTGATGGGCAGGGGCTGGAGTCCTTCGCCAGCGAGCCGCTGCCGGTGACGGGGGCGCAGCCCAGCCAGCTGCTGCAGCTGGAAATGCTGGCTCCGGTGGCTGCGCTGCCTTACAAAGGCTACACCGGCGCGGGCTTCGTGGAAATCAGCAAGACGAAGAATACCAGCATTTCCATCCCCGTGGATGTTCCCGCGGCGGGCCTGTATGCCCTGGATTTCCGCTACGCCAACGGCAACGGGCCCATCAACACCGAAAACAAGTGCGCCATTCGAACCCTGCGCCTGGGCACCAAGCAGCTCGGCACCATCGTGCTGCCGCAGCGCGGAGTGGGCGAGTGGTCGAACTGGGGCTATAGCAATGCGGTGCTGGTGCAGCTGGCGCCTGGTAGGCAGCAGCTGACCCTGGCTTTCGAGCCGGCCAATGAAAACATGAACGGCGCAGTAAACCAGGCCATGCTCGACTGCCTGCGCCTCACCCGGGTGAAGTAGCGGCCCGCGGCGCCGGGGCCGCGGGCCGCGCTATTCCTGCACGCCGGCGATGGTGAACATGGAGCTGCGCCCGGGCACGCTGCGCTGGGTGCTGCCGCTGTAGTTGCTGGCCATGCGGTTGGCTTCGGGCCCGCCCACCGCGAAAAAGTCGGTTCCGAACCGCACCGGGTAGGGCCCCTCGAACAGGCGCAGCAGGTTGGTGCGCAGCTGCAGGGCCGGCGTGCGCCCGCCCCGCACCCGGATGACAGTGCCCTGCGGCAGGGCGGGGGCTACTTCCCGCAGGGTGTTGGGCGTGCGCACGCCCCCGATGTGGTAGGACAGCAGCCGGGTGGCTGCGTCGCCCGACTGCGGGGAGTTGCCTTCCATCATCAGGAAGATGTAGCCCTGGGCCCAGCTCCAGAACATGCCGTTGCTGGGGCTGAGGGCACCGGATTGGGCGCCGGCGCTGTTACGCTCCTCGTCCACGCCAATCAGAAAGGAGATGCCCGTGTACTCGCCCACCGGAATGTCGGGCAGCACGAAACGCTTGCCATCGGGCCGGCCGGAACCGGGCCGCTCCTCTTTCACCAGGAAGTAGCTTTCGGGTACCACGTACTCGCTGCCGTCGGCCCGCTGCAGCTTGAAGTTGGACAGGTAGTAGTTGAAGGTCGACACCGTAAAGCTTTCCCCGGCCGGGCTGCTGTAGGTGCGGGTGTCCAGCGTCAGCGGGGCCGTGCCGACCAGGTTTTCCACGGTTACTGCCAGGGGGGCGGTGCTGGGCTCGGGGGCGGGGGCATCCTCGGGCTTGGTAGCGGTGCAGGCTGCCAGCAGAAGCAGCAGGAAGCAGTTGAGCTTGTGTAGGTTCATGAGATAAGCGGGCTATGCCAGCGCCAGCCCTAAAGTACGGTGTTATTTGGCGCCGTACTGGGCGCGGTCAACAGGCTGACTGCCGGTTTTTATTTGGGACTGTATTTGATGAGTCAGCCGCTCATTCAGGCGGGCCTACCGTAGAGCGGCATGGGTTCGCTTGCTTTTAAGCATTACCAGTACCTTATCTTGCCCGTCATCTTCCATTTTCTTAGCTCATTCTTATGCCCTTTGTAGAGGTAGATGGCCGCCTGACCTGGGTGGCCGACGGCAACCAGCCCATCCGCAGCCAGCGGGGGCTAATCGAAAAGGCCGCCCAGCTGCTGGCCGATATGACGACCGAGGAAGAGTATATCTGCATCGACGTGCCGGCCGAAACGGCCGGAGACCCTCCCGTGCAGGTATGCTTTCGCCTGGAGGGCGAAAGTTGGGTGTTTGATAAAATCGCCTGACCCATAGCTGCTTTCCTCCTGCACTCTGCCCTGCTTGTCATCGTATAGCTTCTGCTTTCACCACATCCACCATTCACCAACACCATGAGCACCAAACCATTTATCGGCCTACTTGCCTTGGGTATTGCCCTGGCTATGCCGGCCTTTGCCCAGGAGGGCAAACAAGTCAAAAGTGACGCTGAGAAAACCAAGACCAAGGGCGACGGCATGACTGTCAAAACCAAGGTGGCCGAGGACGATGGCAAAACGAAAGTGAAAGCAAAGTCCACCGCCGGCGACAAGATGAAGTCCAAGACCAAGCCGGAAAAGGTGGATATGAGCACCACGCAGGCGCCCGTCAGCAGTGAGATGCCCGCCCCCAGCCAGAATGAAATGGCCAGCCGTCCGTCCGGCGTAATGGTAGGCGGCGCCCTGATGACGCCCAGCAACGACATCGTCGACAACGCAGTGATGTCCAGCGAGCACACCACTCTGGTGGCGGCGGTGAAAGCAGCGGGTCTGGCCGAAACCTTAAAGGGTACCGGGCCCTTCACGGTGTTTGCGCCCACAAACGCTGCATTCGATAAGCTGCCCGCTGGCACCGTGAACAAGCTGGTGCAGCCCGATATGAAGCCGACGCTCTCCAAAATTCTTACCTACCATGTGGTGCCGGGCCGCCTAACTGCCTCCGACCTTCGCCGCAATGGCCAGACCCTGACCACCGTGCAGGGGGAGAAGCTGACAGTCGGGCTGACCAAGGGCGACCGGGTTATGCTAAAGGATGCCAAAGGCAATGTCGCCACCATCACCATCCCCGATGTTGTATCCAGCAACGGCATTACCCACGTAGTAGATGCCGTGCTGATGCCCGCAAAGTAGCCAGCCCACGTGCAAAAAGGCCCGCTGGACTATCCAGCGGGCCTTTTTGCGTTTAGCGTTGCTGCCTATTCCAGCAGCAGGCGGCGGGTGGCTGTGCTACCATCGGCCAGGGTCAGGCGCAGCACGTAGAGGCCGGGGGACAGGCCGGCCAGGGACAGGTGGCGCTGCCCGGCCTGGGCGGCGGGCTGCTCCCACACGGTACGGCCCAGCGCGTCGAGCAGGGCTGCGCGCGCAAAACCGGGCCCCTCCACGGTTACCAGGCCCTGGGTTGGGTTGGGGTAGAGGGTAAAAGCGGCCGCGTCACGCGCCGGCGCCGTGCCGGTGGCAATGTTGTTGTTCATCACCGGGCGCATCATCAGGTTGCCTTTGGTGCGGATGTCGGCCCGCGTCTGCGTCCAGGTGCCGGTGGTGTTTTCCCAGGAGTAGTTGGCGGGCACCAGGTTGTTGAGGTCGAAGCCGTAGTGCATCTCCCGGCCGTTGGATGGCTGGCTGAAGCCCACGTAAAAAATGCCCGAAACGGCCACCGGGGTGTCGAACGTAGCTTCGTAGTACTCCCAGCCGGCGGGCAGCGGGTTGGGCATGGTGACGGTTTTGCTGGCCAGCACGTTGCCGGGCTGCCCGTTGTTGTCGGCCCACACCTGCACCGTCACGCTGCGGCCCTGGATGTCGCCGGCCGTGTAAATGGGGTAGAGGCGCAGGCCCCGCACCCGGTCGGGCCGGTTCAGGTCGAAGCGGTAAGCCAGGGTCGACAGGGGCAGGGTGGTGCGCGGGAAAAACGTGGTCAGCGCCTCGGCCGTGCCGTCGTCGTAGGCATAGTAGGTGCTCAGGTCCACATCCCGGTAGATGGTGTCGTTGGGCAGGGTGCGGGGCGAGCGTTCCAGGCTTTCGATGGCCAGCGTGTAGCGCAGGCGCTTGGGCTGGGCTGTGGTGGGAATGGCCACCTGTGAAGCGTCGCCCTGCACCGTGTTCAGGCGGGGGATGGTGGTCAGGTTTACCGTGCGGCTGAGCCAGTTGCCCAGCACCGTGCCCGTGTTCAGCTCGCGCACCGTGCCCAGCAGGTTCACGGGCAGCGGGATGGAGCCCGCGTTGAGGTTCATCACGTTTACCCCCAGCTGCGGGTTTAGCTCATCGGCCTGGGAGCCGGCGGCGTTGAACTGCCACACCGGCATGGCCGTGTAGCGGCGCAGCGGGCTGCTCAGCCCCCCCGAGCGGTTGGCGCCCTGCAGGCCCGAGCTGGTCGCGACGTCGGCAAAGGTGGTATCAGCCTGGGGAGAAGGGGCCCGGCGACCGCGCCCGCGGTTCAGCAGCACGTAGTCGACGCTCCAGGTGTCGGCGGCGTAGGAGGAGTTGCCCACGGCCAGAAAGCGGAACTGAAAGGCGCCGTACAGGTAGCGGGCCTGGTCGACGGGAATGACCACCTGCCGGAACGGGGTGGTGGGTACGCCGGTGCTGCGGCCCAGAAAGTTGGGCGAGGCCAGCCAGCCGGGGGCGGTGGTCCAGCGCCCGTTGCTTTCGCGAAACTGCAGGTTCAGGACCACGGGCGTGCTGCTGCTGTTGGCCGTGGCCCCGCCCACGATGCTGCCCGTTTGCCAGGCAAAGCTCAGGTACACCGAGTCGGCCATGGTCAGCCCCGCCAGATTAATGGGCTGGGAAGTCAGCGAGTCGATGTTGGTGTAGATGTTGGCCACCGAGTTGCTGTAGCTGCGCCCGTCGGCCCGCAGGCCGTCGAAGGTCACGGCGCCCCGGGTAGGCGGGTTGATGGCCAGACGGTTGCTCACCAGCGTGCCGCCGCCGGGCAGCCAGAGCTGCACGTTGGGCCGGCCCTCGCGGGGCGTGGTAAAGTCGTCGAAAAAGGGCAGGGCCACCACCGTGGTGCGGGCCAGGGCCGCCGGTTCCCCAACGGTGCGGCTGGCCCGGGCCGGGTCGGCTGTCAGCGGCCGGATAAGCTGCTGGGCCTGCAGGGGCCCGCTGGCCAGCAAAAAACCTGACAAGGCCAGGGCGAACCCGCTGCGGAGTAGTGTCGTCATAAAGTATGCCTTTAGAAGCTCAACGCGCCGGGTAGCCGAAAAAGTGCTTAAATGCCCGCGGTGCTGCCATAATTTACCTGTTGCCTTACTTACTGCTGTTACGGGGTGGCTGCCGAAGCTTCGGTTTTGGTTTCTGGTTTCTTATTAGAACGACACCCAGAAACTAGCAACCAGAAACAAGAAACATTCTGCTACAGTGCGCATCGCATAAGTTCGGGGAGAGCCGCAGTTACTTAGCTATCCACAAATCGACCAGCGCGCCCATGCGGATGGTAGCATCGGGGCCCGCTACCGGGCGCTGCCGCACCACGGTGCCGGGCGTTTGTCCGTCGGCAGCGGCCTGCTCAAACACTTCGCCTACCTGCAGGCCCTGGCCAACCAGTAGCGTGGTGGCTTCGTCCTGGGGCATGTTGATGAGGTTGGGCACGGCAAACTCCTGGTTGCCCTGCCCGTCGCCCACCACCAGGTCGACCTTGGTGCCTTTGGCCACGGGGGCGCCCGGTGCAATCTCCTTGCCGTCGACGAGCTGCTTGAGCACCTGCCCGGCGGCCAGGTCAGGCACCAGCTGCAGCTGGCCCACCACCAGGTCGTAGCTTTTCAGGATGAGCATGGCCGTCTTCGACGAGTTGCCCGTCAGCGTGGGCATCTTGATGACCGGCGGGTTTTTCATGGACACCTGCAGGTAGATTTTGCGGCCTTCCTTTACCTTTTCGCCGGGGGCAGGGTCCTGGGTGAGCACCGTGAAGGGCGCTACGCCGGGGTTGTAGCTGGAGTCGTCCACGAAGTACGCCAGGTTGCGCTCGTCGAGGTAGTCTTCCAGCGTGGCCAGGTTCATGCCCGTCACCTTGGGCACCGTAATGGTTTCGCCGTGGTGGGTGCTGATGGGCAGGTACACGTAAAAGAAGCCCAGCAGCAGCAGCAGCGCCACCACCACAATGATGAAGAGGTGCTTGAAAACGTCGGCTGGGGTATCGGCAGATAAGAACTTAGACATTAGACATCAGACGTTAGACATGAGAAGAAGACTACAGGGTTAGCGAGACAATTTCTCATGTCTCTTGTCTAACGTCTCTTGTCTCTTTTTTCCAAACTCCAGAATCTTATCTACAAACTGGTAGGGCGTGTAGCCGGCGATGGCCGTCTGGTGGAAGATGCAGGTGGCGGGCGTCATGCCGGGCAGGGAGTTCACCTCGATGATGAGCACCTCCACCTCGCCTTCCGGCCGCACCCGCACAAAGGCGTCGATGCGGGCATAGCCCTGAATGTCGAGCACTTCGGCCACGCGGCGCAGCACAGCCTTCACCTCGTTGGAGATGCGCTGCCGCTCGGTGGGGTCGGTGGCGTAGCGGGCCGGGGTGATGTTCTGGCCTTCGCCGGCCAGGAACTTCTCTTCCAGGCTCAGCACCTCGCCGGTAGCCAGGGCCTCGCTGGCTTCAAACACCTCAATCTGCAGCTGGCCCTGCTCGTCGTAGCTGGTGAGCAGGCCGCCGGTGACTTCCAGGAAGTGCGCCGCCCCGTCGCGGCCGATGAGGGTTTCGACCAGGAAGGCATCCTTGCGGGGAAACTCTTCCTTAAAGCCCAGGCTCAGCACCGTGGCCGGGCCTTCGAGCAGGTCTTCCTCGCTGCGGAAGATGAGCTGGCAGAAGGCTTCCAGCTCCGCGCGGCTTTTGATTTTCTTTACGGCCGAGGAGCAGCCGTCGTCGGC
Organism: Hymenobacter saemangeumensis; assembly: GCF_039541835.1. NCBI lineage: Bacteria > Pseudomonadati > Bacteroidota > Cytophagia > Cytophagales > Hymenobacteraceae > Hymenobacter > Hymenobacter saemangeumensis. Next base: position 55,040 of record NZ_BAABGZ010000067.1, on the reverse strand, counting down.
CGGCTTGGCAATGAAAGGGTAGGGGAACTGGGTTTCCAGCGCGCGGTAGAAGCCCTCGGCGTCGGCCTGCCACTCCAGCTTGGGGGCCATGCGGTGGTCGGCCACGCGCAGGCCGGCCTCGCGCAGGCGCTTGTTGGTTTCGAACTTGTTGATGGTGACGCTGCTGCTGGCCACGCCCGAGCCGTTGTAGGGCAGGCCGTACTTTTCCAGCTCCTGCTGCAGGGCGCCGTCTTCGCCGGGGCGGCCGTGCAGGGCAATAAACACCTCGTCGGCCAGCTGGGCCAGCTCCTCGAAGGAAATGCGGCGGGGCTGGGCCACCGGCTGCCCGGCGTAGGTGCTGGTGATGCTGCTGGCTTCGCGCCGGATGCGCTCCAGAATGGGGTGGAAGCTGTGCCCGGCCTCGGCGTGCTCAATCTTCTCGCGGATGTCGTCGGCGTTGTCCTTGAGCATTACGTTGATGGGCAGCACGTACAGCTTGTGCTCCTGGGCCGAGCCGGTGAGGAACACCGGCACGGGCGCGTACTTCACCGAGGAGCTGAGCTTCTCGTAGATGTTGCGCCCGCTTTCCACCGAGATGTGGCGCTCGGAGGAGTAGCCGCCCATAATCACGGCCACCCGAATCCGCTCGCTGGCTTCGTGCTGCCGCGAGGCAATGGCGTCGTCGAGCTGGCCGAGCAGCTGGCCCAGTTTCACGGGCCGCAGCCCAGCCCGGCGCCGCGCCGCCAGCGAGGTGCGGATGAGGTATGTCAGGAACTGCGAGGGGTTGAGCCCAATCTCGGCCGCCTGATGGAAGAAGAACGAAGCCGGCAGCATGCCGGAGGTGGTGTTGGGGTCGTTGAGAAAAATCTGTGAGGAGGTGACGGGGTGATGAGGTGAGGAAGGCTCACCTTTTACTTCATCACCATTTACCTCATTACCTACCACGAACCCATCCAGGCGCGCATACACCTGGAAGCCGAAGGTGCGAAACATCTCCTCGCAGGCTTCCCGGATGCGCTGAATCTCGGCTTCGGGCAGGTCGATGGGCGTCACCTTGCGGGCCAGGCCGGGCAGGTACTTCGAGCGGTAGTCGAACACCTCGCTGCCTTTCACAATCTCGGTGGGCGGCAGGGCCAGGGGCAGGCCGTTCGGGTCTTCCACCACAATGCAGCTGAACTCGCGGCCGGCCACGAAGCTTTCCACCAGCACCTGGGTTTCGCCGTCTACGTTGGTCAGACGCACTTGCTCGGCCGTTTCCAGCCGCTCATTCAGGGTGAAAAGCAGTGTTTCGGGGTGGTAGATGGGGGCGGTGTCGTCATCGAGCACCACGGGCAGGCCAATGCCTTCGCGGATGTCGGTCAGGTGCTGCACCCAGGCCAGCTTGTCCTGCTCGCCCAGGCGCTGCCACTCTGCACGGCTTACCACCTTGCGGAACAGGCTGCGCTCCATGGCCGCCTCAAAGCGGGCCAGGTCGTCGTTTTTCAGGATGCTCACGCCAATGCTGGAGCCCTGGCGCGGCGACTTCAGCACCAGCGGCAGGCCCAGCTCCTTCACCAGGTAGCTCAGCGTGGCGCCGTGGTTGGTGCTGTCCCACTCCTGGGCGGTAATTACGCGGTAGGCTGGCGTGGGGCGGCGCAGGGCATGCAGCAGGTTTTTCTGCGCAATCTTATCAATGCCAAAGGCCGAGGGCAGAATGCCCGAGCCGGAGTAGGGGATGCCCAGCCACTCCAGCAGGCCCTGAATGGCGCCGTCCTCCCCGCCGGGGCCGTGCAGGGCCAGGAAGGCGAAGTCCATGAGCAGGGGCAGCTCCTGGGCCTTTACCTCGCGCCCTACCTTGGCAATGGCCCGGAACCGTTCTTCGTGGCCGAGCTCGCCCAGGCTTTCGATGTACACCTGCAGCTGGTGCAGGGACGGTGGCTGCGACTCCACCGGCGGGTAGAAGTCGCGGATGGTGCCTTTATAGATAAACTGCCAGTCGAGCAGAATAAACTGCCCCAGGCTGTCCACGAAGATGGGCACCGGCTGAAACAGGCCCTTGTCCAGGTTGTCGAACACCGTGCGGCCACCGGCAAAGGAAATTTCCCGCTCCCGGGAGGTGCCACCGAAGAAAATACCGATTCTCATAATTGCGCAAAGGTAAGGCGGGGAAGAGGGTGATGAGGTGATGAAGTGATGAGGTGATGAAGGCAGAACGGTAAGCTCCCCTCCTTTTTAAGGAGGGGTTGTTTCAGCCACCGGCTGAAACGGGGGTGGTGCGCGTCGGCAGGCCTTTCGAGCTGTTAAAGCCGAAAGGGAAACCACGTCGGCTTGTGCCTAAAGCGCATGCTGCCCGGCTCGGTTCCGGTTTCACCAACTCACCAAGCCGGCTTTAAAGTCCTGCCGACGCGCACCACCCCAATTTTGCCGCCGGCAAAATATCCCCTCCTTAAAAAAGGAGGGGAGCTTATCGTTCTACCTTTGCAGGCAGCTTCCTTTCACCATCACTCCATCACCTCATCACCTCATCACCTCATCACCTCATCACCTCATCACCTCATCACCACCTATGAACACCCTGGATACCTACAACTTTGCCGGCAAGCGGGCCGTGGTACGCGTCGACTTCAACGTGCCCCTGGACAAAGACCTGCAGATTACCGACGACACCCGCATCCGGATGGCGACGCCCACGGTGATGAAGATTCTCAACGATGGGGGGAGCGTGGTGCTGCTCTCGCACCTGGGCCGGCCCAAGGGCGGACCCGAGGCCAAGTACTCCCTGCGCAGCCTTGTGCAGCGCCTCAGCCAGGAGTATGGCCGCGAAGTGCAGTTTGCCGACGATGTAGCCAGCGACCAAGCCGTAGCAATGGCCCGGGCCCTGCAGCCCGGCCAGGTGCTGCTCTGCGAAAACGTGCGCTTCTACAAAGAGGAAGAAGGCGGCGACGCCGCGTTTGCCGCCAAGCTGGCCCGCCTCGGCGAGGTGTACGTGAACGATGCCTTCGGTACGGCCCACCGCGCCCACGCCTCCACGGCCGTGATGGCCAACTCGTTTGGCGTGCAGGACCGCGTGGGCGGCTACCTGCTGCAGGGCGAGCTCGACAACGCCCGCAAGGTGCTCGACCACGCCGAGCGGCCCTTCACCGCCATCATGGGCGGCGCCAAGATTTCCGACAAAATCCTCATCATCGAAAAGCTGCTCGACAAGGTCGACAACCTGCTCATCGGCGGCGGCATGGCCTACACCTTCGCCGTGGCCGAAGGCGGCTCGGTGGGCAGCTCCCTGCTGGAAGCCGACAAGGTGGAGCTGGCCAGGGAGCTGATTGCCAAAGCCCAGGCCAAGGGCGTGAACTTGGTGCTGCCCACCGACTCGGTCATAGCCAATAAGTTCGCTAACGACGCCGAAACCGGCGAGGCGGCCAACCACAGCATTCCCGAAGGCTGGATGGGCCTGGACCTGGGCCCCGAAAGCCAGGAGCGGTTCGCGGCCATCGTGCGCGACAGCAAAACCATCCTGTGGAACGGCCCCATGGGCGTGTTTGAGATGAGCAACTTCGCCAAGGGCACGGAGGGCGTGGCCCAGGCCATTGCCGATGCCACCGAAAAAGGGGCCTATAGCCTCATTGGCGGCGGCGACTCGGCCGCGGCCGTGCAGCAGCTGGGCTTTGGCGAGCAGGTAAGCTATATCAGCACCGGCGGCGGCGCCCTGCTGGAGTTTATGGAAGGCAAGGAGCTGCCCGGTGTGACGGCCCTGGAAGCCACGGCCTAGCTGCTACCCAGCATGATAACAGAAAAAGCCCCGGTACCCAGGTACCGGGGCTTTTTTGTGGCCGCGCCCCGGCAGCTGGCATCGCGTGCGGATGGTAGCAGTCCCGGCCGGAGCTACAGCAGCTGTAAGTATTCGTGCTTGAATCTGAACAGATAAAATAAGCAAAGTGAAATTGATTCCTGAAAAAAAGGCTGATTGATGGTACAGATATGAATTTGATTTCCGACATTTGGCCCGCTTCCACATATAGGATATAGTTGCTTCTACCCCTTTTTCGCAACGGATGCGCCGCCCCCTGGGTGCATCTTACTGCTCTACTGATAAAGCGCTGACATTCGGCGTTTTTATTGAGCCATCCTTCACTTGTACTGGTTAGGAAAGGGCCTAGCTCTTGTGTCCCTTCCCCTCAAGCCAGGGTTCCCGTCAGTCATTGGTGGCCAAGTGTGCCTACCCTTGATTTCCTGCCCGGATTAGGCCCGTCACGTTCGGAATAACCCCGCCTGTATGGCCTGGGCAGCTCCTGTGTGGCTTTTGCACACTGCAAAAGCCTGGTACCATCTTTTTCTTTTTTGAATTCATGGATGAATTTATAGGCATCATCAAAATTTTTGCCGGCAACTTCGCGCCCCGCGGCTGGGCCATCTGCGACGGCAGCCTGCTTCCCATTTCTCAGAACACGGCCCTTTTTTCGCTACTGGGCACCATGTACGGGGGCAACGGAACAACCACCTTTGCTTTGCCCGACCTGCGGGGCCGCGTGCCGGTAGGCGTAGGGCAGGGCCCGGGCCTGAGCCCGTACACCCAGGGCCAGCTCTCGGGCTCGGAAAATGTGACGCTGACCACCGGGCAGATGCCGGCCCACAACCACCTGCTGAACGGGTCCAGCACGCCGGGCACCACCGACGCGCTGGCCGGCAACTTCCTGGCCCTGCCCAACGGCACCACCAACAACACCGAAGAAGCAGTGACGGTACACGCCTACGGGCCCAGCGCCAACGTGACGGCCAACCCCGCCGCCATAGGTGCTGCCGGCGGCAACCAGCCCGTACCGGTGCTGCAGCCCCTGCTGGCCATCAACTACATCATTTGCCTGGAAGGCATTTACCCTTCCCGCAACTAATGCCCCGAAGCGAGAAAAGCCCCGGCTTTTCTCGCTTCCTGCTTTGGGGCCGGCCCTGGCGACAAGCGGCCAGCGCCACCTTAAACCGAAGATTGGCCACAACTCTGACAAACAAGCTTTCACTCACCTTTTTCCCCCACAACACTTATGAGACTACTCGCTACATCTTCCGGTTTTGTTTCGGTAGGCCAGCAGGCCGCCCAGGGTGCCGACCAGGAGCGCCGCAGCTGGCTAAAGCGCCTGGGCGCCGCCATGGGCCTCGGCCTGCTTGGCGGCCCCGCCATGGCTGCCGCCCGGCCGGCCGCAGTACAGGGCACGGAAGCCTACATCGGTGAAATCATGCTCTTTGCGGGCAACTTTGCCGTGCAGAACTTTGCCATCTGCAACGGGCAGCTACTGTCGATTGCGCAGAACACGGCCTTGTTTTCCATTCTGGGCACCACCTACGGCGGCAACGGCCAAACCACTTTCGCCCTGCCCGACCTGCGGGGCCGCTTTCCGATGAACTTCGGCCAGGGACCGGGCTTGCCCAACTATTCGCTGGGGCAGGTGGCGGGCACGCCTACGGTCACCCTGCTCAACACCCAGATGCCGGCCCATACCCACGCCCTGAACGTGTCGGGCAACGCGGCCAGCAGCGCCACCCCGGGCGGCAACTACCTCGCCGTGCCCAATGGCATCACGGCATCCACCGAAGAATCGGTGGCCATCAATGCCTATGGCGGTGCGCCCACGGCTCAGGCCAACCCGAGCGCCATCGGTGCTTCCGGTGGAAGCCAGCCGTTCAGCATCATGAATCCTTACCTGGCGCTGAATTTCCAGATTTGCGTGCAGGGAATCTTCCCGCCCCGGCAATAGCCGCCAGAAAATAGCGGCGGGCTTCAGGCGCATTGGCAGCTTGGCTGCCTTCATCTTTTCTTTTACTTCATATGAAAAACAGACATAGAACCCCGTGGTGGAGGCCACTGCTCCTTCCCGGCTGGGCGCTGGTTGCGCTGCTGCTCGGCCTGGCCCTGCGCGGGCAGGCCCAGGTGGTGTACACCCTGGTAGATGCCGGCGCTGGCACCACTGCGGATGAGCTGCGGCGCGTTAACCTGAATGGAACCGGCGACGCCGTGCTGCAAACCAACTTCGCGGCCACACCGGGGACGGTGGTGGTGGACCTGGCCAACAACCGCCTGCTGGTGGCCGACGTGCGCACGGCCACGGCCACCAACCCCGAATACATGAAGATTGTGGCCGTGAGCCTGGCCCCCGGCAACGCCGTAAGTACCTTTTTTACCCCTGGGCTAATTGGCGGCGCCAATACCAGCCTGCGGGGAATGGCGCTGGATAAGGCCAACAACTTCCTCTACTACACCGTGCAGGATGCGGCGGCGGGCACGACCGCCGACCAGCTGCGGCGTATCAACCTCGACGGCACGGGCGACGTGCTGATTAAGGACAACTTCGCCGCCTCGCCGGGCCCCCTGGTGGTGGACTTGGCCAACAACCGCCTGCTGGTGGCCGATGTGCGCACGGCCACGGCCACCAACCCCGAGTACATGAAGATTGTGGCCGTGAGCCTGGCCCCCGGCAACGCCGTGACCACTTTCCTGACCCCGGCCCTGATTGGCGGCGCCAACACGGCCCTGAACGGCCTGGCGCTGGACAAGGTGAACAACCACTTGTACTATAGCATCACGGATGCCGCGGCCACCACCACGGCCGACCAGCTGCGGCGCATCAACCTCAACGGGACGGGCGACGTGCTGGTGAAGGACAACTTCGCGGCCACGCCCGGCACCATTGCCCTGGACCTGGCCAACAACCGCTTGCTGGTGGCCGACGTGCGCACAAGCACGGCGGCAGCCCCCACCAACAGCAAAATCGTGGCCGTGAGCCTGGCGGCGGGCAATGCCGTCAGCACCTTTCTCACGCCCGGCCTGATTGGGGGCAACAGCACCATGCTGAGCGGACTGGCGGTGTTCGACCAGGACCTGGCCACCGTAACTACCGCAGTAGCCAGCAGCATCACCACCACTGGGGCTACCCTGGGCGGCAACGTAAGCTCGGATGGCGGCGTGAGCGTAAGCGAGCGGGGGGTGGTGTATAGCACCTCGAACATGGTGCCCACCACGGCCAATACCAAGGTTATTATTGGCAGTGGCACGGGGGCTTTCTCCCAGGCGGTAAGCGGGCTGAGTGCCAGCACCACCTACTACGTGCGGGCCTACGCCATCAATGCCATCGGTACCGCCTACGGCGCGGTTCAAACCTTTACCACGCCGGCGGCACCCACCACGGTGACGGCCATCAACCGGGTAGGGGGCAGCCTGACCAACGCGGCCAGCGTCAGCTTTACCGTGACTTTTGCGGCGAGCGTTACCGGGCTCAGCGCCAGCAACTTTTCGCTGACCACTTCCGGCCTGAGCGGCGCCAGCGTGAGCGGGGTGTCGGGCTCGGGCACGACGTATACCGTGACTGTGAATACAGGAACGGGCAGCGGCAGCCTGCAGCTAAACCTGGCCAACAGCACGGGCATGTCGCCGTCGGTGTCGAACGTGCCCTTTGCCGGGCAGTCATTTACCATCGACCGGGTGGCGCCGCCGGCCCCGGTACTGCTGACGCCGCCCAATGGCAGCACGTTGAACAACCCGACGCCATCGTATACCGGCACCGGGGAAGCCGGCACGACCATTATCATCATCGTTGATGGAAGTCCCATTGGTACCACGCCAGCCGATGCGGCAGGTAACTGGTCGTTTACCCAACCCTCAGCTCTGACCCAGGGTGCCCATACGGCCCGCGCCACTGCTACCGATGCGGCCGGCAATATCAGTCCCAGCAGCAACACCAACACCTTCACGGTAGACACCGTGCCGCCGGCTGCTCCAGTGGTAGCCCTGCCGGCCAATGGCAGCCTGCTGAACACGGTCACGCCAACCTACAGCGGCACAGCCGAAGCCGGCAGCACGGTCACGGTCATCGTCGACGGCAGCCCCCTGGGCACCACTACCGCCAGTGCCGGCGGAGCCTGGTCGTTTGCCCAACCCACGGCCCTGACGCAAGGAGCCCACACGGTACGGGCCACGGCGACAGATGCGGCGGGCAACGTCAGCCCCAACAGCAACACCAACACCTTTACCGTGGACACTACGGCTCCCACGGTGGCCGTCAGCAGCACGGCCAGCAACCCGACCAACAGCTCGCCCATTCCCGTAACGGTGACCTTCTCGGAGGCTGTGAGCGGCTTTGTGGCTGGCGACGTGACGGTGAGCAACGGCACAGTAAGCGGCTTCAGCGGCAGCGGCAGCGTGTACACGTTCAACGTGACGCCGACGGCTGGCGGCACGGTGACAGTAAACATTGCGGCGGGCGTGGCCCAGGACGCGGCCGGCAACGGCAACACCGCGGCGCCGACCTTCACCATTACCTACAACGCCCCGGTGACGGCCTCGACTTGGACCGGGGCCGTGAGCACCGACTGGTTTGTGGCAGCCAACTGGACCGACGGCGTGCCCGGCTCGACCGTCGACGCCGTGATTGGCTCCGGTGCCCCACGCTACCCGGTGATTTCGGCCGGCACGGCCCTGGCCGACGACCTGACCCTGAACGGCGGGGCCACCCTGACCATGACCGGCGGCACGCTGGATGTGAAAAACACCTGGACCAACAACGGCACGTTCACGGCCCCGGGCGGCACGGTGGCTTTCACCAGCGCCGGCGGGCAGACGGTGGGCGGCAGCAGCGCTACGCGCTTCTGGAACCTGCGCATCAACTCAGCCGGGGCGACGCTGAACGGTGCCGCCAGCGTGCAGCGCCTGCTCACGCTCAACGGCAACCTGGACGTGAACGGGCAGCTGTTAACGCTGGAGTCGACGCCGACCTTGTCGGCCATGGTGTTCAACAACGGCGGGGTGCTGATTGGCAACGCCACGGTGCAGCGCGCCATCGACCCCAGCCTGAACCCCGGCGCCGGCTACCGCCACCTCAGCTCGCCGGTGGTGAGCACCACCGTGGCCGACCTGGCCACCAGCGGCTTCACGCCCGTGGTGAACCCGGCCTATAACAGCGCGGCCGCCCCGGCCAACGTGACGCCTTTCCCCACCGTGTTTGGCTACGACGAGGCCCGCCTGGGCACGGCCAGCAACAACCTGTCGGCCTTCGACAAGGGCTGGTTCTCGCCGGCCTCGCTGGGCAGCGTGCTGGAGCAGGGCCGCGGCTACACTGTCAACCTCAGCGCCAGCCAGACCGTGGACTTCGTGGGTGCCTTGCACAACGGCACCCTGGCCAAGACGCTGAGCCGCGACAGCGGCCCGCTGGCTTCGGAGGCCGGCTGGCACCACGTGGGCAACCCCTACGCCTCGCCCCTGGACTGGACCCTGGTGGCCCCGGCCGACCGCGCCAACTTGGACGCGTCGATGTACGTGTTTGAAAGCACCAGCCAGTACGGGGGCATGTACCGGGCCTACGTGAACGGCATCGGCGGCAACCCGCAGATTGGGGTGGCCCAGGGCTTTTGGGTGCGCGTGAGCAGCGGGCAGACCAGCGGCACGCTCACCTTCCGCAACAGCCAGCGCCTGACCGCCTTCACCAACGTGCCCGTGCGGCGCGGCGCGGCCGATAGCCGGCCCCTGCTGCAGCTGCAGCTGCGCAGCAGCACCGGCCTGACGGATGCGGCCTACGTGTACTTCGAGGCCGGCGCCACGGCCGGCGCCGACGCGGCCTTTGACGCCGTGAAGCTGGCCAACCCCACGGGCCTGAACCTGGCCGCGCTGGCCGGAAATGAGGCCCTGGCCATTCAGGGCCTGCCCCTGCCGGGCAGCACGGAAGTGGTGGTGCCGCTGCAGCTGCGCGTGCCGGCCTCCGGCAGCTACACCCTGCACGCGGCCGAGCTGGCGAACCTGGGCAGCACCCCGGCCTACCTGCGCGACCGGCTTACCGACGCCCTGGTCGACCTGAGCCAGCAGCCCAACTACTCGTTCACGCTCAACGCAGCCAGCACGACCCCGCGCTTTGAGCTGGTGTTCGGGCCCCGGCAGCTGCTGGGCACGGCCGCGGCCAGCCTGAGCGCCCAGGTGGCCCTGTACCCCAACCCGGCCCGCCAGGCCGTGACGGTGGAGCTGCCCGCCAGCCTGAGCCGCTCGGCATCAACCGTCGAGCTGGTCGATGCCCTGGGGCGCGTGCTGCGGACGCAGGCACTGACCGCCGGGCTGGGTACGCAGCAGCTCTCGCTGCACGAGGTAGCAGCGGGGGTATACTCCGTGCGCATTGCTACTGCCCAGGGAGTGGTGGTGAAGAAGCTGGTGGTAGAATAGGCTTCCACTGGCTTCGGGTTTGATAAAAACGGCCCCTAACTATGCTTTTCGTATAGTTGGGGGCCGTTTTGTTTGAGAGTCAATAGTGCTAGGCGAAGCGTTAAGGAGTATCTCTAGCTACTCTGGATATTGGCTCGGAGTAAGATATAGGCAGTTGATAAACAGGGGCTGTTATAAATCTGGCCACACTTTTTAAGGAGAAAAGCTGACCTGTGGCCCACATTTGAAGCGGGGAATTAAATTGGGTTGAAGGTGGAGTGTGCTTGCTGTGGAACGCCGGCGAGCAACCCGGGCGCGTAACTTGCAGCCCGACTTTTTCGCTAATCCCTGCTATGGAATTATACTCTGCCCTTTCCCTGCTCGTGGTGCTGGCCGCGGCCTTCGCCTATGTAAACCACCGCTACATGCGGCTGCCCACCACTATTGGGCTGATGGTGCTGGGGCTGGCTTCCTCGCTGCTGGTGGTGGGGCTGGGGCGCCTGGGCGTGGTGCCGATACTGGATTTGGGCAAGCTGGTGCGCAGCCTCGACTTCAGCGAGCTGCTGATGGAAGTGATGCTGGGCTTTCTGCTATTTGCAGGGGCGCTGCACACCGACGTGCGCTCGCTGGGGCAGGAGCGGGGCGCAGTGGCTTCGCTGGCCTTGGTAGGCACGGTGCTTTCCACTCTGCTGGTAGCCGGGGCTATGTACAAGCTGCTGCCGCTGGTAGGGCTGGGGCTGCCATTTATCGACTGCCTGCTGTTTGGGGCGTTGATTTCGCCCACCGACCCCATTGCTGTGCTGGGCATTCTGCGGCAGGCGCGCATTCCCCCGCAGCTGGAAATCAGGGTGGTAGGCGAGTCGCTGTTCAACGACGGCGTGGGCGTAGTGATTTTTATGAGCCTGCTGCAGGTAGCGCACCAGGGCGCCGACAGCCTCAGCGCGAGCGACATGGCGGGCTTATTTGCCCGCGAGGCCGTGGGCGGGGTGCTGCTGGGCGCCGGGCTGGGCTTCGCTGGCTACTGGCTGCTGCGCTCCATCGACCAGTACCAGGTGGAGGTGCTCATTACCCTGGCCCTGGTGATGGGCGGCACTGCCCTGGCCGGGGGCCTGCACACCTCGGGCCCCCTGGCCATGGTGGTGGCTGGGCTCATCATTGGGACGAAGGGCCGGGCCAAGGGCATGTCGGATGTGACGCGGGAGTACCTCGACAAGTTCTGGGAGCTGGTGGATGAGGTGCTGAACGCCCTGTTGTTCGTGCTCATTGGCCTGGAGATGCTGGTGCTGCACTTCGAGCGCCTGTACCTGGCCGTGGGCTTGGGTGTGGTGCTGGTGGTACTGGCCATCCGGGCGCTGTCGGTAGGATTGCCGCTGGCGCTGCTGCGGCCGCAGCAGCGCTATGGCCTGAAGGGCCTGGCCGTGCTCACCTGGGGCGGCTTGCGGGGCGGCATTTCCGTTGCGCTGGCATTGTCGCTGCCCACCGCCCTGGCCTCGCGCGACATGCTGATTGGCATCACCTACGTGGTGGTGGTGTTTTCCATCCTGGTGCAGGGCCTGAGCATAGGCAAGCTGGTGCAGCGCCTGGGCCTGGCCGGGCAGGGGCCCGCGTCAGACGGGCATCATTAGGAGGAATTAGGGATTAGGGATTAGGGATTGAGGATGTTCTCGGGAAGTTCTCGTGCATTGTGCTCCTCTGGCATGCACGTAGTGCAGCATCTCTGCGCTTCTTTGAACGACTCAGACGAAGCCACAGGGAGGCTGTACCGCACGCATGCTGGAGGAGCAGGCGATTTATGCTCGTCCCAAAGTGCATTGCGGAACGTCTGGCGGATGTAGAGACGCAACATTTTGCGTCTCATTGTTGAACGATACCCGAACGATACTAACGGAGCAATTCCGGCTTTAATGGCGCAGTCCCGCAGACGCAAAATGTTGCGTCTCTACATCGTTCAGGTTTCGCAGACCATTTCGCGAGAAGTATAATAATTACCAGGCAACTACCTGAACATCTAATCCCTAATCCCTAATCCCTAATACCTAATTACTCTTGGCCTTCGAGCAGCTGCAGCAGCTCGTCGGCGGCTTTCTCGATATCGGAGTAGCCTTGCTGGGCGGCGCGCTCCTTGGCGGCGATGAGGCCGTCGCGGTGAACCGTCTTAAAGTCACCGTAGGGGAATTTGTAGCGGCCTTTGCTGTCTTCGCCCTTGCTCATGTCCAGGCCCAGGTGCCAGTTGCCGTACTCTTCCAGCTCGTGCTCTTCCAGGAAGGCGTTTTCCTGGTCGGTATCGGGGTTGTGCTCGCGCCAGTGGCCCTGGTCGTTCTGGAGCTTGCCGTCCTGAATCAGGCGCCGGGCGTAGATGACAGCTTGGGGATTTAAGGAGACACTCATGGTAGCGGCGTGAAAGGTGGAACGCAGGCTTTACGGGCCGGCTGCCGCTTCGTTAGGCCGAGCTTACTGCGCTGCCCGGTGGCATAGGGCTGGAGACGGTTAATCGTCGGTTTCGCCGCAGGTGCAGAGTACCTCGCGCTGCGGGGGGGAGTATCGGTAGTCAGGCAAGGATACTTCCTTCATGTACACCACGGTAAGGGAGCGCAGTGGCGGGTGGGCGGGGTTTTCGTGCCAGATGCGCAGCTGGTAGTTGCAGAAGTAGCCCCGCATCCAGGTGTTGCTGATGAACAGGTGGTTTTCGGAGTACTTGCGCCAGCGGTCATTCTTGAACAGTGCCACCACCGAGGGCGGCTTGGCGTAGCTTACGGGCCGGCCCTCACGGTTCAGGTCAAGCAGGCGCCCATCGGCGGTACGGCCTTCGAGCACGTACCAGCCATCGTCCTTGAACACGGTAGGCGCAAACATGCCCCAGTGTTGGTCGAGGCGAAGCAGGAAGGCCGGCCAGCGCGCAGATTCAGGCATAAGCCAGCGCCCGCCGACGCAGTCGCTCAGGTTCCACCAGCCCACATAGGCCAGGGCGAGCAGAACCAGGCCTTCGCGCAGGCTCTGCAGCAAGCGTCGGCGGCCGGCACTCAGCGCGGGGCCCGTTTCCAGGCGCAGCTGCCAAGGCAGGCGGGGCAGGCGAGGCTGCCATCTCCGCAGCCGGGCCAGGCGCGGGCCCGCCCGGCAGCTCAGCCAGTCCAGGTCCCGGCCCGGCAGCAGCCCCAGCACCGACACCAGGTTAATCAGCCAGAAGAGCCCGACAAACAAAGTGAGGCTGATGCCAAGGTGGAAGCCAAAGATGAGGGCGAGAAACAGCAGCCGCCACCAGCGTACCCCCACCGGAATGAAAAGCACAAAGGGCAGCAGCAGCTCCAGGTACCAGGTGGCGAAGGTGAGAAAGCGCAGCACGCCGGGGTAGGGGTAAAGCAGGCGCCCGGCCGGCAGCAGCACCTGGTCGAGGCTGAAGGCGTAGTACAAGGCCGTGCCTTCGTGCGTCCATTCGGCGCCGCTTTTCAGCAAGGCCGTCACCCAGTAGAGAATGGCCAGCTGCACCACGTAGGCTACCGTGGCGGCGCTGAAGTAAGTCAGCTGGGCTGGCAGGGGCTGGCCTTTGGCATCGTGCGAATACACCCGGCCCCAGGGCAGAAACAGGCCCCAGAACAGCAGCATGCGCAGTAGGTCGTCGCCGCCCTGCCCGATAAGCGGGTTGCGGTTGTGCAGCGACAGCAGCAGCACCCAGGAAGCCAGGGTGGCCAGCCGGGTGTGCCAGCCCAGCAGCAAAGCCAGGGCCGCGCCGGCCGCCAGCCCAAACAGCAGGGCCTGCACCTGCCACAGCCCGCTGCTGGCGTGCAGCGAAAACTGCGAAGCCGACCACAGGTGCTCGTGCAGCGCGGCCAGCGGCAGCACGCCCAGGTTGGCGTAGTGGGCCTCCAGGTCGGTGGCCCGAATGGCGAGGTCGACGAGCAGCACGGCTCCCACACCCATGCGCAGCAGGGCCAGGGCGCGCAGGTCGAGGGTGAAGGGGCGGCGCAGCCAGGCAGGTACAGCAGGATGCATAGCGAACGAAAAGTGAGCTGGGCTCTGGGCGCTCTACGCAAAGAGTGCTCGGAAGTAGCAGCCGGGCCAGCCGGTTGGTAGCGGCAAGCAGCGCGGCAACCCGGGCCTGCGCCTCAGAGGTCTTTATCCTGTCAACAGGCCCGCGCTTTCCGGGGGCTTAGTTCACGTACGGTGCCTCCAGCTCCTGGCCCATGCTGCGCAGGGGCGTAGCCGTGAGGCGGCCGGTGAGGCGGGTAGACAGGGCCGTGGCCTCGGGCCCGCTCAGCACGTTGAGCTCGCGCAGCCAGGCCACGCGGCGTAGCTGGGGCTCGATAAAGCCCAGGGGGTTGACGGCGGCGTACTCGCGGCGCAGGTAGCTTTTGGTGCGGGCCTCCAGGGTTTCGGCAAAGTCCAGCAGAGCCCGGCGGTCGGAGCGGCGGTCGGCCAGCACCACCTGGCCGCGGCCGGTGTGCAGCACCAGCTGGTACCACCAGTTGCGCACGCCGTAGAGCACCACGGCCAGCAGGCCCAGGCCCAGGCCAATGGCCCAGAGCCAGAACTCGTCGGATGCCGCCTCCCCCTGGCTCAGGGAGCGGGAGGCACTGCTGGCCGCCCAAATGAGAAGGAAAAGCACGCCCGGCAGCTGGCGCTCGGGCCGGGTGTTGCGCCGCTCAATGCGGAGGGGCAGCACTTCCTCGTAGGGCATCTCCACCTCCAGGCTCATGCGCCCGCGTCCGTCGCCCTGGCCCAGGTACAGCCCGTGCTCGCGCAGGGCCAGCAAGGTAGTACGGGTAAATTGACGCTGCTGAAACTGCATGATAGGCAAAAGAACAGGGAGAATGCCGCCTTGTTCTACTGAAAGGGGGTGGGCGTGAAGCAAAGCACAAAAATAGCCACCATTACCCAGCCCAGCACTTTGCGGCCGGTGCTAAGGGGCCGCTCGTCGGGAGCACCGGGGTGGTAAATGCCTGTAAACCGCCCCAGTAGCAGGCCAAAAATCAGCCAGCCGGGGTTGCCGGCAATGCCCGGCACGGCCGTGGCCAGGGCCAGCTGGGCCAGCCAGATGCTGCCGGCCAGCAGCAGCGCCTGCCGGGCCGTGGGCAGGGCGCGCCGCATCACTGCCCACAGGTACAGGGCGTAGACCGGCCCGCCGTACAGCCAGGTTTCCCAGCCGTCCTGCAGCGAGAAGAGGCCCAGCCCGGCGTAGAAAATAAAGCTCACAAACAGCAGCAGGGCCAGGCGGTTGAAGCGGTGCCGGCCCAGCAGCCCGTACAGGATGTGGCCGCCGTCGAGCTGGCCCAGTGGCAGCAGGTTGAGGGCCGTGAAAAACAAGGACAGGGCGCCGGCCATCAGCACCGGGTAGTGCATGAGCTCGGCCGGGTGGGGCAGCCGGGCGGGGTCGGCAAAGGTGGCTTCCAGCAGGCGGTAAAGCAGGGGCTTGGCCAGCAGCGTGGTATTCTGCAGCACCTCCGGCGAGTAGGCAAACTCCGCGTAGCGGGCCCCGTACCGGGCCAGCTCGGGGTGGAAGTGAAAGGCGTAGGCCTGGGGGTCGGGCAGGTGGGTGAAGCCGTAAATCAGCAGGGGAACCGCCACCAGGAAGCCGGCCAGCGGACCCGCCAGGCCGATGTCGAAAAACTCCCGCCGCGAGAATATCCGGTCGCGTATGCGGATAATGGCGCCAAAGGTGCCCAGGCCCAGCGGAAACGGAATGTAGTAGGGCAGGGAGGTACGCACCCGGTTGTAGCGGGCCGTGCAGTAGTGCCCGAACTCGTGCACCGTGAGCACTCCCAGGAACGGCAGCGCAAACCACAGCCCGCGCTGCAGCTCTTCCTGCAGCAGGGCGCCGCGGTGGGTGAATACCGCAAGGGGCAGAAATCCCAGCCCGCCGGCTGTGAGCTGAATGCCGGCCAGGGTGGTCGTAATCAGCGTGACCAGGAATAAGCCAATATGCACAAACGCCGTGCGGGCCGGGGAGGGCGGCCGCTCAAAGCGACGGAACGCGGCCCGGGCAGCCGCCAGCCGGGTGTGCGGGGCGGCATGGACGACCGGGGGTGTCGGCTCGTCGGAATCAGCGGGAGGCAGCGGGGGAATATTCAGCGGGAAAGACACGGAGGGCTTCGGGCAGGGCAGTGGTAAGGGTAAGCGGCGGGGCCAGGTGCAGCACCCGCAAGCCCAGCCGACGGGCCGTAGCCACGTGCTGCGGACTGTCTTCGATAAACAACGTATCGGCGGCCTGCCAGTTCATCTCGCGCAGGGCATAATGGAAAATATCGTCGCCCGGCTTGCGCAGGCCCACTTCCTGGGAGTAGAACACGCGGTCCAGCACGTCGGCAATACCGTTTCGGAAGCCATATTGTTGGGCCAGGCGCTGGTTTATTTCGCCAATGTGCAGCACGTTGGTGTTGGAGAGCAGGGCGGTCTGGTGCCCGCGGCGGCGCAGCTCGCCAATCAGGGCCAGGCGCTCGGCCGGCACGTCGAGCAGCATGGCGTGCCAGGCGGCGTCCAGCTCGTCGTCGCTGGCCTGCAGCTCGTAGCCGGCCCGCAGGCCGTCGCGGAACTGCGCCGGCGTGATCTGCCCGGTTTCGAGCTGGTCAAACAGCTCGGCCTGCTGGGCCTGGGTGAATTCAATGGAGCTGCCGGCGCGGCTCAGCCGGCGCATGGCCGCCAGGGTGCGGTCGTAATCGATGTTGATGATGACGCCGCCAAAGTCAAACAGGAGGTGGGGAAGCATGAAACGGGTTTCTGGTTGCTTGTTTCTGGCTTCTGGTTACCGGCTTTTGGATGTTTGCCGGAACAACAACCAGAAACCCGTAACCAGAAACTAGCAACTTCTTCGCGAAGGTCGTACTTTTGCCCCGTCGGAGGGCCATTCGGTGGCATGGGTTTAGAGGTGAAAGAATAAACGCCTCCGGCAACGGGCCTATAGCTCAATCGGTTAGAGCAGCTGACTCATAATCAGCAGGTCCTTGGTTCGATTCCAAGTGGGCCCACGAAAAAGCCCCTCACGGTAGCGTGAGGGGCTTGTTTTGTATTGCAGGGGCATCTACTCAGCGGGCAGCGGTTGATAGGAGCCGGCTAGGGAGCTTGCGGTTCCGACGGCCATCAACGGGCGTGAGTCGGGCATTGCGCCCCTCGTTTTGACCGCATTGCAGCTGCCGGGGCACCAAGCCAGGTGGCATGGTGGAGGAGTAGGCCGGTGTCCGCCAGCAAAGAAGACCTGGCCGGCTACGCAACCAGCAAATCCTCCTCGTAGTAGCAGTCCCAGAACCCATTGTCGAGGCGGTACACGTTAACGCGGCGCACCAGGCCCGAGGGGGAGTGTCGCTGCTTTACCTGCCCCCGCCAGACGACGGCGCCGGTTCGGTTGTCCAGGGCGGGCTGCACGCGCTGGCCCAGGCCGTAGGCAAAGGTCAGTCCCGGAGCTGGAGCCGGTGCGGATGGGGTTTCCTCAGGAGCTGCCGGCTCCGGAGGCGCGGCTTCGCAGCGCGCTTCGTGCCAGGCCAGCAGCTCGCCGCACCGGGGGCATACCTCGGCTGCCAGTGTGTCGTCGAGCAGCGTTTCGTCCTGGGCATGGGGAGTTGCCGTAGCCGCCGCTTCCTCATATTCATCCTGCCGCCCTTCCTCTACATAGTATAGTTTTCTCGCCGTAGCCATAATCGTAGCCTTTAAACTAACCGCTAAATTAGATGGTGCTAACTGGTTTGGCAAGCCAGGGGTTGCGAAGCATCAGAAAAGTGCTGTGTTGCCGAATAGCATAATAACAGCAGAGATATTGCCAATACAATTGGTGGTATTTGCCAACATTTTTAGTAATTGTGACGTTATTTGCGTCCTCCTAAACCTGTTGGCCCTATGTGTAGCGTTGATATCCTTCAGATTGCCCGCGAGCCCGTCTGGCTCATTGAGTGCGAAACCCGTATTCCGGCCGGCTTCCCCAGCCCGGCCGAGGACGAGCGGGGCGTGCCGATTGACTTAAACAAAATTCTTCTTCCTCACCCCACCCACACGTACCTGGCGCGGGTGAACGGCACGAGCATGGACGGGCCGCCCTCCCACATCACCGATGGCGCCCTGCTGGCCATCGACTGCGCCCTCAAGCCCCAG
Organism: Hymenobacter saemangeumensis; assembly: GCF_039541835.1. NCBI lineage: Bacteria > Pseudomonadati > Bacteroidota > Cytophagia > Cytophagales > Hymenobacteraceae > Hymenobacter > Hymenobacter saemangeumensis. Next base: position 36,847 of record NZ_BAABGZ010000067.1, on the reverse strand, counting down.
GCCGGCCAGGTGGTGGTGGCGGCCGTGGAAGGCGAGTTCACGGTGAAGCGCCTGGAAAAGCGCGGCAGCACCTACTGGCTGGTGCCCGACAACCCCAGCTACGCGGCCGTCGAGATAATGGGCCGCGAGCACGTGCAGGTGTGGGGCGTGGTCACCCACGTCGTGACCGAACTCATCAACGGCAAGCTTCACGACCATGTTCGCGCTCGTCGACTGCAATAACTTCTACGTCAGCTGCGAGCGGGCCTTTCAGCCCCGGCTGGAGGGGCAGCCCGTGGTGGTGCTGTCCAACAACGACGGCTGCATCGTCTCGCGCTCGGCCGAAGCCAAGGCCCTGGGCATCAAGATGGGGGAGCCCCTGTTTCAGGTGCGCTCCCTGGTGGAGCAGCACGGCGTGCAGGCCCTGTCCTCGAACTATGCCCTGTATGGCGACATGAGCGGCCGGGTGATGGGCTACCTGGCCTCCGTGGCACCCGAGCTGGAGATTTATTCCATCGACGAAGCTTTCCTGAGCCTGCACGGCATGGAGCGCTGGCACGGCCGCCTGGACGACTACGCCCGCCGGATTCGCCGCGAGGTAAAGCGCCGCACCCACATTCCCACCTGCATCGGGCTGGCCCCGACCAAGACCCTGGCCAAGCTGGCCAACCGCGTGGCCAAGAAAGACCCGGCCCTGGGCGGGGTGCTGCTGCTGGACTCGCCCGAGCGCCGGCAGTGGGCCCTGGAGCAGGTGCCAGTGGAAGACGTCTGGGGCGTGGGGCGGCAGTACGCCACCAAGCTCTACAGCCTGGGCATCAGCACGGCTGCCGGGCTGGCCCGCTGCTCGGAGGCCATGGCCCGCAGGCACCTGGGCGGAGTGGTGGGCGCCCGCCTGGTGCGGGAGCTGCAGGGCTACCCCTGCCACCACCTGGCCCCGAGCGAGGACGGCAGCCTGGCCCGGCAAAGCATTGCCTGCACGCGCACCTTCGGCCGGCCGCTCAGCCAGTTTGAGGATGTGCTGGCCGCCGTCGCGGCCTTTGCCTCGCGGGCAGCCGAGAAGCTGCGGCGGCAGGAGTCGGCCGCCAGCGTGCTGACGGTTTTTCTTTCCCAAAACCGCTTCGGCACCACGCCGCCCCCGCACACGCGCTCGGCCCAGGTGACGTTGCCCGTGGCGACCAGCGACACGACGGAGCTGGTGCGCTTTGCCCGCTCCCTGCTCGGGCGTATCTGGCAGCCGGGCTCCGTGTACGTGAAGGCCGGGGTAATCCTGGACGGCTTTGAAAGCGGCGAGCAGAAGCAGCTCAGCCTGTTCGCGCCCGATGGGAGCGAGCGGACGGCCCGCCTGATGCAGAAGCTCGATGCCCTCAACGCCCGATTTGGCGGCAACAGCGTGCAGGTGGCGGCAGCCATTGGAGCCGTGGGCCGGCAGCCCGGTGTATGGAAAGGGCAGCAGCGGCGGCGCTCGCCGGCATTCACAACCAACTGGAACGAGCTGTGGGAGATAAAGGCTTAAGAATACTGGCCGGCAACGACGTGGCTTGTAAGCTGAATGTGGCCGTGTAGCCGGCTAATGCTTCATCCCGCCCATGCCATGCCCATGGGGCTGGGGACCTTTCCCTAGCTGGTCGAGCGCGGCCCGGAAGCCCTGGGCGAGCTGGGCGGCGGGCCCGCGCCCGTAGTAGTGCAGAAATATCATCCGGGGCTGGTCGAACAGCATGTGGTTGTGCACGGCCACTACTTCCAGCTGGTGGGCCCGCAGGGTTTTGATAACCGGGTTCACCTCGTGCTCCAGCATGGCGATGTCGCCGGCAATGTGGGCATTGGCCTGAGTGCCGGCGAAGGCCGCCCAGGAGTTCAGGCCGATGGCAGTGGTCATTTCCGTGTTCATCATCACGACGCGCAGGTCGTCGCGGCCCACGGTGTACTTGTAGGTGGCGCCGTTCACAGCGCCCGGCTGGCCCACCACGTTGTCCAGCGCGGGCAGGTCGAACAGCTCTTTGCCGGTTTGCGCCGGAGCCGCGGGGGCGGGCGGCTGGTTGGCGGGCAGCAGGCGGGAGTCTTTCAGCGTGGCGGCAAACTTGGCGGCCAGCTCGGCCGGGCTGCCCATGCCGTGGACGTGCATGTAGAAGATGCGGGGCTCCTCGTAAAAGAAGTGGTTGTGGACGGCGCCGATTTCCAGGCCGTTGGCCAGGGCGGCCGACATCAGCGGGTTTACTTCCTCCTGCCGCAGCACGGTGTCGCTCATCAGCATGGCCGACTTGCCGTCGAGCGTGTGCTTGATGGCTACCCAGCCGCCAAAGCCGAAGGAAGTAGGCACCGCCTCGCCCTTGATGCTGACCTGTAAGTCGTGGCGAGGCAGCGAAGTGGAATGGGTGGCCTGGGCCTCGTGGTAAGTGCCCTTTTTGCCCAGGGCAGCTTCGATGCCGGCAATTTCGGCGGCCGTGAGCGGGGGCGTCTTGCCTTTGGGGCCCGGCGCGGCCTGCGCTTCGTCGAGGCGAAGCAGGGAGGTGGCGCCGAGTAGCGCGGTGGCACGCAGCGCTTCCCGCCGGGAGAGAAAATGAGACATGGAAATGGGAATGGGAAAGGTGCAGGAATAGCCTGGCTACGGAAAAGCTAGAGCCCGGGGCCAGCCAGGTGATAAAACAGCCCCGCCAGGGCACTGATGCCAATCCACAGAATGAGGTTGAGGCGGAAGCGGTGCAGGGCCAGCAGCGAAACGGCCACCCACAGCAGGCTGGGCCAGTGCAGCTCGGCCCAGCGCAGGGGCCCGGCCGGAAACAGCACACTGCGCCCCAGGTACACGGCCAGGTTCAGGATAACGCCCACCACGGCAGCGGTGATGATGCTCAGCACGGCCTTAAGCCGGGCATTGTGCCGGCTGTGCTCGATAAGCGGGGCGCCCACGAGGATGAAGACAAAGCAGGGCAAAAAGGTGTAGTAAGTGGTAGCCAGCAGCCCCAGCGCACCCAGCGCAAGCGAGCCGCCAAAGTGCGTGTAGCCGCCCATGAAGCCCACAAACGCCAGCACCATGATGAGGGGGCCGGGCGTGGTTTCGCCCAGGGCCAGGCCGTCGAGCATCTGCCCCTGGCTTAGCCAGTGCAGCTTTTCCACGCTCACCTGGGCCACGTAGGGCAGCACCGCGTAGGCGCCGCCAAAGGTGACCAGCGCGGCCTGGGTGAAAAACTGCGTAAGCCCGCGCCAGAACGGAAAGTCGGGCGCGGCCAGCCCCAGCAGCCCCAGCGGCAGCCCCCACAGCCCCAGCGCTACGGCCAGCTGCCGCACCAGGCGCGGCCCGGAAAAACCAGTGCCGGGCACTACCGACTGCATGGTCAGGTAGTAGCCTTCTTCGGCCTGGGCAGCCCGCGCCTCGCTGCCGGTCGTGGCCGGCGCTGAAAAGAAGGCATGCGCCAGCAGTCCCACCGCCCCAGCCCCGAGGATGAGCAGCGGAAACGGTACGTTCAGCCAGAAAATACCCAGGAAGCTGGCCAGGGCCACCGCATAATGCAAAGGGCTCAGCAGCGACTTCTGGCCGATTTTGACCATAGCCAGCAGGATAATGGCCACCACGGCCGGCTTCAGGCCCAAAAACACCGCCTGCAGGGCCGGCAGCGTGCCCACTGTGACGTAGAGCACACACAGGGCCAGCAGAATAAACACCGAGGGCAACACAAACAAAATGCCCGCCGCCAGCCCGCCCCGGCTGCCGTGCAGCAGCCAGCCAATGTAGGTAGCCAGCTGCTGGGCTTCGGGCCCGGGCAGCAGCATGCAGTAGTTGAGGGCGTGCAGAAACTTGGCGTCGGAAATCCAGCGCTTCTCCTGCACCAGCGTCTGGTGCATGATGGCAATCTGCCCGGCCGGCCCGCCAAAGCTGATGAAGCCCAGCTTCAGCCAGAAGCGCAGCGCTTCGGCAAAGCTGGGTTGGGGCGGCGGGGCGGGAGGCTGGGGCATTTTTTAGTAAGTGGTAAGACCCCGCGCCATCAGCGCGGCTGCGTGACATCAGGTAGGTAGTAAGAAAAGATGCTGACTATTTTTGGCGTAGGCTGTTCATCTGTATCGAAAGTAGGAAGCTTGAAGAACCGCCAGGTCACTTTTCAGCCGGAAATGCCACTCAGGCTTTGGCCCTGGATAGCTGCCGCCATCAAATCGGGGAAGCGGGCGGGGGTGCAGGCAAAGCTGGGGACGTCCAGGGCGGCCAGCTTTTCGGCTACGCGGCGGTCGAAGCTGGGGGCACCCTCGTCGCTGAGGGCCAGCAGGGCGACCACCGTCACGCCGGCCGTGCGCAGGGCGGCGGCCCGCTTCAGCATCTCGTTTTCGTTGCCGCCTTCGTAAAGGTCGGACACGAGCACCAGGATAGTGTCGGTGGGGCGGGAGATAAGCTGCTGGCAGTAAGCCAGGGCCAGGTTGATGTCGGTGCCGCCGCCCAGCTGCACGCCAAACAGCAGGTCCACCGGGTCGGTGAGGGTGGCGGTGAGGTCCACCACGGCCGTGTCGAACACCACCATGTGGGTTTTCACCGCCTTGAGCGTCGCCAGCACGGCGCCAAACACACCGGCATACACCACCGACGAAGCCATGGAGCCGCTCTGGTCTACGCACAGCAAAATTTCCTTCAGGGCCTGCCCGCGGCGGCCCATGCCCACCAGCTTTTCGGGGATGATGCTGCGGTGGGTGGGCTGGTAGTGCTTCAGGTTGGCCCGGATGGTGGCGTTCCAGTCGATTTCGCGGTAGCGGGGGCGGGGGTTGCGCACGGCCCGGCTCAGGGCGCCCTGCACAGCCTGGCGCAGCGGGTTGCTGAGCTTCTGCTCCAGCTCGCGCACCACCTTGGTAATCACCTCCCGCGCCGTGCTTTTGGCCTTGGCCGGCATCACCCGGCTTAGGGAGAGCAGGGTGCCCACCAGGTGCACGTCGGCCTGCACGGTGCGCAGCACTTCGGGCTCCAGCAGCAGCTGCTGCAAACCCAGGCGGGTCATGGCGTCCTGCTGCATCACGGCCACCACCTCGCTGGGAAAGTAGGTGCGGATGTCGCCCAGCCAGCGGCTTACCCGCGGGGCCGAGCCGCCCAGGCCCGCCTTCCGCTCGGCGGGGTCGCCGTCGTAGAGGGAAGTCAGCACCTCGTCCATCTTGCCGTAGTCGGGCGGCATGGCTACGGTATCCTGGGCGTCGGCGGCGCTGCCCAGCACGAGCTTCCAGCGGGAGGCATTGGACATGGCGGGGTGGGGTTTAATGGTGAGGAATTAGTGGGTTGAAATTTTTAGTGTTGCAGGCGTTCAGCCCCACCCCCGGCCCCTCCCCTGCGGGGGAGTCTGGCGGCAAGTGGAGTGGCACCTGCGAAAGCTGTACATGCTGCCTTAGCGTTTACATCAGTGTGTTGCCGGGCCGGCCAGCAGGCCTTGCAGGGTGGCAAGCACTGGCTGGGCCCGGCTCCAGTCCAGGCTGCTGGCTGCGCCGGCTGCTGCCGGGGGGCGGGCCTCGTGGCTGGCCAGGTCCAGCAGCTGGCGGCGCTCGGGCAGGCTGAAGTCGGTAAAGGCCCGGCGCAGCAGGGGCACGATTTCGCGGAAGGTGTCTTCCGGCAGGCTGCCCAGCCAGGCGTCGAGCAGCTCGAACAGGGGGCGGTGGTGGATGAGCAGCAGGCCGCTGCCGCGCAGGAAGCCCTCAATCCAGGCCGTGGCGTAGTCGGTGGGCTGGGCCGGGGCCAGGGCCAGGCCCAGGGCCGTGGCCGTAGCCTCCGGGTCGGCCTGCTGGGCGTCGAACAGCAGGCGGGTGGCGGCGCCGGCCAGCAGGCCATTGCTGCCGGGGTGGCGCTGCACGGCCGCCAGCGCCGCGTACCAGTCGGCTTCCTGGCTGGCATCTTGCAGCAGGCGCAGGGCCTGGTGGGTGGCTTCGATGCGCTTGAGCAGGGGCTTGGCGGCGTCGTAGTCGAGGCCGGCACAGGCGGCAGGCAGGCCGATGCACAGGCGCGGCAGCAGCTGGTGCACCACCTGGGCCACCTGCCGGGTGTCGGTGCGGCGCACGTTGCCGTAGCGCAGCACCTGCACCAGCGGGGGCAGGGCCGCCAGCAGGTGCGTGACGTCGCGGGTGCCGGCCCCGATGGTTTCGAGCCGGCCCACCAGGGCCGGGATGGCCGGGCCGAGGTCGGCGCGCAGGGCTTCTTCCAGGAGCAGGCTCACCGCTTCCAGGTCCTGGGCCTCCGTGGCGCGGTGGCGGGCGCGGGCGGCGGCGGCTTCCAGCACGGTGTTGCCCCAGCGGCCGGCCTCAATCACGGCCAGGGCCATTTCCGGTGCCCACCGCAGGGTCCACAGCTCGTGGAAGGTGCCGCTTTTGCCGGCCACTTCCTCGGGCTCGCCCCAGGCGATGCCCAGCAGGCGCAGGCGGTGCAGCAGGTAGCTGCGCTCAAGCTGGGCCGGCTGGCGCAAATCCAGGTCGAGGTCGCGGGGCTGGGGCTCGGGCTTGAGGCGCAGGCTTTTCTGCTGCTGGGCCAGGTCCTGCTGCAGGGGGGTGGCGGGCAGGCCGGCGGGCACTTCGCCCAGCTTCTCGCCAATCACCAGCGCCCGCTGCACCAGGTCCAGAGGCTCGGCGTAGCCCCCACCCAGGATGGCCACGGCTGCTTCCTGCAGCTCCTCAATGCCGGGCAGCTCCAGGCCGCGCACGGCGGCCAGGGCCTGGGCCAGCCGCGTGCCCTCGATGGCGTGGGCCGAGGAGGCATCCATGTCCTGGCCCCGCAGCAGGCGGGTGGCCCGCACCATCCACTGCGTCACCACTTCGGCCCGGGGCTGGGCAAACAGCAGCTCGTACCAGGCCGGCGACAGCACGCCCGCGCCGTAGCCCGAGCTGTAGGACAGCCGCTCGTAGGTCCAGGGAATCCAGGTGGTGGCGGTGGGTACCTTCTTTAGTCCTTTGAGCCGGGCTTTGTCTTCTTTTTTGAGCAGCTCCGGCCGCAGCACGGGGGCGTGCCAGGCCCCGCACACAATGGCCACCCGGGGGTAGCCCTGGGCCAGGGTAGCGCGCAGCGTTTCCCGCATAAAGGCCTCGCGCAGCAGCGTGTCGTCGCTTTCCGGGCGCTGCAACTCCTCGCGCAGGGCCGTCATCATATCCAGCACTACCTCGAAGGTGTCGGCGTGGCCGGGGGCGTGCTCAAGGCGGGTTTCCCACCACTGCTCGGAGTCGGCATGGTTGTCGAGCCGGGCCAGGTAGGCAATGGGGTCCTGGGCAACCCCTCCCCCCGACTCCCTCCCCGAAAGGGAGGGGGAGCCTGACGGGTCGTTCTGCTGGTCGGCCTCAGCCTCCGGCTCGGCATCTGCTTGGGGCTCTGGTGCGTCTTGCTCAGAAAGTTCGGTTACCTCTTTGGTAGCAAAGCGGATGGCGGCGGGCAGGTCCATGCAGCGCAGGTGGGCACCGTGGCGCTGGCACCAGTGTATGGCCTGCCACTCGGGCGAAAACTCGGCAAAGGGCAGGAAAGAGGCCTGGCCCTGCTGCTTGGGGTTGTAGACGAGCAGGGCCACGGGCGGCTTCAGCTCCGGGTGGGTGGCGGTGGCCAGGGCCGCTTCGGCATCGGCGGGGCACTCCAGCAGCAGCATGTCGGGCCGGAAGGCATCCAGGGCCTTGAGCAGGCTGGCCGCGCTGCCGGGGCCGTGGTGGCGAATGCCGAAAATGCGCAGGTCGGTGGGCATGAGGGGAAAACTTGTTTTGGCCGATGATGGCGTGGGATACAGGCGCCTCCCGTCGTTCAGCACGATGCTTTTTAGTTGTCAGTTGTTCGTTGTCAGTTGTTCGTTGTCAGTTTCCGAGTAAACATTTGACTGACAACTAACAACTAACAACTAACAACTAACAACTGACAACGAACGGAAGCCCGCATCCGTGCACGGCACGCCATCAGAGGACTCTGGGCAGCGGGGGGGGGTAACAGCCGTTTTGGGACAAAGGCACTGTGCAGCTCCTCCGGAATCTGCTGCCACACGTGTTCGGGAATGCCGGGCTTGAACTTGACCGGTTTCAAGCGGCTGCCCTGCACCAGGTCGAGAAACTCCCAGTAAACCAGCAGGAAGGAGTCGGTTTGCACAAACTCCATCCAGCCTTCGGCTATCCATTGGTTGGCTGCATCGAAAATGCCAATGCCGGAGTAGTTTTCCAGGCGGCCGTCGAGGTGGCCGGCATCGTGCCCTTCTATGCAGCTCTGCGACCAGTCGAACTTTACCGTTGGCTCATCAATACCGTAGTGTCTCAGGTCAGCGGTGAGCTGCTGCTCTACAAGCTCCCGGAGCTGGGGGGGCATTTCGCTGGACATTCCCATGTCCTGGTAGTTAGGGGTAGGCATGGCTTCAATAAGGGCGATTTAAGGTTTCTACTCTACAACTTCGCGGCAGGCGCGGTACAAATCCTTCCAGCCTTCGCGCTCCTTCACCACGGTTTCCAGGTACTCCAGCCACACCACGCGGTCGGGCGCCGGGTCTTTGATAACGGCGCCGGTTAGGCCGGCGGCCAGGTCGTGGGCGCGCAGCGTGCCGTCGCCGAAGTAGGCGGCCAGGGCCAGGCCGGAGTTCATCACCGAGATGGCCTCGCCCGTACTGAGCGTGCCGCTGGGCGTTTTGAGCTTGGTTTTGCCGTTTTCCGTCACGCCGCTGCGCAGCTCCCGAAACATGGTCACCAAGCGCTTAATTTGCTCCAGGGCGGGCTTCTCCGCCGGAATCTGCAGGGACTGCCCCAGCTTTTCCACCCGGGTTTGCACAATGCGCACCTCCTCGTCCAGCGAGGCGGGCAGGGGCAGCACCACGGCGTTGAAGCGGCGGCGCAGGGCGCTGCTGAGCTCGTTCACGCCGCGGTCGCGGTCGTTGGCCGTGGCAATCACATTGAAGCCCTGCCGGGCCTGCACCTCGGTGCTGAGCTCGGGAATGGGCAGCACCTTTTCCGAGAGCATGGTGAGCAGCGTGTCCTGCACATCAGAGGGAATGCGGGTCAGCTCCTCGATGCGCACCAGCTGCCCGGTTTCCATGCCCTTGTAGAGCGGGCTGGGCACCAGCGCGTCCAGCGACGGGCCCTGGGCCAGCAGCTGGGCGTAGTTCCAGGAGTAGCGCAGGCTGTCTTCGGCGGTGCCGGCCGTGCCCTGCACCAGCAGGTTGGTGTGCCCGCTGATGGCCGCCGTCAGGTGCTCGCTCACCCAGCTTTTGGCCGTGCCCGGCACGCCCAGCAGCAGCAGGGCCCGGTCGGTGGCCAGAGTGGCCACGGCAATCTCCATCAGCCGCCGCTGCCCGATGTACTTGGGCTCAATCTCGAAGCCATTATCAAGCGTGCCACCGAGCAAGTAGGTAACCACGCCCCAGGGCGACAGCTGCCAGCCCGGCGGCCGGGGCCGGTCGTCGGCCTGACGGAGGGCGGCCAGCTCCTCGGCATACAAATCTTCGGCGTGGGGGCGGAGCAGGGACATTTTTGTGGAATTATGAATTATAAATTATGAATTATGAGGGGGTGCTGTTTCGGGTGGCTATGGCTCGCTGAGGCTGGCGGTGAGCTTTTGGCGAAACTGCAGGGTGTCGAAAAAGTCGGCAATGAGGGGGGCGAGGTAGAAGCTGGTTGTGGCCAGCGGGGCCAGCAGCTCGGTGCATAGGCCGGTCTGGGCCGGGGCTACGGCCCCACCCAGGTGGTAGAGCAGCAGCGAGCAGCGCTGGTAGGGCTCCCCGTACCGGTTGCCGACCTGGCCCGCCATCACCTCGGTCAGGTAGCGCAGGGCAGCGGCTACTACATCGGCCGGCCAGGGCGGGCCGATAAAGGCCAGCAGCTCGGGTAAAAAGGACAGCAGGGCTCCGGCCTGGTACGGGAGCTGGCTGCGCAGCAGCTCCAGCTTTTCGGCATCAGTCAGCAGGCCCGCCAGCTGGGCGGCCTGGGCCTGCGACAGGCGGGCTTTCTCCAGGTGGCGCAGCAGCAGGGGCGCGGCAAACGCCTTGTCCTGGTGCAGGATAGCCGCGCGGGTCCAGGCCCGCAGCAGCAAGGCAGCCCAATCGCTGCTTTCCGCCAGGGTCAACAGCTCGTCCGGGGTCAGCTGCAGGTGGGCAGTCCAGCGGCTGGGGGGCAGCAAGGCCAGCAGCTGGCCCAGCTGGCCGGCTTTTTCGCCGCCTTCGAAGCTGGCATCGCGCTGCTCAACGCCATCGGCCAGCCAGGATTTGTCCCAGGCTTCCGGCAGGGTTACCAGCAGCTTGCCGGGGCCCGCTGCCGGGGCCTGCACCGCCAGCAGGGGCCGGGCCCGCTGCCAGAGCCGCTGTAGTAGTACCGACTGTGGCAGGCGAGCCAACAGCTGGGCCGCCGTTTGGCGCACTTCCTTGCTTTTGGCCGTCAGGTAGGGCTCCAGCAAAGGGGCATCGGCGGCGGTGAGGCCGGAAGCCAGCTCGCTTAGCAAAGCTGCCTGCTGGCTGGCTGGCTCAGCGGGCAGGGCGGCGGCCAGCAGCTCCCGGGCCTGGGCGGGGTCGGTCTGGTGCAGCTGCCGCAGGTGGGCGCGGCGCTGGGCCGGGGTGCCGGTTTCCCAAATGGCAGGGTCAGCGGGCGCCTCGGTATCAATGGCCAGGGCCTGCCACTCGGGGTTTTGGCGGGCCAGCCAGCGGCCGCGCTCCCCCAGGATGTTGGTCAGGTCGCCGGCCAGCAGGGAGCGGAAGGTTTTGTGGTGCAGCACCGGCACCAGCAGCGCCGATGGTATCAGGCGGCGGTGTGCCCGCAGCTGGCTCAGGTAGTCGGCCAGCAGGCCATGGTAGCGGTTGTCGTCCAGCAGCGCCCGGATGCACTCGGCCCCGCGCCGGCCCAGGGGCTGCCAGGCTTCGGTCGGGGCCGGCGCGGGGAGAAGAGGTGCGGCCACGGCCTGAAATCCTGCCTTCTGCGCCAGGGCCAGGGCCCCGCTAGTGAGCAGCAGCAGCTTTTCGCGGGCGTCGGCATCCTCCGGCAGGTCAGTGTTCATTCCCGGCAGGGTAGGCACGGCTTCTCCGCTCTGCCGGGTGCCCAGCAGGGCCACACGCAGCAGCTGGGCCGGGGCAGAGTCGGGGAGGATGCTCATTTTTTAAGTTAAAAGTTGAGAGTTAAAAGTTAAAAACAGCAGTGAAAAGAGCAACAGTGAAGCTGAGTCAGGGGTATGTTTTAACTCATAACTCATAACTCATAACTCATAACTCATAACTCATAAATAGCTCCAGCTGCCCAGGGGGCGCAGGGCCTGCCCGTCCCACTCGCCAAACACGCTAAGCGGGTGGCCGCCGCTGAGGGCCAGCAGCTGCCAGCCTTCGTCGGCCGAGCTGAGGCGCAGGGGCAGGGCCAGGTTTTCCGGGCCGTGGGTGAGCACCCAGCTGTCGTCGGGCAGCCGGGCCGGCACCACTTCGGCCAGGGTAGCGGGCCACTCGCGCAGCCAGGGGTGCCGGGCCAGGGCTTCGGCGTAGCCTTGCAGCAGCTGGGTAGGCGAAAGGCCCGGCGGGGCCGCGTGCGCTTTCCCGGAGCCCGTAAATTTCAGCTCCAGGGGGGTGGCCCGCAAGGGCAGCAGGCCGGGGTAAAACACCAGGCGTCCTTCGTAGTAAGCATTGGGCACCAGGTGAGTGGCAAAGGGCTGGCTGCCGAAGGCGTACTCCAGCAGCAGGGCGTAGCGGCCGGTGCCCAGGCCGCGCAGCCAGCAGCGGCGGACCGTCAGCCGCTCTTCCTCCGTGATGCGCAGCCCCAGCACCTGCCACTCGTCGGTAATGGCGGGCGCCTGCGTCAGCAGCTCTTCCTTCTTGATGGTGATGCCCACCTGCTGCAGCACTTCCTGGTGGGTGTCGGCCGGCAGGTGGTGGCGGTTGCGAAAGGCGCGCGTCAGCCAGTACAGCTCGCCCAGGCGGCCGAGCAGGCGGGCGGGCCAGTCGGCATGGCTGTGGCGGAGGGTAGCCAGCTCGCGCAGTGTGCCCGCCAGCCCCGGCAGCTGGTTGTCGACCAGCCGCGCCGCCTGGCTTTCCCAGAAGCTGCGCGGCTGCTGGTCGAGGGCTGCGATTCCGCTGCGCATCAGGTCAATAAGCCACAGCTCCAGGTCGGCGGCGCCCTGCTCCATGCGGGCCAGGCGGGCGGGGGCTACCTCCAGGCCGGGCCCCGCGTCAGCCGGGGCGGTCGGACGGGTCGTGGGAGTATCCTCCGCCTCCTCAGCAGGCACCGGAGCGGCGGCTTTGCTTGTTTTTTTCTCCTGGCTTTGCTGGCGCTTGCCCAGCCAGTCGGCCAGCCAGTCGGGCGGGGCCGCGGTGGGCAGCAGCTCCGGCTGCCCGGCCAGGAGCAGGAAAAGGCCCGCGCCGTGCTTGCAGGGAAACACCCGGCTGGGGCAGGAGCATTTAAACGCCGGCTCGCTTAGGTCGATAGCGGTGAGGTAGGGCCTGCTGCCGCTGCCGGCGCAGTGGCCCCAGGCGGCGGTATCCGTCTGGCCCAGGTTGCTCCACTTGCTGGGGCTAGCCAGCTCCTGGCCCCGCTTCAGCGTGCCGGCGTCGGTTACCAGCGCCCGCACCTGTTCTTCTGTCCAGGCCAATTTTTTCAGAGGAATGCGGTGAGACGAAGGGAGAGGGTGTGCAGACAAAAATAGGCCCGCGGCCCAGAAAGCCCGCTCACTCACCCAGTTCAGGCTGCATTTTTTGGCTGTGCCGAGCTTCGTTGGCTTGTTTGGGAGGTGCCGGAAGCGAATGCGCCGGAGGAGAAGGAAGGGGCCGGTGCCTGCCCACCGGGGCGGCGGGACGCTCCATTACCCCTTGTTTCCTAGCTTTATCCCGCATATAACAGGCAGCCCGGCCTCACACCTTTCAACTTACCTATGCCCCACGTTGTCACCCTCACCCTGAACCCGGCCATCGATAAAAGTACCGTCGTGGACCGGATGCTGCCCGAGCACAAGCTAAACTGCACCCCGCCCACGGTAGAGCCGGGTGGTGGGGGTATCAATGTGGCGCGGGGGCTGCGCCGGCTGGGGTTAGATGCCCGGGCCCTGTTTGTGGCCGGTGGTCCGCCCGGCGCGCTGCTGGGGCAGCTGCTGGCCCAAGAGGGCATTGCCGGCCTGCCCGTGCCCGTTGCGGCCTGGACCCGCGAAAACCTCACGGTAGTGGATGCTGCCTCCAACCAGCAGTACCGCTTTGGCATGCTCGGTGCCACGCTCAGCCCCGCCGAGCAGGACCAGGTACTGGCCAGCCTGGCAGCGCTCGACCCTGCGCCGCAGGTGCTGGTAGCCAGCGGCAGCCTACCCCCGGGCGTGGCGCCAGCGCTCATGGGCCGCATTGCCCACTGGGCCCGCGCGGTCGGAGCCCGCTTGGTTGTCGACACCTCAGGCGAGGCCTTGCAGAGCGCCCTTAGCGAGGGCGTATATCTGCTCAAGCCCAACCTGAGCGAGCTCAGCAAGCTCGTCGGCGCGAGCGAGCTCGACAGCGAGTCGGCCGGGCAGGCAGCGCAGGAGCTAATCAATCAGGGTAAATGTGAGGTAGTGCTGGTGTCGCTGGGCCCCAGCGGGGCTTGCCTCGTCACCTGCGAGGGGGTAGACTACATTGCGGCGCCGGCTGTGAAAAAGCAAAGCACCGTGGGAGCCGGCGACAGCCTGGTGGCCGGCACCGTGTACGGCCTTTGCCAGGGGTGGCCACTGCGCGAAGCTGCCCGCCTTGGAGTAGCCTGCGGCACCGCAGCGACCATGAATCCCGGGACGGAGCTCTTTCATAAAGCCGATGCCGAGCGCCTGCACCGCTGGCTGCTGCAGACGATGGCCCCCTAATCGCCAGGCAGGTCTTCTACTCCGGAAAACGGAAGACAAGAGCGGCGAGGACTACTAAAAAAAGAGGAGCTTCCGGCCGGAAGCTCCTCTTTTTTGGTTCAGCCAGGCTTAACCTCCGGATTAGGGGCTAACCAGGTTGAGGCTGAGGTTGAAGTACAGCGGGTTGGTCAGCTTGTTTTTGAACAGCGACGGCTCCGAGCCCAGCAGGCTTTCCTTTTCACCGGTGGGGTTCTGGTGGTGGAAGGCGTCGTTGCGGTAGTTGTAGCGCAGGCCGGCCTGGGCCGATACCCAGATAAAGCCCGCCAGCTTCTGCTCGTAGGTGAAGCGGGGCTTGAGCTCACCGCGGCGCAGGTACACCTCGTGGCCGTTGGCCTGGCCCAGGTAGTAGGTGTTGCCTTCCAGCTCGTAGCCAAACTTGAGCAGGGCCGTGGTGCCGAAGTTGCGGCGCAGCTCGGCGCGGGCCGGGAACACCACTTCGCAGCCCCACTTGGGCGAGAAGGTGCGGTTGTAAAGTATTACCGGAATGTAGAGCAGCTGCCCGGCGCGGTAGGTGCGGCTCAAGCCCAGGCCCCACTGCAGGTTGTCGTTGGGCTTCCAGCCAAAGATGGCGGTGCCGCTGTACGTCATCTGCTTGCGCGAGAGGTCGCCAAAGCCGCGGTAGTTGCCGTTGAGGTCGGAGTTGGCCTGCAGCAGCAAGAAGTGCTTGTTGTCGAAGGGCTTGAAGATGGTAACGTTCAGGCCGGTAGTGCGCAGGCCTTCGTCGAGCTGCTCAAAGTAGCGCGAGGACTTGGCGTTGTCGATACCGAGGTCGGTGTTCCAGTACGTCAGGCCCAAGTTTACAATGAGGTTGTTGCGCGAAATCACCGGGGCGTTGAAAGCCAAGCGAACGCCCCGGGCGGCGCTGATGCGCGTCTCGGCCGTGGTGCTGGCATTGCTCAGGTGGGGCCCCGTGCTGGTGAGGTCGTAGGGCAGCTGGGCCTCGTAGCCTATCGAAATCAGCTTGGTGGGGCTGATGTACAGCACCTTCTGGGTGTTGTAGGTGCCACCACCGGCCGAGGCATCGCCAAACTCATCGAAGTTGAGGTCGTCGCCGGCGGGTGTGGCCGTGCGGGTGGTGTCGGTGACTTGCGCCAGGGCCGGCGCGGCAGACAGTAGCCAGCCGGCTAGTGCTAAGTAGGTGTATTTCATGCGGCGGGCAGTAAAGTAAGGCAGCCTAAAAATGAGTTATCCCGAGCCGCGGTCTGCAGCTCGGGAAGATTACACAATGCGCAAGGTTATTTCTTTACCTGCCGCTTCCATACGTCGGTGCGGCCGAAGAGCGACACCCCGATGTAGCCCCGCACTTCCAGGGTGTTGGGGTCGGTCAGGGTCATCTCGCAGCTGTAGTCGCTGCCGTTCTTGGGGTCATAGATTTTGCCGTTCTCCCACTTGTTGTCGCCGGCGTAGGTGAAGTCGCGCATGTTCACCAGGCCTTTGAGCGGGGTTTTGCGCTTGGCTTCTTCGGGGTTGTTCATGTCGGTGCGGGGGGTGCCGTCGGGGTTGTTGGGCACTTTCAGCCACACCAGCCGGCCGAAGTATTTGTCACCTTGCTTGAAAATCTGAATCATGCCGGTGCCTTCACCGTTTTTCCATACCCCGAGTACAGCGTCGGGGTTGCCGGCGGCCATGGCCGAGAAAGTTGTCAGCACGAGGCCGAGGAGCAGGACGAATCCCAGAAAACGTTTGGTCATGGTGGGGTTTGATGTGAAATGTTTGAAAAATGGAAAGCAAATGTAGCCAGCGACTGCAAGGAAGCCAATAAAATTATGCTGCATGCCGCATATTATTCATTGGTATAGGTAGAAGCTGTGGCTGCAGGGGCTATGCAAGGGCAGTGCCAAGAATAAACAAGCCGTATTTTAGGGCTGTTACGCCCGCAAAGTGCCCTGGTGCCGGGGAGCAACTCCGGGCTGGGGCCAGCGACTTTTCCCGCCGCCTTTCTTCCAAAAAGGTAGCAGCCCGGTGCCCAGGCCAATGCCGAAAGCAACCCCCACGCTTTTCCGCAGTCCTCTGACTTCAATTTCCTATCGGCAATGTATTCTTCCCGCTTCAAGCTTGGCTTGTATACTTCTTCGCTGCTGGCCGTACTGGGGCTGGCCTCTTATACCGCTTACCAAAGCACGGTGCCGCCCCGCGATGAAGTGGTGCTGGGCACGGTGCTGCAGGGCCTGCAGGTAGGCCACTACCAGCCGGGCAGCCTCGACGACCAGTTTTCGCAGCGGGTATTCGACCTCTATCTCAAGCGTATCGATGTGCGCAAGCAGCTGCTGCTGGCGCCGGAAGTAGCCCAGCTGCGGCAGTACCAGAAGCAGATTGACGACCAGGTAAAGCAGAGCAGCTACGAGTTTCTGGACGTGAGCAGCCAGCTGCTGGGCAAGCGCCTGCTGGAGATTCAGGCCCTGTACCGCGAGATTCTGGCCCAGCCCTTCGACTTCACGCTGGAAGAAACCTTTGAAACCGATGCCGCCAAGCTGGATTACGCCCCCACCAAGGCTGCCCAGCGCGAGTACTGGCGCAAGCTGCTCAAGTACCAGACCCTGGCCCAGCTCTCGGACCTGATGGACGAGGAGGCCCGCAAAAAAGACAAGCCCCTGGCGGCCTCCGAGGTAGCTGCGGCGCCCGCTACCACCAGCGCCCGCCCCCGCACGCCGGCCGAGCTGGAGGCCGAAGCCCGCAAGCGCATCCTGAAGTACTACGACGAAGCCTGGGACGACCAGCTCAAGCTCGACGCCAGCGACCGGCTGGCGCAGTACGTCAACGCCATTGCCAACACCCAGGACCCGCACACCGAGTACTTCGCGCCCATTGCCCGCGACAACTTCGACATTGCCCTCTCGGGCCGTCTGGAAGGTACCGGCGCCCGGCTGCAGGCGGAAGACGGGCACATCAAGGTGGCCGACATCGTGGCCGGCTCGGCTTCTTACCGGCAGGGCGAGCTGAAAGTGGGCGACTACCTCCTGCGCGTGGGCGAAGGCAGCGCCGAGCCCGTAACCGTGGAAGGCATGCGCCTGGATAAAGTGGTGAAGCTGGTGCGCGGCAAAAAAGGCACCGAGGTGCGCCTGACCGTGAAAAAGCCCGACGGCAGCATTCACATCATCCCCATCATCCGCGACGTGGTGGTGATTGAGGAAACCTACGCCCAGTCGGCCCTGGTGCAGAAGGGCGGGCGCAAGTTCGGCTACATCCACCTGCCCGGCTTCTACGCCGACTTCAACGGCAAAGGGGGGCGCAGCAGCGCCACCGACGTGAAAAAGGAGCTGGAAAAGCTCAAGCAGGAAAACGTGCAGGGCGTGGTGCTGGACCTGCGCTCCAACGGCGGCGGCTCGCTGCAGGACGCCGTGGAAATGGCCGGCCTGTTTGTCGACAAAGGCCCCATGGTGCAGGTGAAAAGCCGGCAGCGCGGCACCAACGTGCTCACCGACCCCGACCCGCAGGTGCAGTACAGCGGCCCGCTGGTGGTGCTGGTGAACAAGTACAGCGCCTCGGCCTCCGAGATTCTGGCCGCCGCCATTCAGGACTACAAGCGCGGCGTGGTGATGGGCGCCACCACCTACGGCAAAGGCACGGTGCAGACTTTGTTCGACCTGGACAATGCCGTGAACGACGAGGTGAAGGCTATGAAGCCGCTGGGCTCGCTCAAGCTTACCGTGCAGAAGTACTACCGCATCAGCGGGGGCTCCACGCAGTTCAAGGGCGTAGTGCCCGACATTGCGCTGCCCGACACGTACAGCGCTTTCAGCAAGGGCGAGCAGGACACCGACTACCCCTTGCCCTGGGATGAGATTGCGCCCGCCCAGTACCAGACCTGGGGCAGTGCTCCCAACCTGGCCAAGCTCAGCGCCGCCAGCCGGCAGCGGGTGGCCAGCAGCCCCGGCTTCCGCCTGCTCAGCGAAGCCGGTCAGCGCGCCGAGCAGCGCCGCAAGCAAACCCTGGTGCCGCTGGGCCTGGCAGCGTACCGGGCCCGTCAGCAGGAGATGCGCGAGGCCAGCAAAAAGCAAACCGAGGCCCAGAATGCCCTGCCCACGCTGGACGTCGCCCAGCTCAGCGTTGATGCCCGGCCGGCCGTTACCGACTCGGCGGCCACCAAGCGCCAGGCCCGCTTCATCAAGCCCCTGAAAAAGGACGCCGCCCTGGCCGAGGCTGTAGCCGTGCTGCAGGATGCTCAGTAATAGTTGTCAGTTGTTAGTTGTTAGTTGTCAGGATTGTTCTGGAGCCAGCTTTTAATCAGAACAACCTAACAACTGACAACTGATAACTGACAACTGATAACTGACAACTGCCAGCTAAATTCGGGTTAGCAATGAATGACCCTGAAATCCGCGCCCTGCTTTACCCGCTGCTTGCTGGGGGCGTGTACGTCGACGAGCTGCCCACCGGCACCACCCGGGCCGACGTGGTGCACATTACGCCCGACTTCATGCACGGCTATGAGGTGAAGGGCGACGGCGACACCCTGCAGCGCGTGGCCCGGCAGCTGAGCTGCTACGGCAGCGTGTACGACTTCGTGACCTTCGTGGTAACCGAAAAGCACCTGGCCAGGCTGCTGCCCCTGCTGCCCGAGTGGGTAGGGGTGATGGTGGCCTCGCCCCAGGGCCTGCAGCCCCACCGCGCTGCCGCCTACAACGCCACCGTGGAGCGGGCGCCCATCGCGGCCATGCTGCTGCTGGAAGAAGTAAAACAGTTTCTCATGGCCCGGGGCCTGCAGGGCGTGAGCACGCTGCGGGGGCAGGAGGTAGCCAAGTTCCTGCGCTACACCCAAACCATTCCCTTGTCCAGCCTAGCCCAGTACGTGCGCGAGCGGCTCATTGCCCGCATGCCCGAGCGCCTGCTAATCCGGGCCGAGCGCAAAGCCGAGCGGGAACGGCTGGGGCCGGTGAAGCGCAAGCGGAAAAAGAAGAAGGCGGCGAAGAAGAAGGTTTCTCCCTCTTTAGTTAAAAGTTAAAAGTGAAGAGTTAAAAAGCAGACCGCCTTTTAACTCTTCACTTTTAACTTTTAACTAAGAAGGTCACACGGCTTGCCCACAACTTCCGCTACCTCCGCCAAGTATCAGGGCTGATGACAGCTAACCCGAATGTATTCCGGCGTGAAGTCCTTATCCGGCAGCTGGCGGAGGCGGTCGACTGGGACTTACTGGTGATTGGCGGGGGCGCAACCGGCCTGGGCGTGGCCCTGGACGGACTGAGCCGGGGCTTTACGGTGCTGCTGTTGGAGCAGGCCGACTTTGCCAAGGGCACCAGCAGCCGCAGCACCAAGCTGGTACACGGCGGGGTGCGCTACCTGGCCCAGGGTGATGTAGGGCTGGTGCGCGAAGCCCTGCGGGAGCGGGGGCTGCTGCTGCAGAATGCGCCCCACCTCTGCCACAACCAGGCGTTTATCATTCCCAGCTACGACTGGTGGGGCGGGCCCTACTACACGCTGGGCCTCAAGCTGTACGACCTGCTGGCCGGCCGCCTGAGCCTGGGGCCCTCGCGCCACCTGGGGCGAGCCGAAACCCTGCAGCGGCTGGGCAACGTGCGGACGGAAGGCCTGCGCGGCGGCGTGCTCTACCAGGACGGACAGTTCGACGATGCCCGGCTGGCCATCAACCTGGCCCAGACCGGCATCGAGATGGGCGGCACCCTGCTGAACTACTGCCGGGTGCAGCAGCTGCTGAAAAACGCCCAGGGCCGGCTGCAGGGTGCTGTAGCCGAGGATGTGGAGACAGGGCAGACCTACGAGGTACGCGCAAAAACCGTGGTGAATGCCACCGGCATCTTCGTCGATGAGGTGCTGCAGCTCGACCAGCCCGGGGCGCGGCGGCTGGTGCAGCCCAGCCAGGGCGTGCACCTGGTGCTGGACCAGACTTTCCTGCCCGGCCCGGACGCGCTGATGATACCCAAAACCGAAGACGGCCGCGTGCTGTTTGCCGTGCCCTGGCAGGGCCGCGTGGTGCTGGGCACTACCGATACGCCCGTGGCCGCGGCCAGCCTGGAGCCCCGGGCGCTGGAAGCAGAGGTTGACTTTCTGCTGCGCACCGCGGCGCAGTACCTGGCCAAAGCGCCAACACGGGCCGATGTGCTCAGCATCTTCGCCGGGCTGCGGCCGCTGGCGGCTGCGCAGGAAGGCAGCACCAAAACCAAGGAGATTTCGCGCAGCCACAAGATTCTGGTATCGCCATCGGGCCTCATCACCATCACCGGAGGGAAGTGGACTACTTACCGGCGCATGGGCGAGGATGTAGTGGACCGGGCTGTTTCGCTGGGGTGCTTGCCCAAGGCCGGCAGCCAGACCGCCAGCCTGAAAATTCATGGCGCAACGGAAGCAGGCGAGGGACAGGGCCACCTGGCTGTGTACGGCAGCGACCTGCCGCAGCTCCGGCAGCTGGTTGCTGAGCAGCCTGAGCTGGGCGAGAAGCTCGACCCGGCGCTGGAGTTTCTCAAAGCCGAAGTGGTGTGGGCGGCGCGCTACGAGATGGCCCGTACCGTGGAGGACGTGCTGGCCCGGCGGGTGCGCCTGCTGTTTCTGGATGCGCGGGCGGCCCTGCGCGTGGCTCCGCTGGTAGCGGAGCTGCTGGCTGATGAGTTGGACAAAAACTCAACGTGGCGAGAAGAACAGGAAGCGGCGTTTGCGCGGCTTGCTAACGGATACCTTTTGGGCCGCTAAGGCAGGGTCGAGGTGGTAGAAAATGTAGTCGCGTGTTTCCGAGGTGAGGGTACCGGTCCAAGCCCGTTTTTTATGGGCAATCTCGCTGTCTTCGCAATGATAAATAGCGCGCATCCTGCACTCAGTGCTGTAGCCTTTCTCATTCAAGACAGAGTTGTACCAGTAGGGACGATGCGTGGAGTCGTTGTCGAAGTTTACGTCAAAGACAAACGAGCGGCCAGCAGGAATAACAGTGGTGGAAGGAAAGTTACGGTACCAATTTTCGGCACCTTTCGAAACAGTCTTCTTTCGGCCGTCGGGATAAGTTAGTTCGAAAAACAGGTTGTAGTAGCCCCAGGTGTTCCACTCCTCAAAGATGTTGATAGGCTGCGCAGAGGTATTGGTTAATAATACATGAAAGTGACTGCTGGAGTCAGCAATGCTGATGATGTCCTGTTGGCGCACTATGTTGGGGTAGGCGTGAGGAATAATGGTTAGCGTGAGCCCTTGTTGGGGTTGAGCTACAGCTGGGAGGCCCATAGGCAATAGCAACAGGACTACTATTGGAGCTAAAATTCGGTTGGGCATTGCTGTGGAGTTGTAGCCGAGCCAGAGAATAGGTAGACCTAAAGTAGGGGGTATCTTCGTAGTCAGAAAAAGTATGCTGGCGAAGAAGTGAGCGAGGCGGCCGTCCGTAAGATTATTCACCTGGACATGGATGCATTTTATGCCTCCGTGGAGCAGCGCGACCACCCCGAGCTGCGCGGCAAGCCGGTGGCCGTGGGCGGGGCCCGGGAGCGGGGCGTGGTGGCGGCGGCCAGCTACGAGGCCCGGCAGTACGGCGTGCGCTCGGCCATGGCCTCCACCACGGCCCTGCGCAAATGCCCGGAGCTGGTTTTCGTGAAGCCGCGCTTCGAAGTGTACAAGGACATTTCGCGGCAGATACGCGCCATCTTCGCCGAGTACACGCCCCTGATTGAGCCGGTGTCGCTGGACGAGGCCTACCTCGACGTGACGCACAACCTCAAGGGCATGAGCTCGGCTACGCAGATTGCCCGCGAAATCCGGGCCCGCATCTGGGAGCAAACCCAGCTGACGGCCTCGGCCGGGGTGTCCTACAATAAGTTTCTGGCCAAGCTGGCGTCCGACTTCCGCAAGCCCAACGGGCAGTACGTGGTGCCGCCCGAGCGCGGGCTGGCCTTCGTGGAGCCATTGGCCGTGGGCCAGTTCCACGGCATCGGGCCCGTAACGGCGGCGCGCATGAACCAGCTGGGCATCTTCACCGGGGCCGACCTGCGGGCCCAGACCGAGGCGTTTCTGCTGCAGCACTTCGGCAAGTCGGGGCGCTACTACTTCGCCATTGCCCGGGCCCAGGACGAGCGGCCCGTGGAGGCCGACCGCCTGCGCAAGTCCATCGGCTCGGAAACCACCTTCGCCCAGGACCTGAGCGAGTTTACCGACCTGCTCGAAGGCCTGCAGCCCTGCGTGGAAGACGTGTGGGAGTACTGCCAGCGCACGGGTATCCGGGGGCGCACCGTCACGCTGAAGGTGAAGTACGCCGACTTTCAGCAAATCACGCGCAGCCGCACGGGCACGGCCCTGGTGCAGCGGCAGCACGAGCTGGAGCGCATCTGCCGGGAGCTGGTCGAAGGCGTTTTCCCGCTGGCCAAAGGCGTGCGCCTGCTGGGCGTGTCGCTCTCTAACCTGAACAACGCGGAGAAGTCGGCCGGGCAGCAGCTGACGCTGGACTTCTAGGCCAGGGTCGCAACATCCTGAGCCTGGCCTCAGTAAAGCGCGTATGTTTTCGTTTCGCTTATCTATTTCTTACCCATGAAAAAGAACGTGCTTTCAATAGCGGCCAGCTTGGCGTGTGCCGCCAGCCTGCTGCTAACCGGCTGCGACCAGGCCCCCAAGGGCGACAACGCCACTATCAAAGATGCCCAGCAGGCCAGCGACGCGGCCGGGCAGACCTTTGCCGTGGACACGCAGAACTCCAAAATCCGGTTTACGGGCAACGGCGTGGGCAAAAACCACCCCGGCACGTTCCGCCTGGCTTCGGGCTCGGTGGCGGTGGCCGGCAACCAGATTACCGGCGGGCAGTTCGTCATCGATATTAAGTCGATGGAGCTGGAAGAGCAGGGTGAGATGTTTCAAACCAAACTCAAGCCCCACCTGATGAGCGGCGACTTCTTCGACGCCGACAAGTTCGGCACCGCCAAGTTTGAGATTACCAAGGTGGAGCCCTATCAGGCCAGCGACCAGCAGAAGTCGCTGGTAGAGGGCGCCAACTTCAATGTGAGCGGCAACCTCACCCTGAAAAACTCCACCAAGAACATCACCTTCCCCGCCCGCATCGACCTGGACGAGAACACCCTAAAGGCCAAAGCCAACTTCGACATCGACCGCCGGCAGTGGCAGATGAACTACGGCAACGACAAAACCCTGGGCGACAAGTTCATCTCCGAAACCGTGAACATCGAGCTGGATTTGCAGGGGAAAAAGGGTTGATTTTTTGATGTGCTGATTTTTTGATGTGCTGATGTGCTGATTTGTTGATTCAAAAAAGAACGTCATGCTGAGCTTGTCGAAGCATCTTGCCGGCGGCAGTAACTCTCCTTAAAAAGGGTTTACTCTCGTGGTAAAGATGCTTAGCCTCCGCTCAGCATGACGTTCTTTTTTGAATCAACACATCAGCACATCAAAAAATCAGCACATCAGCACATCAAACAATCAGCTACCGTAGCGGCGCTGCCAGATTTTGTACCAGCTTTTGTTGGTGGGGTAGCTGCGGTTGGGGGTGATGTTGTTGAAAATGAGGGCCACCAGCAGCAGGATGAGCACGCCGGACAGCACGGGCATGAGCACGTACCAGTAGCCCAGGGCTTTGAGCTGGGCCGAGCCCGCGTTGGCGATGAGGGCGGTGGCGCCGCCGGGCGGGTGCAGGGTTTTCGTTATTTGCATCAGCACGATGCTCAGGGACACAGCCAGGGCGCAGGCCAGCCACAGCTCGGTGGGCAGGAGCTTGTGCACCGTGACGCCGATGAGGGCACTGAGCACGTGCCCGCCGATGAGGTTGCGGGGCTGAGCCAGAGGGCTGTTGATGAGGCCGTAAAGCAGCACCGAGGTGGCCCCGAAGGAGCCGACCAGGAGCAGGGTGTCGGCAGGGCCCAGCAGGTAGCGGTTGAGCAGGCCGATGAGGGCAATGCCGATAAAGGAGCCCAGGAAAGTCCAAAAATGCTCCCAGTAGTTGAACAGGGTTTCCTGGTAGATGACCAACTTCACCCGGCGGGCGTGGCCCCGCAGTCGTCTGCGCATGTGATGTCGAGGATTGTGCAGGCAAAGATACCGGGTGCAAACAGGGCTGCCTCAGCCCGGTTAACGC
Organism: Hymenobacter saemangeumensis; assembly: GCF_039541835.1. Classification (NCBI taxonomy): domain Bacteria; kingdom Pseudomonadati; phylum Bacteroidota; class Cytophagia; order Cytophagales; family Hymenobacteraceae; genus Hymenobacter; species Hymenobacter saemangeumensis. The sequence goes on along the minus strand of NZ_BAABGZ010000067.1, from coordinate 13,097 downwards.
TACATGCGCAGCGGTTTGGGCGGCGGGACAACAACGCGACGGAGTTGGGTGCGTAGTAAAAAGCCTCAACTGTATAGTACCGCAGTAGCTGGCAGCTTGCCGGTGCTGTTGTGAGCTTTATCCTATGTCGCACAGTGCCACTGCCGCTGGAATTGCCCAGGCCCGCTCCGCGGGGGTACCGGCCGTGGGCATCATTATTCCCACCTACAACGAAGCCGACAGCATACGGCGTTTGCTGCGCTACCTGCAGCAGCACGGCGCGAAAGCCAGCAACATTGTTGTGGTGGACGGGGGCAGCACGGATGCTACCCCTCAGGTGGCGCTGGCGGAGGGGGCCACCGTGCTGCATAGCCCCCGCAAAGGCCGGGCGGCGCAGATGAACTACGGCGCCAGCCATACCCAGGCCAGCCTGCTGTACTTCCTGCACGCCGACTCCTACCCGCCGCCGGGCTTCCTGCCCGACCTGGCCCGGGCCGTGGACCAGGGCTATGGCAGCGGCTGCTACCGGCTGGCGTTCGACCACCCGCACTGGCTGCTGCGCTTCAGCGGCTGGTGCACGCGTCTGCCCTTCACCGTTTTTCGCTTCGGCGACCAAAGCCTGTTCGTGACCAGGGAGCTGTTTGAGCAGGTGGGCGGCTTTCGCGAAGACCTGCTGCTACTCGAAGACCAGGACATGGTGAGCCGGCTGCGGGCGCGTGCTCCCTTCGGCCTGTTGCCGGGCACGGTAACGACCTCGGCCCGCAAGTACCTGGAAAATGGCGTGGTGCGGCTGCAGACCATTTTTACGGGCATCGTGCTCCTGTACTGGCTGGGGGTGCCCCAGCAGCGGCTGGTGCAGCTCTACCGCCGGCTGATTCGGCAGGGCAAGGTGTAAGGCCCGGCCAGCGTGCCTACTCTAAATCCGGCCGCAGGGGCGTATCCTGGTTGAGGCCCATTTCCTGCTGAATGCGGGGCGAGGAGCCTTCGGGGGCCATGCCCAGCGCCATTTGGGCGGTGCGCCAGCCCAGCTTGATGTCGGCCCAGGTGTGGCGCGGCGCTTCGTAGCCGTAGGCGCGGAAACGGCCGGGCGTTACGGGCCCTTTGGCTTCCACAAAGTCGCGGATGGCTACCGTCCACTGGTCGAACTGGGCCATGAACTGCTCGTCCTGCACCATGTCTTCGGCCTGGTCGTCGGAGTACTTCTTGCCATAGCCGGTTTCGGCGTACTGCCAGAGCTGGTCGGGCACTTCCACGCCGCCGTAGCGGCACTGCCACACCAGGGGCGCGTAGGCGTCGCGCATGTGCTGAAACGGCTCCTGGCTGGGGTCGAAGTAGTGCTTGTGGCGCAGGATTTTGGGGCGGCCGGTTTCGTCGAGCTCGTCGCCACCGCCGTCGCCGTAGCAGAAAAACGCGGCGCTGCGGCCTTCAAGGTGGTTGAGGCTGAGCTCCTGCCATTCGGGCTGTTTTTCCAGCTGCATGGCTTTCTCCGGGTCCTTGTGGTCGATGAGCTCCTCCTTTGGGTTGCCGCCGTTCATGCACACCAGGCGGTCGAACAGCTGCTTGAGCACCGAGCTGGGGCCGTACCAGTTCACCGGCCCGATGATGCACCAGGCATCGGCCTGGTCGAGGCGGCTGTAGAGGTCGAGGTTCCACAGCAGGTCGGGCTCGAGGTGGCTGTTTTTCTCGTAGCAGTTGCAGGGCCACACGCACAGGGCCATGCTGGTGCTCACGCAGGCGTTGCAGGTTTGAATGCGGGCGCGGCCGTACACGTTGCCCAGGTCCACGGTGTCGACGTCCCAGGTGGCGGGCAGGCGGTCGGCCAGGCGGTTCATCAGGCTGCGCGCCTTGCTATCTACGCCGGGGCAGTTGTACTGCCGGCGGTTGGAGCCGGCAATGAGCAGCACGCGCAGGCGGCGGCCGGCGGTGGGTGAAGGTGTTTCAGAAGCCATAAGCACAAGGGTATGGTGGGGCTTATGGTTACGAGGAGCAGCCTTGCTTTGGATGAATAGCTGTGCCGTACCGCTTCAAGCCAGTAGCTCTGCTCCACTCATAAGCCGGTTCCGGTAGCTGCGCGCTTAGTTGCTTTCCCGCGTGGCCAGCACTTCCCGCACGGGCGTCCAGCGGATTTCGGGGTAGCGGGCATTGTCCAGGGGCTGCAGCTTGGGCAGGCCCCCGAACATGTTGTGCAGGTACTGCATGCCCTGCCAGGCCGGAAACACCTCCCTGGACTGGGGAAACAGCGTGCGCGTTACTTTAATCATGAGCCCAAAAGCGCCAAGGCTGCCCATGCGCAGCAGCTTGTAGGGCTGGCCGGTGGCCTCGGTGGCGGCCTGCTGCAAATCACGGATGCTGGCTTCCTGGCCGGCTATGCGCAGGTAGCGGGGCGTGCCGGGGTCCAGGGCCACGGCGGCCGTGAACTCCGCCGTGTTTTCGGTGGTGGTGAAGTCCATGAGCTGGTCGGCAGAGCCCCAGTACAGCACGCGGCGCGGGCCGGCCAGTACCACCGGCGCCTGCCCCGACAGCAGGTCGGTAAACATGCCGTTGAGGATGGAGGTGGCCTGAATCGGGGCCTTGTCGAGCTCTAGATTAAACTCCCGGCGCAGGTCCAGGTTGCGGTTGCTGCCTTCCGGCAGCCGGGTGTAGTCGATGCAGAAGTCGGACGGAATGAAGCGGGGCACCTGCGTGGCCAGGGCCGCCTTGAGCAGCCGCGACTGCCCGCCCACAATGACTTCCCGCAGCCCCGACAGCGCCGACACCACGCAGCTGCCGCCTTCGCAGGCAGCCATCAGCGAGGTGATGCTATTGAGGTCGGCCTCCACGATGCTGGCGCCCTGCCGCCGCAGCAAGTCAATAGCGGGCGAGGCGCTGCCAAGCCGCACCAGGGCCCGCACCGCTGCCCCGCGCTGCAGCAGGTGAAAGGCAATGCGCTGCCCGAGGGCACCGGTGGCGCCGGCCAGGATGATGGGGCCCGGGTGGGCGGTGCTGCGGGAGGTGGAATTGGTCAAAATCAGAAGATGAGAGGTGGAAAAAAGGCCGCGCCCAGCCACGCTGAGCAGCAGGGGAGGAGCTGAGAATACAGGCCCGCTGGTGGAAAGGTTTGATACGCAGGCGCCCCGCAACATCTCTGTTGCGGGGCGCTAGGCTTCATGGCTAAGACGAGCCAACCGTCGATGGCGCGCAGCTTGTGCTACAATTAAAAGTAGTGGCTTATGAGCCTCCCAGCTAAGGCCAGCAGTTCGACAGGAATGAGCTTACTCGACAGTCAGTCCACTGACAACCGCCCCGCAGCGCGTAATGTGGGGCTATGCAAGGTATTCCAAAGTATATATTCCTTAGAGGTTTATTTGTCAGAGCATTTCTAAGGTCTAACGTTATACTTCAGGCTTCGCCCATCATCAGCCCCTCAATGGTGTGGGCCTGCACGATGGGCTCCAGGGCGTCTACTATGCGGCAGGTGAGGTGGGCCTTAAGCTGGTCGGGCAGGGCCTCGTAGTAGCGGCGGGTAAACTGCAGGTCGTGGCGCTCGGCGTTGGTGGCCGTGGGGGCGTCTACGCCCAGCACCAGGGCGGGGCGGGCCTGGTCGGAATGGTTGGCCGTGCCGCGGTGTATGGTCAGGGCCGAGCGGGCGGAGATGTCGCCCATCTGGGGCAGCTTGCGCTGGGCCCGCTGCTCGTAGCGGGGGCTGTTGGCCTTGGGCGGAAACATGCCGTGCTCGAAGCCCGTGGGTAGGTCCCACTGGGTGCCGGGGGCAATTTCGAAGGGGCCCATGTCCTCGGTCACGTCCACGGTGGTGAGGTTGAAAGCCAGGGAGTTGAGGCGGCGGCCGGTGATGGTGTCATCGGGGGCGGGGAAGTCGCGGTGCCAGGGCTGATTCATAGCCCCGGGGTTGGGCACGTCGAAGCCGATTTCCACGATTTTGTAGTCGGGCCCCAGCACGGCCTCGCACACGGCCACCACCCAGGGGTGGGTGGCCAGCTCCACGAAGCCGCGGATTTCCTCGGGGTGAATCTCAACGTAGTGACGCTTGGGGCCGCGGCCCAGCGCCCCGCCGGGCCGCTGCAGGGCCTCGGCGTAGAGGCGCAGCACGTCGTGGTGCAGCTGCCGGGCCCATTCGCGGGAGAAGGCGCCTTTCAGCGCAATGAAGCCGTCGCCGTAGAGGCCGCCCATGATGTGGGCCACGTCGTAGGCTGGCTGAAGCAGGGGCGAGGCAGTAGTTTCCATAGTTGGAGCAAGGCAGAAGGGTAGGGCTGTTCTAACGGCATTCACCCGGTGCGGGTGGCGTTGGCAGCGGAAAAGCCAGGAGCGTACTTTGTAGGCCGGCCCGCTGGGCTGGCTTCTCCGCTTTCGCATGAAAAATTTCTTTACCCCGCGCTTTGCGGCTTTGGCCATGCTGTTCATCCTGGCGCTGGTGGTGCTGTTTCACCTGCTCATTGTGGCCGGCATTATTCCCTACACCATCGTCTGGGGCGGGCGCCTGAAAACCCAGGAGCAGATGCTGCGCTTCGAAACCGTATCCATTGCCCTGAACCTGCTGATGCTGGCCGTGGTGGCCGTGAAAGCAGGCCTGCTGAAAGTCCGGCTCAGCCCGGCCGTAGTGCAGGCGGCGCTGTGGATGATGTTCGGGCTGTTTCTGATGAATACCATCGGCAACCTGTTTTCCACCAACGAGCTGGAGCGCATGGTGTTTACGCCCCTCACACTGTGGCTGGCCTTGTTCAGCCTGCAGCTGGCCCGGGACAAGGCCGGGGAGGCCAGCCGGAGCAGATAGTCACGGGTTTTTAGAGCGGTTTGCCAGCCGTGTACCGCGGACTCTGCGAGTCCGCCCGTGTGAACGTTCAACCGCGCGGACTCGCAGAGTCCACGCTACAGCCCTAGCCTTCCACGAAAAGCGGGCTGGCTTCCAGCCCAAAAACGTCGTCGAGGGCACGGCGGGCGGCGTGGTAGCCGCACATGCCGTGCACGCCCCCGCCGGGCGGGGTGGCCGACGAGCACAGGTAGAGCCCATTGAGCGAGGTGCGGTAGGGCGAAGCCCGCAAGGCCGGGCGGGTGAAAAGCTGGCTCAGGTCGAGGCGGCCGCCGTTGATGTCGCCGCCCACGTAGTTGGGGTTGTAGGCTTCCAGCTGGCCGGTATCGAAGGTGTGGCGGGCCAGAATACGGTCGCGGAAGCCGGGCGCAAACCGTTCTACCTGCTGCTCGATGGCGGCCGTCATGTCGACACGGGAGCCGTTGGGCACGTGGCAGTAGGCCCAGGCCGTGTGCTTGCCGGCCGGGGCGCGGCTGCTATCGAACAGGCTTTGCTGGGCCAGCAGCACGAAGGGTTTTTCGGGGTGCCGGCCGCGGGCCACGGCCCGCTCGGCCGCGGTGATTTCGGCCAGGGTATTGCCCAGGTGTACGGTGCCGGCCTCGGCGCATTCGGCTGCGGTAAAGGGAATGGGCCCATCCAGCGCCCAGTCGACTTTAAACACGCCCATGCCGTAGCGGTAGCGCTTCAGCTGCCACTGGTAGAGGCCGGAGAGGCGCTGCCCGGCCATCTGCAGCAGCTGGGCGGGCGTGACATCGAGCAGCACGGCCCGGGCCGCTGGCAGCTGCGCCAGGGACTTGACATAGGTGCCAGTCTCCACTTTTCCGCCCAGGGCGACGAAGTGCGCCGCCAGGGCATCGGCAATGCTTTGGGAGCCGCCCCGGGGCAGGGGCCAGCCCACGCGGTGGGCCGCCACCAGAAGCACCAGGGCAATGGCCGAGGTAGTGACCTTGCTCAGGGGCTGCATGGAGTGGGCCGCCATGCCCGCCAGCAGCCCTTTGGCATGCGCGCCGGAAAAGCGCCGCGCCAGTGCCGTGGCGGGCAGCAGGGCGGGCAGGCCGAAGCGGGCCATGTCCAGGGGGTGGCGGGGCAGGCTCAGCGGGCCCAGCACGTCGGGCGCGATGCCCGGCCACTGCGCCACCAGCGGCTCCAGCAGCCTGCGGTAGGCCGCTGCATCGGGGCCCAGGCTGCGGGCCGTGTCGGCCAGGGACGTAACGGCCGCGGCCGCCGTGCCGTCATCGAACGGGTGGGCGGCGGCTACGGGCGGAGTAAGGTATTCCAGGCCGTACTGCGCCAGCGGCAGGGTCTGGAAAAAAGGAGAGGACGCCGCCAGCGGGTGAATGGCCGAGCAGACGTCGTGGCGGAAGCCGGGCAAGGTCAGCTCGGCCGTGCGCAGCCCCCCGCCCAGCTCCTGCTTGCCTTCGATGAGCAGCACCGACAGCCCCGCCTGCTGCAGCACGATGGCCGCCGCCAGCCCGTTGGGGCCGGAGCCGACAACCACCGCGTCGTAGTCATAGCTGAGCGCCGTCTTCGATGGCTGGGGAGGGGTGTAGTCGTTCAAAGTAAAGGGGATTGGTAGAGATGGAAAGAGAAGGCTTATTACGGTGCATCCAAGTACTCGGCCGTAAGTAAGGGTATGCCCGGCCCGTTAACCTCACCCCCGGCCCCCGCCCTGAGCATGATGCGGAACTCCAGCCAGCGAAACAGCACGAGGATGGGCATGGGCGGCGGGTGCCGCGGAAAGGGCCGGGCATCGAGCAGCGGGCACAGAAAAATGGCCAGGAAGCCGGTTTCCGTCAGCTGAATCTCCCAGCCGTAGCCGTACCATTCCTGGCCCACGTGCACATAAGACAGGTACAGAAACCACAGCGCCGCCAGCAGCGGCACGTTGGCGAAGCCGGCCACAACCACCAGCGAAAGCAGCGGCCCCGCCCAGGCCCCAGTGAGCAGGGCCGCGTCGGAATGCCCCAGCCAGAACAGCGAAGGCAGGCGCAGAAGCGCCGCGCCTTTAGAGCCCAACATAGCGCTTAGCTGCTCCAGGTACGGCCCCACCGGCAGCAGGCCCTGGGAGCCAATCAGGGGCAAAATCTGGTTGATGGCCACCAGGAATGCCACCGCGTAGAGGGCCCCCAGCAGCCGCAGGATAACGAAGCGCGTCAGCCAATAGGTAGGCGGTGAGCTGGGTCGCGTGTTCTGGTCGCCGTTTTCCATGAGCTGGGGCAGAGTAGGAGCGAGGAGCTGGAGCGGTTTTCGAGTTGCTGTACAGAGTTAAAAGGTGAGAGTTAAAAGTTAAAAATCATCAAGTTATAGTTTTCACTTATGTTACACGTCGAGAGCGTGATAGCGCGGGGCTTTGCCCCGTGTCTACTATTGGCAGGCCTCTGGCCTGCAACGGCAGAACGTCCCGTGCTGAAATCGTTCTGCCGCCGTGGGCCGGAGGCCCACAAATAGTCTGCACGGGGCAAAGCCCCGCGCAATCAGCACTACCTACGCAACAGCAGCTGTTAACTCTCAACCTTTAACTCCTTCCAAAGCCGGCAGATACTGACGGAAGCGCGGCGAGGTTCATGCCGAGCTTATCGTTATTTCATGTTTGAGGCCAGGGGGCGCGGAGAAAGTATTGACCTTCATAGGCCATTCCGCTTACATTGCAAGCCCTTACCTGCCAACTGCCTTGCCATGAACCCCACTTTACCCCGCCCCAGCGAGCAAACCACCTCCTACGACGCCGGCCTTATCAGCGAGGACTTGGCGCCGGTGCTGCCGGCCCAGCGCACCTGGGGCACCGGCAACTACGCCGCGCTCTGGATTAGCATGAGCCTGTGCATTCCCACCTACATGCTGGCCAGCTCCCTCATTGAGGGCGGCATGAACTGGTGGCAGGCCCTGCTCACCATCTTCCTGGGCAACACCATCGTGCTGGTGCCCATGCTGCTGAACGGCCGGGCCGGGGCCGAGTACGGCATTCCCTTCCCGGTGTTTGCCCGGGCCAGCTTTGGTGTGCGCGGGGCCAACGTGCCGGCCTTGCTGCGGGCCTTCATCGCCTGCGGCTGGTTCGGCATCCAAACCTGGATTGGGGGCTACGCCCTGTACCAGATGGCCGTGCTGTGGCTGCCCGGCCTGGGCACGCTGCCCGCCGTGTTTCCCGCCAGCTGGGGCCTGGCCACGGGGCCGGCGCTGCTGTTCGTGCTGTTCTGGGCCCTGAACATGTACGTGGTGCACAAAGGCGTCGAGAGCATCCGCAAGCTGCTGGTGTTTAAGGCGTTTTTCCTACCCGTGGCCGCCCTGGCTTTGCTATGGTGGGCAATTTCGGCCGGCAATGGCCTGGGGCCCATTCTGGCGCAGCCGGCCAAGTTTGCCGATTCGGCGGCGTTCTGGGCTTTCTTCTTTCCATCCCTTACCGGCATGGTGGGCTTCTGGGCCACGCTCTCGCTCAACATTCCCGACTTCACCCGCTACGCCACCAGCCAGCGGGCCCAGGTGTGGGGGCAGGCCCTGGGCTTGCCGCCGTCCATGACCATGTTTTCCTTCGTGGGCGTGGTCGTGACCTCGGCCACCTTTGTCATCTACGGCAAAACCATCTGGGACCCGGTGGTGCTGGCCGGCAAGTTCGACAGCAAGCTGCTGGTGAGCTTTGCCATGCTGGCCGTGGCCCTGTCCACGCTGGCCACCAACATTGCCGCCAACATCGTGAGCCCGGCCAACGACTTTGCCAACCTCGCGCCCAGCCGCATCAGCTTCAAGACCGGCGGCTACATCACCGGCGTCATTGGCCTGCTCATCTTCCCCTGGAAGCTCATTGCCGACCCCTCGGGCTACATCTTCACCTGGCTGGTGGGCTACTCGGCCCTGCTGGGCCCCATCGGCGGCATCATGATAGCCGACTACTACCTGCTGCGCAAGCAGCAGCTGGTGGTAGATGAGCTGTACCGCTACCAGGGCCGCTACAGCTACGGCAAGGGCATCAATTCGGCGGCCATGCTGGCCCTGGTGCTGGGCGTGCTGCCCAACATCCCCGGCTTCCTGGTAGCCGTGGGCGCCCTGGATAAAGGCGTGGTGTGGCCCTGGCTGGTGGCAGTGTACAGCTACGCCTGGTTTGTGGGCTTCCTGCTATCCGCCATCATCTACCTGGGGCTGATGCGCCGGGGCGCGGTGTAGCAGCCTACGCTACCCAAGTGGCGCATAAGCGGCCGGCTATTCCGCCTGGGCGTGGCTTACGGTCAGCACGGCCCGGGTGGCGCGGGTGGGCAGGTCAAAGCGCACAAACTCATTGCGGCTGCCACCGGGAGGCATGGGGCCAAAGTTGCCGGTAGTAGTTTGCAGGGGAATGTTTTGGGCGTTGAAGAACGTGACGGAGTAGTGGCCGCCGTTCACCGCGGCCAGCGTGGCGTTGTTTATCAACACGTACACAAAGCCGTCGTAGCGAAGAATAACCTCGGAGCTGAGAAACTGCCGGATGTTGCGGGTCTCATAGGTCAGCAGCTCGCGCACGAGCCGGGCATGCTCGGGCCCGCGCAGGGAAAGCTTGCGCTCTTCGGCGGGGCTGTCGGCTACAGGTCCTGCCGACTGCGCGGCCGCGGTGAAAGACAGGGCAAAGAGAAGGCCGGTGAGGGCAGGCAGCAGCCGGGTCATAAGCAGGCAGGGCAAAAGGCTTGGCGCACCAAAGCCGTGGTTGTATAATTCCGTGGCAAGATAAGACTTGCGTTGGCGGAATGGCAAGAGTAGCCGACTTAAATCTAATATCAGCTTAAATGTTGGCTGCCTTTGTGGATTTGCGCACTCGCCGGCATCAGCCAGGTACGGGTTTTCAGGAGTGAAACCGTGCGTGGGCACCTGGGAATGGGCCCGGTAGGAGAAAGGGCCCGGCCGGCTGGCCGGGTCTTTTTTGTGAGCCAGCACTTCGTGCCTGGCCTACAGCCTGTGTCTACCGCAACAGGTGCAGGGTGGTGTCGAGGCGCTGGCTGAGGAGCTGGCGGTACTGCAGGCGCAGGGCAGCCTGCTGCTCGCGGTGCTCGTCTTTCTGAAACAGGCGCACCTTGTACTTCACACCGGGATAGGGGCGGCTCAGGCTCACGTAGGTGAGCTTGCTCTTGGGGCGGGCCAGCAGCTCGCCGTTCTGAATGCGCTCCACCCGCTTGTCGTTGTTGCCAAACAAAGCCTGCAGCGGGCTCAGGCCCACAAAGAGGTTGGCGCGGCCATCGAGCACGTAGGTGCCGCTGATTTCGAGGTTAGACAGGTTGCTGTTCAGGCGCAGGCGGGGAATAAGCAGCTGGCCCTGGGTTAGGATGAAAGAGCTGCTCACCGGCTCGAAGTAGAGGTGGCTGGTGCGCTCGGCTTTCATAAACTTGAGACTCTGCTCCAGGGCTTCCACCTCAATCAGCTCCAGGCCGCTGATGTCGGTGCGCAGGTAGCCGAAGGTGTGGTTCATGGCGGGCAGGAAGGCAGCATCCAGGTCGGTGTGCAGGTCGGCGGCGCAGCGCAGGGTGCCCCGCACATTGTCGCCGGTGAGCACGTTAAGCCCCATGGCTCGGGCCGTGGTGAACAGGTCGGCGAGCTGAATGTCCTGAAACAATGCCTGAACGTGCAGCGGGTGCTTGTCGCGGCCCTCCGTGGTAAGCAGGCGCCCGCGCAGGCTGATGCGGCCCTGAAAGGCCTCCAGCGAGCAGTCGTCGACCCGGGCTTCGCCATCGCGCAGGTGCGTTACCAGGCGAAAGTCACTGCCCTGAATATCGGCGTAGCGCACTTGGTCGGCCTGCACCCGCAGCAGGGCCGTGAGCACGCCGTTGGAGAGCAGGCCGCTGCTGTTTTCCTCGATGCGGCGGGCCTTGCGCTCGGCGCGGGCGGCCGTGCGGGCCGCCGGTACCGAGTCGGGCTTTTCCGTCAGGCTGCCAATCATGCGCAGCAAGTCCTGCACGTCGAGGGTGGGGTAGCGCAGGCTGACGTTGGCATCGGCGGCGGCAATGCGCATGTTGGCCACCCGGGCCGAGCCCGAGGCCGAGCCGGTGCCGCCCTGCGGGGCCTCAAAGCGCAGAAAGGGCATGCGCATGGTGGAGCCCGTTTTGTTCAGGCGCATGGCAAGGTTGCGCAGGTGCTGGCCGTCGGGCAGCTCCACGGCGGCAATGTCCCAGCTCATCTTGCCGTTGGCCGCCAGTATCAGCTCGCTCAGGGCGGGGCTTTTGGGGGCTTTGCTGGAGCGGCGGGGCGGGCGCAGCAGCCGGGCCAGCAGCTGCCGGTAGTTGATGGTGCCAAAGCGGATGCCCAGCTGGTAGTTCACCGGCGCCACGCGGTTGCTGGTGTCGGTGGGCCAGTCCAGCCTGCCCTGCACGCGCCCGCCCCACACGTCGCCGGCCAGGTCGAGCAGCTGCACCTGCTGCCCGTCGTGGCGCACCGTCACGGCCAGGTTGCTCAGCGTATCGGCGGCCAGCACCAGGCGCTGGCAGCGCAGGCTGGCCCGCAGGTGCAGGCCGGGTGGTATCAGGCTGCTGGCCAGGCTGGCGGCCAACTCGCCGGGGGCCGGCCGGGCCCGCTTGCGGCGCTTGCCGGCCCCCGGCGAGCGTTGGCCCTTCGGCAGCGGCCGCAGCAGCTGGCGCAGGTCGGCCACGTTGAGCTCATCCACCGAAAAATCCCCGGCAATTTCCGTGGTAGGGTGCTGGTCGGTGAGGTAGTCGAAGAGGTGCAGCGTAGTTGCCGAAGCCCGGAAGCGCATGCGGTCCAGCTGGCCGGCGGCGTTGGACAGCTGCCAGAGGCTGTCGCGCAAGCCTATGCGCACGTTCAGGTCCGACACGCTGGCGTTGCGGTGCAGCAGCAGGAAGGAAGCGTTCTGCAGCGTGACCGTGCCGCGCACCGACAGGTTTTGCTGGGCCTTCATGAGCGTGGCGCGCTGCCCTGCGGCCGGCAGGGGGCCGCGCAGGCGCACATCCACGTCGGCCACGCCGTGCCGGGCCTGCCAGAGGCCGGGCGCCACCACGGCCGCCAGCTCGGGCAGCTCGGTGCGGCCCAGCAGGTGGGCGTCGAGCACGGGCTGCAGGAAGTTGTGCAGGCGCAGGGCAATGTCGAGCTGCCCGGCCGAGGAGTAGAGGCGGCAGCGCTCCAGGGTAAGGGAGGCCGAGCGGGGCCGGTGCTCGGGGCCGTTGTCGTAGGTGCCGCGCAGGTCCCAGCGGCTGATGCGCCGGGAGCGGTCGACCCAGGCGATGCTGGCCCCGTCCAGCCCAAACTGCAGCACGTTGTGGGGCCGGATGGTGGGTGCGCTCAGGCCCGAGATGGTGTAGCGGATGTGGGCCTTGCTGCGGCTGCGGGCGCCTTCCAGAAAGGGCCGCAGGCTGGGCGGCAGGGCCGCTTCCAGCACAGCCAGCAGGGGCTGCTGCCCCTCAAAGCGCAGGTGCACTACCGTGCCCACCGGCCGGTCCAGCGCCGCTGTGTGCGTGCCGCTCACCCGGATGGTGTCGCCGTTGAGGGTGGCCGCCGTGTTCCAGATAAGGCCGCGGCGCTGGCCGAACAGGTAGCGGTAGTTTACCCGGGCCTGCACATCCTCGTTCCGAAACAGCACGCCCGTGCGGGTGCGCAGCGAGTCGAGCCGGCCGCTCAGCTGCCCGTCGAGCTGCAGCACGCCGCCGCGCAGCCGGGCCCGCAGCCGTCCCAGCTGCAGGTGGGCATTCACGGCGTTGCGGGTGTACTCATTGCGGGTCTGCACCCGGCAGTTGTCCAGCAGCACCGAGTCCAGGCCCAGCCGTGGGTCGGGGGGGCGGGCCGGGCCGCGGGCGCGGCGCCCGCGCAGGCCCCAGCGGCGGCCCTGGGGGTCGGTGCGCTCCTGAAACACGCCGTCGTAAAAGCTGAGCCGCGTCACGCGCAGCTGCCGCCGCAGCAGGTGGGCCAGGTCCAGGCGCAGGTCGGCCCGCGCAAAGCGCAGCACGGGCAGGGGCTGCCCGCCGGTGGTGTCGGTAAGGCTGAAGTGGTGCAGCGACGCCGTGAGGTGGGGAAAGTCGCGCCAGGGCGAGATGTCGACCTCAAACGGCGCCAGCACCAGCTCGGAGTCCTTGGTCAGGTGGCTGCGCACTTCCTGCTCGATGCGCTTGCGCCCCCAGGCCGAGCCCAGCAGCCAGGCCCCCAGCGCCAGCAGCAGCACCACGAGCAGGAGCCCGGCAGCCAGCATACGTCGGAGGGGAAATGAGTTCATGAGCAGCACCAGCCAAAAGAAGCTGTGCAAGATACCCTACCAAACAATATTGGGTTTGCCCCAGACTAAACGCATTCGGCCAGTTGGGCTAACAGGCGGTCAAGAAAGGTGTCGTCCCAGGCCAGGCGCTTGCGCTTGACTTTG
>NZ_BAABGZ010000066.1:0-54749 GCF_039541835.1 Hymenobacter saemangeumensis | reverse complement strand
CGACTACCAGACGCCTTATCATACTCATCAACACCTTCTTCAACTTAATGCCCTAAACTGTCCAGCGTAATCGGACCACCTCATACGTACCCTTATTTTAAGCCCCGCCCCGCCCTGAAGGCTTCAAAATCCCGGCGCACTTGCTCCTCTGCGCTTAGGGCTGCATCGATAGCGGCTAGACGTTCCTCACTCACAAGCCCGTCTGCCTTGTCGGCTTTTTCATAAGCAGAAATAAGGGTTTTGGCGCTTTTCTCGTTTGTGAGGCCAATTTTTGCCCCAAGCTCAGCTTGGCTCCAACCTAGGGCTTTGCGGCGCGGCTTAATGTCTTGCGGTTTCATGGTGCTACTATTTCAGGTAAAGGTACAAGTATTTATCAAAAGTCAATACTTACACGGCTAAGTACATGTCTTTTTTGCCCGCTCACGCCTTGTTGTAGAATTAGAATTTAACTATGTTCCGCCCCAGGGCAAGCAGCCCACTGTAAAAGCTAATCGTTGCCCGGTTTATCGGAGCGAAGCTCGATAGGCTTCTGAGCGACCAACGGGAGTGAGTGCGGCGGGCTGTCGGCTGGGCGCTGTGCAAAAAAAAGCCCGGCCTTACGGGCGGGCTTAGTCAGGGGTAATCTTCTTTAGTTCACTGTAAGGCCGCACCGCTGGTGCAGGGTCCTCTTCCGTTGTGCGAGAACAGGCACCCAGCAGCCCAGCGGCCAGAGTGCAAATAAGTAGTAGATTTTTCATAGCAGGCGAAAGGTAAGAAAAATCTGCTGATGTGCTATACCTCGGGCGCAATCCACCGCCGAACTTCCTCGGCCCGGGCGGCTGCTTGTAAGCCAGTCTTATACTTCATCGTGGTTTGCATTTCCCCGTCCGGGCCCACAGCCGAGCCCCAGGGCTCCATAAATACCACGCAGTAGCCTGGCAAGGGCGGGTTCCAATCCAAGTACCAAGCCTGCGCGCCGTGGGTGTACTCTACCCGCATGAGCCGCTCGGCATACACCTCAATGCCCAGGGCGGCGACGGTGGGAAAGTCTTTTTCCATCACCGCTTCCAGAATCTTCTGCGTGAGCGAGCATGTGCCAGGCTCATACTCGGGCGCACTGCCGTCAATGAACGGGTCGTGAAGGGGCAGCGTAATTGGCACGGCGCTAAGTTACGCCGCTTTTGACTGCTCGCGCTGGGGAGCCGGGTAGTGCGGCACCCGCACCAGACGGCCCTCGGCAATGTCGTTGAGAAACGGCACCAGGTACGCATTCACCGAAATGCCTTCCTTCTGGGCCAACCGGCGAATGGTATCTACCGTGGATTGGGTGGGGGCCAGGTGCAACTGGGGCATATAGAGTAGAATTAGAGGAATACCAGAGCAATTTCAGAACAGAAGTTGCTGGCCCCCTTATAAGCAGTTGAGTTTTGTTGCACAGCGCCCCAACGGCGCCCTGCACCATGGCCGAACTCGTTATCAAACTTCAGAAATACATCGGCGAATCGACGTTCAACTGGGATACGTTCGAGTTCGAGATGGCCACCAGCGCCGAGGATGTGCGCATGCAGGTAGAATGGGCGCAATACATGGGCGAAACGGTGGACAGCCTGTGCTTTGAAATCGGTACCTGCTTCGGTGGCTCGACCTTCGATGGCACCGAAATCTACAACTACGTTCAGGGCCTGGGCATTCCGGTACGCACCCGCATCCTATCTTTTGCCGCCAGCATGGCCACCATTATCATGCTCGCTGGTGATGTCTGCGAAATCGACGCCAGCGCCCAAATCATGGTGCACGGCCCCGCCGTCGATGCGAGTGGTACGGTCACGCAGGTTGCCTCCGGCCTGAAGGGGCTCACCGGCGTGCACGAAGCCCTGCGCGACATCTATGTCGCCCGCACGGGCCAGCCGGTGGAAGTGGTCGAGGAATGGATGAGCAAGGACACCTTCTTCACCGCATCCGAGGCCCTGGCCGCTGGCCTGGTAACGAAGGTTATCCCCATTGCCCCCAAAGCAGCCCCGGAGCTTACCGATGCCCAGGCGCGTGCCCGGCGCGCCAAGTTCGCCGGCATCGTGGCCCGGGCGTCCCAGCGCACCCGCGCCGCCGTCCCAACTCCCAAAGCCAAACCCGGCGCCGCTGTGCGTCCTCAATCCCCTGCCCCTATGGCCACAAAGAAAACTACCCCGGGCAGCAATGCTGCCCCCCGTCGTTCCGCCGCCGCGCCGGCTACGCCTCCCGCCGGGAACGCCCCCGCTAAGCTCACCCCCAAGCAGCAAGCTGTTGCCGCCTTCGCCAAGCAGATGGGCGTTACCATCACGATGGAAGGCGCCGAAGTCGAGGTACCCACCTCGGAAGTCGTGGGCACTGTCCTGGCCGAGGGCGCCGGCACCCTCTACACCGACGGCGAGCTGGTGGAAGGCTCGGCCGTGTACAACGACGAGGCCCTGACCGTGGTCACCGCCGACGGCGTGTACGAAACCGAAGATGGCCGCGACATCACCGTAACCGATGGCGTGGTAGAATCCATTGCCACGGCTTCGGAGGCCAGCAGCGAGGAAGAGCCGGCTAGCGCCGCTGCTATTACCGCGGCCGTTACGGCGGCGATGGCGCCCTTCTCCAAACGACTGGACGAAGTCGCCGAGAAAGTGCAGGCCTTCAGCAAGGTCGTACCCTCCGCACCCCGCGCCAAAACGGCCACCGGCTCGCAGGGCCCCGACCCGAAGGCCAGCACGCCCAAGCCCAAAGCCGCCCACCATAGCACGCTGTAGGCCCTTTCGGCTGCTGTTCCCGTCCGTCCCCAGTAAATCTTTTTTTCGCCTAAGCCTCGATACCGATGCCCTTCTTCGAAAATACCCCCGCCTACCGGCCGCCCGTTTCCATCGTGGCCCAGCCGGCCCGCAAAGTGCCGACCCTGCAGGAGTTGGGCTTTCGCGTCATTGAAAACATTAAGACGGAGACCATCCTGGCCGGCCTGCTGGCCAAGGACAAGGTCACCGTCAAAGACACCGGATGCGGTGAATTCGTGGGCACCGGCAAGCTGGCCGCCTGGACCACCAACAGCCTGACGGTGGACAAGCTGGTGGCCCAGGACGAAGACTGCGCCGAGACCTTCGAAGGCACCATCCTGCAGGGCATGCTCGCGCAGGGCCATGCCACCGACTCGGACCTGACCGGTACCGAAATCGAGAAGCTGGTGCGCGTGTACCTGGAGGGCGGCGTGGCCAAGCTCACGGCCGAGCAGCAGGGCGTTATCGGCGACCTGCTCGACCTGGCCCTCAACGAGCAGGTATCGCCCGTGGTGTACCGCGACGCGCTGCGCATTTGGATGCTGGGCGACAAGGCCAGCGCCAGCCGCGACTACAACCAGACCGACGGCCTGCGCAAGAAGCTGCTCACCAAAAACGCCGTGGCCGGCAGCACCGCCGCCAACGGCATGTACCGCGGCGCGGCCATCAACTTCGCTGCGCTGGAGGCGACGCCTGCGCTCATCGACGACCTGCTGCAAGACCTGATGGACAACAGCAGCGACGAGCTGCAGGACATCGACGAAGACCAGAAAGCCTTCTACCTCAGCAAGAGCCTGTACCGCCTGGCCAAAAACCGCGCGCAGACGGTGATTCCCGAGGATAAGAGCAAGTTCGAGTACGACAAGGTGACCAAGAAAGTCACCTTCGACGGCCAGGAAGTGAAGCAGCTGAAGCTGTGGGAGCAGTACATCAAGGCCGACTTTGCCGGCGGTACCTCGCCCCACCTGGCCCTGTACACCGTGCCCCGCAACCTCGTCTGGGCCACCGACCTGGAGAGCGACATGACCACGGCCGAGTTCAAGTACGAGGCCAAGACCCGCATCAACTGGTGGCGCGTGCTGTTCCGCCTCGGCGCCGGGTTCGCCTACGACCGACTGGTAGCCTTCGCCATCTAAGCGGCCCGTCACTAAAGTATTCACTGCCCCCGGCCCCGCGCCGGGGGCTCTTTTGAAAGGAGAACCGTTTTATGGCAGACACCTGCAACAAGCTCAGCAAAAACGTGGTGAGCCGCGCCTGCGCGGTGAGCGGCGGCATTAAAAACCGTGTGTGGGTATTCCACACCAGCGACTTCACCGGCGCCAAAACCTATGCCACCAACGGCAGCCTGTCGGGCTTCACGCTGGTAGCCGATGCCGAGGGCATCAAGGCCACGGGCCGGGCCCGCAAGGGCAACACGACCAACAAGCTCAGCAAAAACGAGGAGGGCGCCGTCAACGTCGAGCAGGCGGTGGCGCTGGAGTTCCGCTACAACACCGAGGCCGAGAAGAACGCCATCATGGAGTTCCTGCGCGCCGACAACAAGACGGTGTTTGTGGAAACCAACGCCGGCACCATCCGCCAGCACTTCGCCGAGTTTGGCGACGACACCTTCGAAGGCGAAGACGGCAGCGGCACGGCCATCGGCGATGCGAGCAACATCCTGAAAGTTACCCTCAAGGGCAACGAGCAGGACCTGCCCATCTTCTTCGAAGCGCCCGTGGGCACCTCGGGCCTCACCCAGCTGGCCGCTTCGAAAGCGTACCTGGACGCGCTCTGCGTGGCCGACGTCATTTAAGCGGCCATGGCCCTCGCCTATACCCAGGAGCTGCTGGACCGGGCCGAGGCCTACATCGGCACCCCGCTCACCGAGCGCCGCCAAGCCGAGGGCCTGGCCGAGCTGGCCGGCCTCTACGCCGCCATCCGCGGCGAAGCGCCCGGCAGCTGCCGGCAGTGCCAGTACGCCGATTATTTCCGTTTTCTCACCTCTTACATCCGCGAGGCCACTCGCGTTTTACACCCCGACCTCATGGCAGATTCCAAGTACACCTTCGCCCCCGGGTTCGAAAACGAAACCCTCGTGCACGAGAGCTACGGCAAGGCCGTGACGCTCGACACCCTCACCGATGACGATGCCAAGGCCCTGCGCAAGCTCGGGTTTGACAAAATCATCATCGAAAAAGGCGCCAAGCCGGCCGCATCCCAGGAGGAAGCCGACAAAAAGGCCGAGTCGGAGGCCGTTGCCAAAGCCAAAGCCGACACCAAAACGGCCAAGGATGCGCTGAAGGCCGAAAAAGACGCCCACGCCGCTACCCAGAAGCAGCTGGCCCAGCTGCAGAAGGACTACGCGGGCCTGGAAAAGCAGTTGGCCGAGGCGACCAAGCCCCAGGAGGGCGACGCCCAGTAAGCGCCGACCTGTCTAGTTGCCTGAAAAGCCCGCCTGAGGGCGGGCTTTTTAAGGCTTACCAATGTAGGCTAACAGGTTGTGAGCGAACATGGCCAATTGTTCAACTGACAGGCCGCCCTTGAGGCTGTTGGCGCGTTGGGAAATGACAAACACGTTGCCTTTCACATAGTCAATGGCGTTGTCTTTCCTGTCGAGCGAAGGTCTGTGCCCCCTGTCACCCGAAAGACGAAGCGGAATACCGAGTAGTGGGCAATGGGTCGGAACAACAATGTCGTCGAGCGTTATCGAGCATTCACGACCTACGGCTTTAGCCCTTGTGCGAGCGACCTCCAGCATGTAGGCCCGGTAATCAGCCTTTCTACGATTCTTGTCACGCTGACTTTCGCAAGCCATACACTTTCTGGTTTTTCGGTTCTTGCGAAACTTACTCAGAGGCTTCTCTACACCGCATATCGCACAGGTTTTCAGGGCTTCATCCATGCTCTAAAGATACTGAAAAAGCCCGTCTTTTGAAAATAGGCGGGCTTTTTTCGACTCAACCCCCTGTTTTCCCATGGCTGCCACGCCCCGCCCCAAGTTCCGCACCCCTGCCACTGCTCTGATTCGTACCGGGTACGTGCCGACGGCCCTGCCGGCCACGCCGGAGGGCCCGGCAGGCACGATTAAACCCGAACCCTGGGGCAGCAACAACCAGTTGCCGCAGGAAATCCTGCGCGTCGTGTACGATTCGGGCACGGCCGAGACCTGCCTCGACCGCCTGGCGCAGTTCATCGGCGGCCGCGGCTTTGCCAGCAAGGACGTGGCCGGCCGCATGGCCAACCCCGGGCAAACCTTCAACCAGCTGCTGGGCGAGATGAAACACTACGCGGCCCTGGGCCTGGGCGTGGTGCTCTTTATCCGCTTCACCTTTGGCGGCGAAGTAGGGGAGGTGTACTGCGGGCAGACCGATTGCGTGCGCCGCGAGAAAGGCGGGCCCCGCTTCATCCTGAACCTGAAGCTGGCACAGGGCAAGATGCCGGCGGCCGAGAACCGCATCTACCTGCCCTACGACCCGCAGGCCTCGGCCGCGGAAATCAGCGAGCAGGTGGTGGCTGCCGTGGGCAGCGAGGAGGGGTACTGGGGGCACTGCTGGCACGTGTTCGAGAAGCGCCCGGGCCGGGAGCTGTACCCGGTGCCCCACTTCTGGGCCTCCAAAGAAGACCTCGAATCGGATGCTGCGCTGCCGCGCTACGACCGCAAGCAGATTAAAAACGGCTTCTTCCCGGATGCCGTGCTGACGTTGGTCGGCAAAAAGTACGACGATGTGCCGGCGCAGCCCGGCTGGCAGCCTGGCGAAGGCCAGACCGCCGACGACGAGCCTTACATGGAATCGCCGGATTTGACGGCCATTAAAACCCAGCTCAAGGAATTGAAAGGGGCGGAGAGCGAGGCCAGCATCCTGCTCAACGTCGTGGAGTCGGAAACCGAAAAACCGCAGATTGACTGGGTAGACAAGGGGCCCAACAGCAAAGGACTCTCCGACATGACGGCCCGCATCGAGGGCAAGGTGTACCGCCGGTTTGGGGTACCCCCGGTGCTGTGCGGCGTGTCGGAGCCTGGGCTGCTGGGCAACAACCAGCAAATTGTCAACTCAATTAAGCTGTTCAACCTGGTGGTCGAGCCCCGCCGGGTGTTGATCACCCACGCGCTGGGCCACCTCTTTCCCAGCTTGGACTTCGGCGTGACGCCACTCAACCCGGTCGAATACATCGACCAGGCCGTGGTGGCCAAGATGACCGACGACGAGCTGCGGGCCGTGCAGGGCCTGCCCCCGCTGGAGAAGCCGCAGGATACGCAGGCCGAAAAAACCCTGAAGGCCCTCAACGGCATGTCGCCGCTGGTGGCCACCAAGGTGCTGGAAGAGCTGACCTCCGCTGAAATCCGCAGCCTGGCCGGCCTGGCCCCCATCACGGTCCAAACCCCTCGCCCCAAAGCCCAGAAGCCCGCCGCCAAATGAACCTGCTCATCTCCCAGGCCGACCTGTCGGACTACACCCGGCTCTCGGTCAACATCGCTCCGCTGCTCATCAACCCGGCCATCCGCGACGCGCACACCTTCGACGTGCTGCCGCAGCTGCGGGCCGACGAGGAAACCGCCCTGTCGGCCTACTACGCCCTGACGCCGACCCAGAAAGAAGAATACATTCTGGCCGGCGAGGCCTCCGAGGACCCCGACGTGGTGGCCTTCTGGCGCCGCCACCGGCTGTACGCGGCCGTGCGGCCGCTGCTCTGCTACCACACCTACCGGCGCTTCCTGCTCGACCACGGCGCCCACATCACGGCCAACGGCGTGGAAACCATCAGCGAAGTGGGCCACATGCCCATCAGCGGGCAGCAGCGCGCCGAGAT
The DNA here is from genome assembly GCF_039541835.1 of Hymenobacter saemangeumensis. Classification (NCBI taxonomy): domain Bacteria; kingdom Pseudomonadati; phylum Bacteroidota; class Cytophagia; order Cytophagales; family Hymenobacteraceae; genus Hymenobacter; species Hymenobacter saemangeumensis. The sequence goes on along the minus strand of NZ_BAABGZ010000066.1, from coordinate 47,193 downwards.
GCGGGCCGATGCCTCGGCCAAGTGTGCCCACTACCAGGCCTTGTTGGTGGCCGCCCTGCAGGTGTACCGCGGGCCGGTGGGCCGCCCGGCCTGCGCTTCTTCCACCCGCCGCCCCCGCTCCGGAGGGCTGACCATGACCGCCATTTAAGCGATGCCTGTAACCCGTACCCAACTCAAAGCCCTGTTCCGGCAATTCATCAAGGTCGTAGCCGGCGGCCCCGCCGATAAGACGCGGGGCGGCGGGCTCATCAGCGTGCTCGACGAGTTTGTTGATAGCGTCATTGTGCCGGCTGATTTGCCCGCCCTGCTGGCAACCAACAAACTCCGGGGCACCGACAAGATTGTGCCCAACATGGTGCTGCGCGGCCAGCTGGAGACCGCCGGCGTGCTCACCGTGGGCACCAGCTGCTACGTGCAGAACTCGGCCAATGTAGCCGACTTCCTGGCCGGCGTTATCGAGCCGCCCAAAATCTACTTGGTGTCGCAGAATAGTACCTTGGTAGCCCCGGCGGGCTTCCTGGCTTACATCGACGGCAGCAACGACCCGACTACCGTGCGCTGCGAGTGGGTTGAGGCCAACAGCTTCGCCGGGGCCGTGGCTGGGTACCCGTACCTGGACCGGACGCAAGCCGCTGCGGCAGGCTACGAAGCGAAGTATCGGGGCACAGACAATGTGCTGCGCCTGTTCCGGGTGCTCCAGCCGTTGGTACCGGCCGGCGGGCCGCCGGCGCTGATTCCGGCGCCGCCAGACGGGGGGAATAATGCCAACTACGAAGAGTTTTCACCGGGGGCAGGCCTGACCTACACCGACCAGCAGGCCATGATTGCCGCCTTCACCGAGCGGTTTCATACGACCACGCGCCAGGCGCTGCTCGACCTGTTTGCCGATGGCCAGACCCCCAGCCCTGGTCGGGTGTACCGGATTACCGATGCCAACGGCGGTACTGTTACCGGCATGTTTGCCACATCTGCCGCACCGTTCATCATGGAGGGGGCCACCCGCGCAGGGCAGACCGGGCTCTGGCAATACAACCTCACAGCCAACACCTACACCGCCAGCAGCGGCGGGGGCGGTGGTACCTGGGGCAGCATCACCGGGTTGCTGGCTGACCAGTCGGACCTGGCCAACGCACTCGCTGCCAAAGAAGCCACCGCCAACAAGGCCACCGACCTCAGCGACAGCAGCAGCAACACGAAGTACCCCTCGGTGAAGGCCGTGCGCGACTTCTACGTGAGCCGCGACCCTTACGCCATCAAGGACAACGCCACGGTTACGGGCGCCGTGCTGGCCGCTACCTGGAGTAACGGCGAGGTGGTGACGCTCACCAGCGCCATGACCACCGGCGTGTACGCCGGAGACTCCTTTATCAACGGGGCTTACATCTACACCTACCGGCCCGGGGGCAGCGGCACGCTGACCTGGGTGCGCAGTATAAAATCCTAACCCGATGCGACTGTTTACGTCTTCCGTGCGGGCACTGATTCTGGCGGGCCTGCTGGCCTTCGCCGGCGTACCCGAAGAAGCCCGCGCCGGCTACGCCCTCAGCTCCAACGGGCAGCTGCTGGCCCCGGGCGGGCGCCTGCTCATGCCCAGCGAGAGCTACGCGGCGACCGTGTTCTACGATGCCGACGCGGCCACCTTTCTCGCCAACGCCGGCATTCCCAACACCTCCGCCGTCATGTATGCCGGCACGGCCTACGAAACCACCGGGGCCGTGATTCACCAAGCCATCCACCGTTTCGTCGTTGAGGCCAAGGCCTGCGGCGGCTGGGACACGAAGCAAGTCATTTACCCGTTTGTGGGCGGCACCGACACGGCCCACCGGCTGAACCTGAAAAACCCGGTGGTGAGCAACGCGGCCTTTGCCCTCACCTACGTGGGCGGCACCCTCTCCCACAGCGGGCGCGGCATGGCCGCCAACGGCACCAGCCAGTGGGCCGACACGAATTGGAGCCCCAACGCCAACGTCACCCAGGCCACGGGAATAAGCGCCTGCCTCTACGGCACCGGCCCCGTGACGCCCACGGATAAGTACGCCTTCGGCTCCTACCACGATTCCAGCCGGGGCCTGTTCATCGGCCCCCACAACAGCACCAGCGGCGGCGTGGTGTTTTACGGTGCCTACGGGGCGCAGCCGGGCACGGCCTCGACCACGGCTCACCGCTGCGTCATGCTCACCCGCCAGGGGGGAACACCCAACTCGGTGCTGTACCCCTATAGCAACGGCGTCCTCATGGGCTCCGGCACCCCCACGGCCACGGCCCACGCCGTCCCGCCCACGCCCAACGTCACCATCGGCGTGTTGAACCTGTCCAGCGGCGAGAAATACGGCTACTACGAAGGCTTCATCGGCTACCTGGACCTGGGCACGGCCATGCCCGTTGCGATTGCGTGGCCCATGTACGTGGCCGTTCACACCTTGCAAACCACCCTCAAACGCCAACACGCATAAACATGGCAAAGGCCCCCTACCTCATCATTCCCCGGGAAATTCACGACAACTACCAGGGCTACACCAACGAGCGCGACCAATTCGCCAGCCGCGAGCTGGTAAATGGCGACTTCGCCTGCGCGGTTAGCTGCGCCGAGTTGTTCCCTGAAATTTTCGACGGGCACCCGCTCACCGTGGCGGTGCTCGCCCCCGCTGACTTCAAACCCCTGCCCAGGCCTGCCGGCCTGTAATCTTTTTTCTGCACCGCTTATTAGCTGTCTACCCCATGCTTCCCTCCCTGTTTTCTGCGCTGCTGCTGCAAGTTCCCGACCTGGTGCCGGCCTGGGCGGTGGATATTCTGAAGGTGGTGGTCATGCCGTTTGTGCTGCTGTGGATTGGGCGCCGGCTCGGCCGGGGCGATAAACACAAAGAGAAGCTGGCCGCGGCCGAAGCCGAGCGCGACGCCGCCGTGAAGGCCCTGAAGGTGCAGGCCGAAGAGAACAAAGCCCAGCACACCAACTTCCAGTTGGAGCTGGAAAAGCAGGCCGATGCCCTTAAAAAGCTGGCCCTTGATGTCAACCAGAACGCCAAAAGCGAACTGGAAAACAAAACCAAAATCGACGCCACGAAAGATGCGCTGACCCGCATCGAGGGGCAGCTCACCCAGATGCTCACAACCTTACTCCAACGCCCATGACCAGTCTCAACGCAACCGAGCGGGCCCAGCTGGTGGAAGCCTTAGCCGAAATACACCGCGAAGTGCAGGCCGTGCGCGGCCTCTTCCGCATGGACATTGCCGGGCAGGCCCACGAGCTGCCCGTTGACTCGTACCACTGGCAACCCATCCCCGGGGTCGACGGGGTGGAAATGGCGGCGCTGCCCGTCAAGCACTGGCCCCAGCCCGTCGTGCCCCATACCGACTACTTCGTGGTGCGGGGCCAGCAGGGATGCCGCAGCCCCGAGCGCATCCGCGTGCCGCAGGCCGTGCGCATCGACGTGCTGGAAGGCCGGCAGCTCTACTGGAAGGAAAGCTCGCCGGCCTACATGACGTACCTGCCCGGCGACACGGTGGTGCTGCAGCCCGGCGAGGCGCATGCCTTCGTGGCCATCGACGACTTCATCAACCGCGTGGCCTTCACGCCCCGCATCACCACGCTGCCGGCTCATGAGTTTGAGCCGAGTACTTAACCCCAATCCCTTTTTTTATGAATCCGACCCAGGAAGAATACTGCCCCCTGTGGAAACGGGCCCTGCGCCAGGTGCGCCGCCGCATTCCCTTCATTCTCGCCGCCTTGCTGCTGCTCAGCTACGTCAAGTACGCCCAGCTGCAGCGGGCCTCCCAGGCCGCCGTGGCCGCGCAGGTCAGCACCGGCCAGCTCGCCGCAGATGACGACCAGGTACTCGACGTGGTGCAGTCGGCCGTGCCCCCGCTGGGCGATACGCTCGGCAAGTCGGCCATTGCCTGCGGCATCTTCTTCGGGGGCCTGGCCATGGTGTGGTTCATCATGTCGTTTGTGAGCCCGGCCCTGCCGAACTGGGCCCAGGGCACCTACAACGCCGAGCCCGGGCCCGAAGGCCAGGCCGTCGGCGACTTCAAATCCAACTTTCTGCTGCTCTCTCCCCAATGGAAATTCGTCGTCTTCCTCAGCGTCTGGCTGTTTCTGCTCTACTACTGGTCGCTCTGCTGGCAGGCGGCCACCCTCATCAAGTAGCCGCGCAGGCGCCCGCCAGCCGGGCGCAGCAGGCCCGTAACGCGGCCCGGGTGCTGGAGGTGGGCAGCGCCCGCCTGCACATCCGGGAGGCCACCGGCCGCAACGACGGCCCGGAGGTCGAGCTGGCCCAGCGCCTGGCCGGCGCGAAGAAAGGCGACCCTTGGTGCGGCTGCGAGATGTACATGCAGCAGCGCCTGAGCGGGCTGCCCTGGCCCAAGTGGCCGGCGGCGGCCCGCAACTGGAGCCTGGGCACGGATGCCCGCACCTTCTACATAACGGGGGTACGCGGCTCGCTCGACTCCATCCGGCTGGGCCACATCGTCACCTTCTACTATCCGAACCTGGGCCGGGTCGGGCACGTGGGCCGGGCGGTGGGATTTAGCCGCCCGGTACGAGCCGGCCGGCCGGTGCGCGGCTTTATCGTGCGCAGCGGCAACACCGGCAGGGGAGGGGGGCGCGATGGCGCCGGCGTCTATGATGTGTTTTACCCGGCGTACTCCATCTACGCCGCTTCCAATTGGTTGTACTAATGAGCGAGCCTGTTATTCTCCCCATCTCCAACACGCCTGGGTATTATGTTTTTCGCTGCCCGGGTTGCAACGAGAGCCACCGCATCAACACCAACCCCCACAACCCCGGCGCGTGTTGGTCCCTGAGTGGCCCGCCCGACCGGCCCACCATTAGCCCGTCGGTGCTGGTGCGCAGCGGCCATTATGTACCGGGCGGTACTGCCAAAGATGGCCGTTGCTGGTGTGACTACCACCGCGAAAACCCGGGCAGTAACGCCCCGACCTGTTATGTCTGCCACTCCTTCGTGCGCGATGGGCAGATAGAGTTCCTGCATGACTGCACCCACGCCCTGGCGGGGCAAACCGTGCCACTTCCTGCCTTATAGCCATGCGTGCCTACTCTGCCTCCTGGCTGTCGCTCTGGCGGCTGCTGTTGCTGCCCTTCTCGCTGCTGGCCTGCGAGCGAGAACCCACCACCGAGCAGCTCACCACGGCCCATGCCGCCACGCAGGCCTCCGACTGCGAGGCCCGCCGCAAGTCCGACTCGGCCGCCGCCTTCCTGGCCGGCCGGGTATTCGAAGCCCAACGTCACTTAGATAGTGTTACCCACCATGCTGAAAGCCTTCCTGGCGGGCGCCTTGTGCTGCCTGCTCACCCTCCCCGCCAATAGTCAGACCATCGTCATCGTGAGCCTGTACCCGGGCGACGTGGTAAAGAGCCGGCTCGTGGGCATTGACACGGCCACCTACCGCCGCACCCGCCTGGCGGTGCAGGAGCGCGACGAGCTGCGCTACTCCTTGTACCTGCAGGGCCAGCAGGTGGCCACGGCCAACAACCAGGTGGCCCAGTGCCGAGGGCAGCTCAAAGCAGGAGAAGATGATTACGCCGCGCTGGCTGCACGCACGGCCCAGCTGGAGCAGATGCCCAAGGCCAAGCCGTTGCTGCTCGATGGGCACACCTACACCGGCGCCGCGGGCGGGGTGTTGGTGACATTGGCTGCGCTGGCAGCTATTTTGCTAACGCATTAGCCCGACGTTACCGGCTGCCGGGAAAGCCGAGAGAAACACCGGAGACCTGAACAAAAGCCCCGGCCGATAAGGTCGGGGCTTTTGCTATATTGCGGCATGCGCTACCAACCCCAACGCTTCCGCCTTTACTATGTGCGTCACTGGGCCAGCCCAGCCCAGCGCGGCCGCCGGGCCCGTTACCTGTTGGCCGTTGCCCTGGTACTGGCCATGGCACTCTCCAGCATCCTCGGATAAGCACGAAATAACCTTCTACTGGGTGCGATTTTGGGTGCACGGAAACAAAAAAGCCCTTCACGGTTGCGTGAAGGGCTTTTTTGTGGAGATGCAGGGATTCGAACCCTGGTCCAGACAAGGAAATCGACGTGCTTTCTACGTGCGTATCTGTGCTTGGATTTTCATGGAGTCTCAGGCGCACATCAGGCCCTTGAAACTCCCCTAGCTGCAGTTGGGCTTCGCCTCTGAATCACAGCTCTTCAGAGGCTATTTTCTACTTACGACGCTCCGAGCTCCCAGGTGTAGAAACTTACCCGGGCGGAACGATGGCATTACCTAATTCTAAACTAGGCAGCCATGGCGTACGAATAGTCGCCGGTTGTTTTTCGATAGATTTTTTTACAGGAGAGCTTCCATCAACTCCTGGCACGCTTACCCGCAATTTGCGCAAGCTGTCAATTCCGGTCATCCCCAAATGGTAAAGAACGAGTCCCGCCGGAAGGTCTCAAGAGGCCGGGCGGGCCGCAAATGTACGCGGTTAGGGGAGAAACGCCAGGGTAGGGGAGAAGGTTTCCCTTAATGAGCATGGCAGGAGCAAAAAGGAAGGACTAGAATTAGGGAGTCATGCTGAGCGTAGTGCTTTGCTTGCAGTAGCTCCTCCATGGCTAGCAATAGGGTGTGGAGTTACTCCCGTGAGTAAGATGCCTCAAGAGGTTGAGCATCCCTTTTTCTTGACTGCCGTTTCCGCCCGGTGCTATTTACTTGGTAACCATGGCCGGCATTTGAAACTTCGCATGCCCGGTTTGCCACAGCCCAAAAGCCAGCAGGTCGGCCATGGTGTCGAACTGCTTCTGCTTGGAGTCGCCGATGCCGTGGCCGGCTTCGTAGTCGGTGAAGAACAGCACGGGCTTGCCCGAGGCGGTGCTGGCCTGCAGGCGGGCGGCAAACTTGGCCGGCTGCCAGGCAATGACGCGCGGGTCGTTTATGCCCGCCGTGATAAGCGTAGCGGGGTACTTCACGCCTTGCTGCAGGTGCAGGTAAGCATCCATCTCCAGCAGGCCGCGGCACTCGTCTTCCCGGGCCACAGTGCCGAACTCAGGCGTATTTGCCGGGCCGTTGGGGCTGTTTTCCATGCGCACGGCATTCAGACAGCCCACTTCGGGAATAGCCACGGCAAACAGGTCGGGCCGCTCGGTCATGGCCCGGCCGATGAGGATGCCGCCGGCACTCACTCCGTTGATGGCCAGCTTGCCGGGGGCGGTGTAGCTTTTCTGTACCAGGTACTCGGCGCAGGCAATGAGGTCTTTCCAGGTGTTGGGCTTGGTGGCTTTCTGCCCGGCCTTGTGCCAGGCTTCGCCCAGCTCGCCGCCGCCGCGCACGTGGGGCACGGCCAGCACGCCGCCTTGCTGCGCCCAGAGCAGGTAGGGGGGAAAGAAAAACGGACCCGTGGAAGCCGAGTACGAGCCGTAGCCCACCATCAGCACGGGAGCGCTGCCGTTGCGCGCCAGGCCTTTCCTGTATATCAGCGACAGCGGCACCAGCACCCCGTCGTGGGAGGGCACCAGCAGCTCCTCCACCGTGAGGTCGGCAAACTCGGGGTAGCTGATTTCCGTCGACAGCGGCTCCGAAACAAACTGCCTGGTGGCAGGAGCGTAGCGGTAGCGCGTGCGGCTGGTGGTCCAGCCGCTCAGGCTCACCCACAGGTCGGCACTCTGGGCGTTTTTGGTTTGCAGCTGCACGCTGCCCGCCGCGGCGGGCAGGGCAATGGGTACTGCCGCCTTGCTGCCGTGGGGCAGGAAGTAGAGTCGGGCTTCCACTCCGTTGCGGGTGCGCACGAAGTAGAGCCCATCGGCCGTGACGCGCAGCTCTTCGGCAACTAGTGCCTCGTCGGGGCTTTCGGGCACCACCACCTCGGCGTGGGCTACGTCGGGCTGGGCCGCCGAGGTACGCATAATTTTCTCGCGGGGCGTACCCTTGGACGTGGTAAAATAGAGGTACTGGGCGTTGCCGGCCAGATTGGTTACCTCCTGGTCGGGCGTGCAGAGGCGCTTCCAGGCGGGCCGCGACTGCGACAACGCCGAGGCCGGCAGGTAGTGCATGCTCAGGTAGCGGTCCACGGTGCTCTGGAAGCCAAAGGCCAGCCGGGTGTCCTGGTCATAATACACCTCGGGGTATTCCTCGGGCTTTATACCCAGCTCCGGGTAGGCTTTATTGGAGAAGTAAGCCTGGTCCTGGTTTTGGGAAGTGCCGGTCTTGTGCAGGTAAGCCTGGGTGTTGAGGCGGGCTTCGGTCGACTTGATGTCGGCGTTATTCATCCGGGTGTAAGCCAGCCGGCTGTTGTCGGGCAGCCAGGAAATGCCGCCGATGGCCGTGGGCCCCAGTCGTTCGGGGTACAGCTGGCGGGAGCGCACGTCCAGAATCAGCAGCTGGCCCACTTCGGCACCCTTCTCGCTGATTTTGAAGGCCACTTTGCTGCCGTCCCAGGAAGGCATGAGGGCATTGACTGTGTAGGTTTTGCCTTGCTCAAAGTTTTCGGGGTCGAACAGCAGCGCTTCCTGGCCCTGGTAGCCGTCGCGGCAGTACAGCTTGGGCTGCTGGTCCTCGGGGCGGGTTTTGAGGTAGAAGTACCGGTCGTTGTTGGCAATGTGCAGGCGGGTTATGCGGGCGCTCTGGCGAGTGTCGATTTCCTGCATCTGGCGAAGCAGCGAGGCCCGGCCCGGAATGGCTTCGAGTGTTTGGCGGGCGTAGAGGGCCTGGGCCTTCATCCACTGCTGCACGGCGGCGTCGTCCAGGTTTTCGAGGTTGCGGTAGGGGTCGTCCACCTTAGTGCCGAAGTACACGTCGGAAGCGGGCACGGAAGGTGCCGCGGGGGGCAGGGTCTGGGCAAGGCCAGTGGTGGCAAGCAGGGCCGCGGCCAGGGCGGAAAGAACCAGGGTTTTCATAGTATGCTGCAGAGGTTAAAGGATGCAGCAAAGGAAAAGGCACTTTGCCCCGGCGCCGTACGTTTTTGTTGCATATGCTTTTGAATCTGTTGCAGATGGCCGCGTGCGCGGAGCCGAAGCCGGTGAAATTGCCAAAAGCATTGCCTTCAGCCCTTCCGGGCGCGCCCATTTTGGGGTAACTTTGTAGGTAGAACCCATGGAAAACTTTGTCGTTTCGGCCCGGAAGTACCGCCCCGCCACGTTTCGCAGCGTAGTCGGGCAGCAGCACGTCACCACCACGCTGCAGAATGCCATTCAAAGCCAACACCTGGCCCAGGCCTTCCTGTTTTGCGGCCCCCGCGGCGTGGGCAAAACAACCTGCGCCCGCATTCTGGCCAAGACGATAAACTGCACCAACCTCACGGCCGAAACCGAAGCCTGCGGCGTGTGCCCGTCGTGCAAGGCCTTCCAGGAAAACGCCTCCTTCAACGTGCACGAGCTGGATGCGGCGTCGAATAACTCGGTGGAAGACATCCGCTCGCTGGTGGAGCAGGTGCGCTACGCCCCCCAGGCCGGCCGGTACAAGATTTACATCATCGACGAGGTACACATGCTCTCCAACGCGGCCTTCAACGCCTTTCTTAAGACGCTGGAAGAGCCGCCGAGCTATGCCATCTTCATCCTGGCCACCACCGAGCGCCACAAGATTATCCCCACCATCCTGTCGCGCTGCCAGATTTTCGACTTCAGCCGCATCAAGGTGGACGACATGCGCCAGCACCTGCGCTACGTGGCCACCCAGGAAGGTGTAACGGCCGAAGACGACGCCCTGCACCTGCTGGCCCAGAAAGCCGACGGCGGCCTGCGCGATGCCCTGTCGATGTTCGACCAGATGGTCACCTTCGGCGGAAACAACCTCAGCTACAAGGAGGTGGTGCAGAACCTGCACATCCTCGACTACGACTACTACTTCCGCCTGGTCGATGCCTTGCTGGCCGAAAACCTCTCGGCTGCCCTGCTGCTGCTCGACGAGGTAATGCAGAACGGCTTCGACCTGCACAACTTCGTGGTAGGCACGGCCGAGCACCTGCGCGGCCTGCTGGTGTGCAAAGACCCCATCACGGTGCAGCTGCTGGAAGTGTCGGAGGGCATCCGGCAGAAGTATGTGCAGCAGGCTAAGGCCGCGCCCCTGGCCTTTTTGCTCTCGGCTCTGAACCTGGTCAGCCAGTGCGACCGGGAGTTCAAGCAAGCCAAAAACCAGCGCCTGCACGTGGAGCTGGTGCTGATGAAGCTGGCTTACCTGAACGGGGCCGTGCAGTTTGTGCGCGAGCACAGCCCCGCCGGTAACGGCGAGGCTAAAAAAAAAACTAGTGGCCTGAATGGCGCTGCCAACGGGCAGGAAAATGGCCATGCCGCAACGCCTGCCGCTGCTGCTAACGGCGCCCCTGCTGCCAGCCAGGGCCCAGCGCCCGCCCCGGCACCGCGCCCGGCGCCTGCGGTAGCCGCGCCTGCCCTCGCCGTTCCCATCCCCACGCAGCGCGTGGCCCCGCCCGCCGACGGCCCCGAGCCGCTGCCCGTGCAGAACGGGGTAGAGGAGCTGCACGACACGCCCAGCATCGAGCCCGACCCGGCCGCGGCCATCACCGAGCGCCACCAGATGCGCGACACCCTGCCGCACGTCGAAATCGGTGCGCCCAGCATGGAAGGGCTGGAGCCTGCGCCCAAGCCCACGCCGGCCGCCGCTTTTGCCAAGATTCCCAGCCTGGCCGGCAGCAAGCTGCCCAGCCTGAAAGACCTTAGCCCCCGCGCTGCCGCCGAGGCCGCCAACAAGGCCGTAGTGGCTGAGGTACAATCCTTCAGCGGCCCGGTAGAGCCCATCCGGCCCGAGCTGCTGCAGCGCGTGTGGCAGGAAATAGCCAACGAGCGCCGTGCCCAGGAGCGCATGAGCGAGTTCTGGCTGCTGAACCGCCCCGTGGCGGCCAACGAGGAGCACCAGATTGAGCTGGCCGTCGACAACCCCATTCAGGTGGACCTGTTCAACGAAATCCGCACCGAGTTCCTGGGCGAGCTGCGCCGCCGCACCGGCCACCCCCGCCTGAACGTGAACGTGGTGATGAACCAGGCCGCCCCATCGGCAAAAAAGCTGTACACGGCCTCCGACAAGTTCGAGTACCTGGCCGAGAAATTCCCGGCTCTGCGCGAAGCCAAGCAGCGGCTGGGCCTGGAAGCCGACTTTTAGCCCGGTACCAGCCTTCCGGTTGTTCCGGAGGTTTGGTTCGAATAAACCCACAGCAGCACGAAGGCTAGGTAAATCAGGGCAAGCGCATAGTTGCGCTTAAATGCCTGCCTTACCGACAAGCCTAAGTTGAGCAGCAGGCCCACCAGATTGGCTAACCCAATTATAATGACAAACTCAAGCCCCAGGCTGCCGCCTCCAGAGGCCTTTATTCGCTGCTCCTCGGCTTCCAGCATACCGAAGCAAAGGAGAATCAACAGGCCGTTTAGCAGGAAGGGAGCGGCATAGGGGAAGGCCTGCTGTCGTATGAGCCGCATCAATTGGGGAGGGGAAGGATGGAAGCCGCGCGGGCAGAAAGGCCGGTATCCGCAGAGGGTGTTAAAGACCTTGGCCTTGCTCCGCAGGGCGGCTGTATAACCCGGCAAGATAGATAGAAAATTCGTTTTTTATTCCCCAATCGACCTCCTACCTTTGTTTTTCACTTACCCCCTAAATTCCCGCCCGTACACTTCGTGAAAAAACCTTTTTTGCTGCTTTTTCCGGCCATAGCGGCGCTGGGTCTTACCACGCAGTGCCAGTCGAGCAAGCCGGCCACCACCACTACTGCGACTGCCCCAACCCCTGCCGCGCCTGCCCCGGCGGCCACTCCCAAGGAATACAAGTACGAAACCGTGCCGGGCGACCCCTTGCAGGCCCGCATCTACAAGCTCGACAACGGCCTGACGGTTTACCTTTCCGACTACGACGACGCCCCCCGCATTCAAACCTACGTGGCCGTGCGGGCCGGCTCCAAAAACGACCCGGCCGATGCCACCGGCCTGGCCCACTACCTCGAACACATGGTGTTCAAGGGCACCTCCCGCCTGGGTACCCAGGACTGGGAAAAGGAAAAGGCCGAGCTGGCTAAGATTGAGGCTCTGTACGAAAAGTACCGCAGCCAGCGCAACGACCCCGCCGCCCGCAAGCGCACCTACCACCAGATTGACTCCATCTCCGGGGTAGCCGCTACCTACGCGGTGCCCAACGAGTTCGACAAAATCATGGGCGCCATCGGCGCCAAGGGCACCAACGCCCACACCTCCAACGAGGAAACGGTGTACCAGGAAGACATTCCCAGCAACCAGATTGAGCGCTGGGCCGCCACCGAGAGCGAGCGGTTCCGCGAGCTGGTGCCCCGCCTGTTCCACACCGAGCTGGAAGCTGTGTACGAGGAGAAAAACCGCGGCCTCGACTCCGACTTCAGCAAGGAGTTTGAAGCCCTGGGCCTGGCCTTGTACCCCACCCACCCCTACGGCACGCAGACGACCATCGGCACGATTGAGCACCTGCAGAACCCGTCCATTACCGAGATTAAGAAGTACTTCGACACGTACTACGTGCCGAACAACGTGGCCCTGTGCCTGAGCGGCGACCTGGACTACGACCAGACCATCCGGCTTATCGACAAGTACTTCGGCTCCTGGCAGGCCAAGCCGGTGCCGACGTTCAACGCGCCCCAGGAAAAGCCCATTACGGCCCCCATCACCCGCGAGATTCTGGGCCCGCAGTCGGAAAACGTGATGATAGGCTTCCGCCTGCCCGGCCGCACCACCCGCGACGGCCTGCGCCTGAAGATGCTGGACCGCATCCTGACCAACGGCCAGGCCGGCCTCATCGACCTGCACCTCAACCAGCAGCAGAAGGTGCTGGAGTCGGCCTCGTTTATCGACGAGAACAACGACTACTCCACCTTCGTGATGTACGGCACGCCCCGGCAGGGACAGAAGCTGGAAGACGTGAAAGGCCTGCTGCTGGGCGAGCTTGATAAGGTGAAGAAGGGCGACTTTCCCGACTGGCTGATTACGGCCATCGTCAACAACGACAAGCTGGAGCGCACCAAGGGCTACGAAAACAACCAGGCCCGCGCCACGGCCATGTACCAGGCCTTCATCCAGGGCGTGAGCTGGGCCGACTACCTCAAGCAGCAGGAAAACTTCGGCACCATTACCAAGGAGGAAGTGGTGAAGTTTGCCAACGACAACTTCGGCAACAACTACGCGGCCATCTTTAAGCGCACCGGCAAAGACCCCAACACGGTGAAGGTGGTGAAGCCCGCCATCACGCCCGTGCCGGCCAACCGCGAGGTGGCTTCCGAATACTACAAGCAGCTGACCAGCATTCCGGCGCCGGAGCTGCAGCCGGTATTTGTCGACTACAAAAAAGACATTCAGCAGACCGAGCTGAAGCCCGGCCTGCCCCTGTACTACACCCAGAACAAGGAAAACGGGCTGTTCGACCTGTACTACATCCTCGACCTGGGCACCAACAACGACCCCCGCTGGGGCATGGCCACCGACTACCTGCAGTACCTGGGCACCGGCAGCTACAGCGCCGCCCAGCTGCAGCAGGAGTTCTACAAGCTGGGCTGCTCCTTCCGCGTGCAGAGCGGCACCGACCGCGTGTTCGTCAGCCTCACCGGCCTCGATACCAACCTGGAGCCGGCCCTGAAGCTGTTTGAGCAGCTGCTCAACAACCCCCGCTCCGATGCCGCCGCCCTGAAGAACATGGTGGCCGGCACGCTCAAGGCCCGGCAGGATGCCAAGCTCGACAAGCAGACCATTCTGAGCCAGGCCATGGTGAGCTACGCCAAGTATGGCAAGAAAAACCCCTTCACCAACATCCTGAGCGAGAAAGAGCTGAAGGCCCTGAAGCCCGAGCAGCTCACGGCCTTGATTAAGAAGCTGCCGACCTACGAGCACCGCGTGCTGTACTATGGGCCTCGTCCGCTACGGGGCGATACAAATACAATAGTGGATGTGCTCAAATTCCACCAAACCCCCGCCAGGCTCACGCCCACGCCGCCGGCCAAGGACTTCGCCGAGCAACCCCTAAAAGAAAAAAAGGTCTATTGGGTCGACTACAACATGGTGCAGGCCGAAATCCTGTTCCTGAGCAAGGGCGACGTGTACAGCAAGGACCTGGTGCCCACCGTGGCGCTTTACAACGAGTACTTTGGCGGCGGCATGGGCAGCATCGTGTTCCAGGATTTGCGCGAGAGCAAGGCCCTGGCGTACTCGGCCTCGTCGCGCTACGCCAACGCCGACAAGCTGGGCCGCTCCAACTACGTGATGAGCTACATCGGCACGCAGAGCGACAAGCTGCCCGAGGCCATGGCCGGTATGCAGGCCCTGCTCACCGACATGCCCTCGGCCGATGCCAACCTGGCCATTGCTAAAAACGCCATCCGCAACAGCATCTCCACCGAGCGCATCACCAAGGGCAACGTGCTGATGAGCTACGAGCGCGCCCGCCGCCTCGGCCTCGACTACGACCTGCGCCAGGACGTGTACACGCAAACGCAAAACATGACTTTGGACGAGCTCAAGAAATTCCAGGCCGCCAAAATCAAGGGCCAGATCCAGGTTATCCTGGTCATCGGCTCCAAAGACCGTCTCAACTTCAAGGAGCTGGCCAAGTACGGCGACGTGCAGCAGCTCTCCCTGAAGGAAATTTTTGGATATTAATAACTAGTTGTCAGTTGTTCGTTGTCAGTTGTCAGGTTGGTCTGATAACGCTGACGCCAGAACAAGCCTGACAACTGACAACTGACAACTAACAACTCCTTACCCACACATGGCAGAGCAAAAAATCACCATCAAAAATGGCAAGCTGAACGTTCCGGACAAACCCATCATTCCCTTCATCGAAGGCGACGGCACCGGGCCGGACATCTGGCGTGCCTCCAAGCTCGTGTTCGACGCAGCCGTTGAGAAAGCCTACGACGGCAAGCGCCAGATTATGTGGAAGGAAGTACTGGCCGGTGAGAAGTCGTACAAAGCCACCAACAACTGGCTGCCCAACGAAACCCTCGACGCTTTCCGCGATTACCTCGTGGGCATCAAAGGCCCCCTCACCACGCCCGTCGGCGGCGGCATCCGCTCGCTGAACGTGGCCCTGCGCCAGGAGCTGGACCTGTACGCCTGCGTGCGCCCCGTGCGCTACTACGACGGCGTGCCCTCGCCCGTGAAGCAGCCCGAGCTGACCGACATGGTCATCTTCCGCGAAAACACCGAAGACATCTACGCCGGCATCGAGTACATGAACGGCACGCCCCAGGCCCAGAAAATGCTGGAATTCCTGCAGGACGAGATGGGCGTGAAGAAAATCCGCTTCCCCGAGTCGTCCTCGTTCGGCGTGAAGCCGGTATCGAAGGAAGGCACCGAGCGCCTGGTGCGCGCCGCCATCAACTACGCCCTGGCCCACAAGCTGCCATCGGTAACGCTGGTGCACAAAGGCAACATCATGAAGTTCACCGAAGGTGCCTTCAAAACCTGGGGCTACGAGCTGGCGGAGAAGGAGTTCGGCCAGAAAGTATTCACCTGGGCCCAGTACGATAAAATCGTGGCCAAGCAAGGCGCGGCCGTAGCCGATGCCCTGCAGAAGCAGGCCCAGGAGCAGGGCAAGCTCATCATCAAGGACAGCATCGCCGATGCCTTCCTGCAGCAAATCCTGCTCCGCCCCGCCGAGTACTCGGTAGTAGCTACGCTGAACCTGAACGGCGACTATATCTCCGACGCCCTGGCTGCAATCGTTGGCGGCATCGGCATCGCCCCCGGCGCCAACATCAACTACGCCACCGGCCACGCCATCTTCGAAGCTACCCACGGCACCGCGCCCAAGTACGCCAACCTCGACAAGGTAAACCCCGGCTCGGTTATCCTCTCCGGCGTGATGATGCTGCAGCACATGGGCTGGACCGAAGCCGCCGACCTCATCAACAAAGGCCTGGAAGCCGCCATCGCCAGCAAGCGCGTCACCTACGACTTCGAACGTCAGATGGAAGGCGCCACCCTGCTGAAGTGCTCGGAGTTCGGCCAGGAGATTGTGAAGAACATGTAGTAGCTTGGCTGAAGCCGATTACTGATAAACCCCCGCGTTGGCTTCGGCCGGCGCGGGGGTTTTGTTGTCAATTGCTCATACTGTCTTATTATTCCCTTACTGGCGCGAGTTTAGCGCAGCGTAACTCGTGCCGGCCATTCGGGCGAGGCTGTGCCTCGCAACAGAACGACGTCATTGAACGAGCCGCTACGGCGCGGTTCCGGCTTGCCGCTGGCGCGCCAGGGGAGGCGCAGCCTCCCCATCAAAGCTGGTTACGAGTTACGCTGCGCTAAACTCGCGCCAGGGGAGGCTTTTTATCCCCCATCCTATGCATTTTATGAAGCTTGCCGCCTTTCTCCTCGTCTTCCTGCTCACGCTGCCGGCTTTTGCCCAGCCGGGCCTGCAGGTGCCCGCGTCCCTCACCAAAGCCCTGGAGCAGGTGAAGCCAGAAAATCTGCGGGCCCACGTTGCCTACCTGGCCGACGACCAGCTGCGGGGCCGGGCGCCCGGCAGTCCCGGCTACCAGCTGGCGGTTGATTACGTGACCGGCCAGTTTAAAGCCTTGGGCGTGCTGCCGGCCGGGGAGCAGGGTACTTATATCCAGACCCTGCGGCTGCGCCGGGCCTTTGTGCAGCCGGGGGCCCGCTTCCGCCTGCGGGAGGGCAAGGCAGCGCCCCAGGCGCTGCGCGCGGGCCAGGACTTTGTGCTGTACCCCAACCCCGCCCAGGCCCGGGTGGCCCTGCAGGCTCCGCTGGTCTTCGCCGGCTACGGCATCAGCGCCCCGGAGCAGGGCTACGACGACTACGAGGGCCTGGACGTCGAGGGCAAGGTGGTGGTCATCGTGCGGGGTGCTCCCAGCAGCTTTCCCTCCACCATTGCCGCCGCCAGCCAGAGCGTCCTCACCTTGCTGCAGACGGCCCAGCGCCATGGCGCGGCGGGCGTGCTGCTGGCACCGGCCCGCCTCAACCCCAAGGCCAGCCTGCCCCAGCTTGAAAAGGGGGTGTGCAGCGTGCTGGGGCCCGATGGCCGGGTGGCTACCTCCGGCAGCTACGTGCCCGGCGGGCTTCACTTCCTGGCCAGCATCAGCGCCGCCACCTTCCAGCGCCTGCTCGGTACGGCGCTCGACAGCAGCCGGGTGCTGCCCGCCATCCGGGCCGGGCGGCCCGCCTCGGCGGCCCTGCGCGGCGTGGTTGACCTGGCCTTCCAGTCGCGCTACCAGGATTTCGACTCCTACAACGTAGCCGGCAAAATTGCCGGCTCCGACCCCACTTACTCGGCCGATTATGTGGCCCACACCGCCCACCTCGACCACCTGGGCGTGGGCACCCCGGTGCAGGGCGACTCCATCTACAACGGGGCCCACGACAATGCATCCGGGGTGGCCGCCGTGCTGGAGATGGCCCGCGTCTATTCCCAGCTCAAGGAGAGGCCCAAACGCTCCCTGCTCTTTGTGCTGTTCACCGGCGAGGAGCTGGGCCTGCTGGGGTCGGCCTACTTCGCCGCCCATCCCACTGTACCCAACGGCAGCATTGTGGCCGATTTGAACTGCGACATGCCCACCCTGCTTGCCCCGCTGCTGTCCATCGTGCCGCTGGGAGCCGGGCACTCCACCCTGGCCGAGCCCGTCGCCCAGGCGGCTGCCCACCTCGGCATCAGCGTCGAAGCCGACCCTGAGCCCGAGCAGAACCGCTTTATCCGCAGCGACCAGTTCAGCTTCGTCACCCAGGGCATTCCGGCCCTGCACGTCAAGTACGGCAACAAAACCGCCGATGGCCTCAACAACCTCAGCGCCCAGGTGCAGAGCTGGCGGGCCGCCACCTACCACCAGCCCCAGGATGACATCAACGGCCGCTTCGACTTTGAGGCCGGCCGGAAGTACGTGCAGCTCTATACCCTCATCAGCTACCAGGTGGCCCAGGCGCCCCAGCGCCCGCGCTGGAACAAAGGCGACTTTTTCGGCCAGCGCTACGGCGAGTAGCTCCGCCTGCCTTTCCAGGCGTGGAATATGGTGGAGAGGGAGTCAGGCGACTTGTTGCCTTAACGGGGAAATACTTTAGGGCCGCCGCAAGTCCCGAAACACGTTGTTCAGCCCTTCGGCCCAGATAGGGTGGGCGAATATTATTTCCTGCAGCTGCTGGTAGCGCAGGCGGCCGGTCATGGCTACCTGCAGCACGCTCATCACCTCGCCGGCCTGGCCGCCGAGCAGGGCGGCGCCCAGCAGCTGGTCGTCGTCGCCCACCAGCACCTTCCAGAAGCCGGCGGGCTGGCTGGTGTGTCGGGCCCGGCCGATGACGCTTACCGGCATGGAAGCTACGCGGTAAGGGACTTTCTTTTCCCGGGCCTGCGCCTCATTCAGGCCAATGCGGGCCAGCTGGGGCTCGGTGAACACGCAGTAGGGCAGGGGGCGCTGCCGGGCCGAGCGGCGCTTGCCGTGCAGCAGGGCGTCGCGCACGATGCGGTAGTCGTCGTAGGCCAGGTGGGTAAACTGCGGGCCGGGGTGCACGTCGCCCAGCGCGTACACGCCGCGCACCTTGGTTTGCAGGTTGGAATCGACGGGGATGTAGCCCTGCTCGTCGGTCTGGATGCCGGCGTAGCCCAGGCCCAGGCGGTCGGTGTTGGGGCGGCGGCCGGTGGCCAGCAGCAGGTGGGAGCCCCGCAGGTGCCGGGTGCCCTGGGCCGTGTGCGCCGTGAGGGTAAGGCCTGTGGCGGAGCGGCTCACGCGCCGGGCCTGGGCGCCCAGCACGAAGCGGATTCCTTCGGCTTCCAGCGCGGACTGCAGGGCTCCGCTCACGTCAGCGTCTTCGTGCTCGAGCAGGGCCGGGCCATTTTCTACAATGCTGACCTTGCTGCCAAAGCGCCGGAACATCTGCCCCAGCTCCAGCCCGATGTAGCCCCCGCCGACGATGAGCAGGTGCTCGGGCAGGTCCTGCAGCTCCATTAGCGTGGTCGAGGTGTGGTAGCCGCTGTCGGTCAGGCCTTCGATGTTATCGGGAATGGCGGTCCGGGTGCCGGTATTGATGAAGATGAGCGGGGCGCTCAGCTCGCGGGTGCCTTCGGCCAAAGCCACCGCTACCGTGTGCGGGCCCGTAAACGCGGCGTGTCCGGCCAGCACGGTGATGCCGGGGTTTTCGTCGATGAGGTTGGAGCGCACCCCTTCGCGCAGGGCTTCCAGCACCTGGGTTTTACGCGCTATGGCCGTGGCCAGGTCAACCGTGAGGGTGCCGGCTCCGGGCAGCAGCGGAGCGGCCACTTCCGCTGCCGTCCGTATGTGGTGCATTCGTTCGGCCGTTGCCAGCAGCGTCTTGGTGGGCGTGCAGCCGTAGTTGATGCAGGAGCCGCCCAGTAGGTTTTCCTCGATGAGCACCACGCGGCGTCCGGCCCCGGCCAGGGCCACCGCCAGCGGGTTGCCGGCCTGGCCCGAGCCGATGATAATGGCGTCGCAGGAGGTAGGAGCTGACATAAGCAGAAGCGTAGGGTGAGTTCCGCTTACGTCTCTGCCGGCATTTTGGGCTACCGGGGGCAAATGGAGCGGCGGGCTGGGCTCCTCTGTCAAGCAGGGCCGCCAGGCTCGCCGCTCCATTTGCCCTACTCCACTACAATCTTGGTAACGGAGCTGCCCACGCGCACCAGGTAGGTGCCCGCGTGCAGGGCCTGCACGTCGAAATAGCACATGGTGGAGCCGGGGAAAAGCTTCTGGCTGGCCACCACCCGGCCGGTGAGGTCGAGCAGCTCCACCACCTGCTCATGGCGCGGGGCCACGGTGGCCTGCACCACCAGCAAGTCATTGGCGGGGCTGGGGTACACCGTCAGCTTCAGGTCGTCGGCTGCCTTGGCGCTGCTGGTCACGGGGGCCGTGTAGGTCGTCACCGGCTCGTTGATGACTACCTGCGTAGAGCCGGCGTTAGGGCCCATCACCGGAAAGTTACTGGTTTCCACCACGCCATAGTAGGTGGGGCCCAGGATGTAAGGATACACCGAGTTGCCGTTGCGGTCGATGGTGGCGAAGTAGGCGTAGGTGCCGTTCGGGTACTCCGGCGTCACGCAGAAGCGGCCGTTGTGCAGGTCGAGGTCGCCGGAGCCGGCCGCGTACTCAAAGTCTTCGAAGTAGCTGCCCAGGGGCTGGGCGGCCAGCGTGGGGCCGGGCTGACTGGCCGTAGCCCCGCCCGGCAGCGTGGTGCGGCTCGTGATATTGCGCAGGCGGTAGGAGGGCGTCATGCGCTTAATGGCGCCCGGCTGCTGGGCATTGGCGTAGCCGTAGCCGCCGTAGATGGGAAAGCCGTCGAAGGCAAAGCCGATGAGGGGGCCGTGCCGGGTGGAGTCGGGCACGTACAGGCCGTCGGCCAGGTACACGTTGCAGACCGACGAGAGTGGCACCCGGGCAATGTTGAAGGCCGAGGGGTTCTGGTGGTGGTGGTAGCTGCCCCCGGTGAGCGTGCCCGCCGTCATCACCGGCGAGGGGTGGCCCTTGGCGCAGTCGAAGCCGGCGTTTTCAAACACCACGGCATTCTGGTGCCACACGTTCTGGTTGTTGTAGCTGCGCCCATCGGCGTAGTTGTACACCGGCACCCCGTTGATGAGCACGCCCGTGTTGCCCATGCCCACGGCCGTGGCGGTGCCCGTGTTGCGCTGCGGGTTGAGGGGCAGCTTGAACAGGTAGCGGCGGTTGGTAGCCTGGGATGGGTTGCGGTCGAGGTAGGGACCCACCACGTAGGCCGGAATACCCGAGCAGTTGATGTACACGCTGCTGGCTGAGTAGCGCACCCGCTGCACGTTGGCATGCGCCGTGTCCTGCACCGGCGTGGGGTTGCCGCTGATATAGTGCCGCCCGCGCACCTGGGTGGTGTTTTGCAGCCAGCGCGTAATAGCGGGGTGGGTCTGGCCCAGCGCGGCCGGCAGCAGGGGCAGCGTGAGCAGACCCGCCAGGGTGAGCAAGGTTTTTTTCATGGGGTTGGAAAAAGGTGGGTTAATGGCTTCTTAGTTTGTGTCGTGGTGTGTGTAGCGTGGACTCTGCGAGTCAGCGCGGGTGAACGTTCAAACGGGCGGACTCGCAGAGTCCACGCTACAAATCCAATGACTCCCATACCGCTCTAATTCAGCGCATCGGCTGGTAGGTAGCCGAAGCGCGGGTCGGTCAGAAACTGCTGGTCGGTGAGGGTAAGGAGGAAGGCAATAATGTCCTTTTGCTGCTCGGGGCTGAGGCGCAGGGGCTGGCGCAGGGCCGGGGCCAATGTGGGGCTGTGGTGGATGCCGCTGCTGTAGTGCTGCAGCACCTCGCGCAGCCGCCGAAACCGGCCATCGTGCATGTAGGGGCCGCTGCGCTCGATGTTGCGCAGCGAGGGCACCCGGAAGCACAGCGAATCCTGGGGCCGCCCCGTGATGCCGGCCCGGCCCGGGTCCGGCGCCAGGGAGTCGGGCGGCAGGCCGTTGTTCTGGAACGTGTAGTTGGTGAACAGCGGCTCCTGGTGGCAGCTGCCGCAATTGCTTCGAAACAAGGTCAGGCCGCTGAGCTCAGCGGAGCTAAGCTCCCCGCCCGGCTCGCGGCGCAGGTACTTGTCGTAGCGCGACTGGTACGATACCAGCCCGCTGGTGAACTGGGCCAGGGCCTGCAGCACTCGCTGCCCGGTGGCTACCGAGTCGCCCCGGAAGGCCCGCGCAAACTGCCGGCGGTAGTTGGGGAGGGTGTTCAGGCGCCGCACCACCGCCGCCAGGGTGTTGTCCATCTCGGCCGCGTGGGTCAGCGGGTTCAGGGCCTGCACGTCGAGGCTGTTCACGCCCCCGTCCCAATGAAAGCTGGGGCTCCAGGCCAGGTTGACCAGGGCCAGGGTGTTGCGCCGTCCCTGCCGCCCTTCAATGCCGTGGCTCACGGCGTGGTCGACGTGGGTGAAGCCCGTGGCCTGCAGGTGGCAGCTGGCGCAGGAAATGCTGCCGTCGCGCGACAGGCCCGGGTCGTAGAACAGGGCCCGGCCCAGGGCCACGCCCGCACCCGTGGCCGGGTTGCGGTGGGCATCATAGCGGGGCTGGGGCCAGCCGGCCGGCTGGGGCAGGGGCACCGGCCCACCATCAACTGGCGCTGTGCCGAAGGCCGCAAGACCCAGCAGCCCCAGGGCCGCCGCCAGGCGTAAGGCGAGGCTAGCGGGGCGCATAAGACGAAGGCTTGGCGGCGGAAGCCGGCCAGTGAAACATTGCGGCCACCCGCCCGGCCTGAACTGCAGCAGCGGGGCCGGGCAGCAGCACGTCGGGCGTCTGCGCCAGCGGCGCGGCTCCCACCCAGCGGTCTACGTCGGCCAGCAGGGTCAGCGTGTCGGCGGCGCTGGGCGTGGGCATCGGAAGCCGTAGGGTGCGGGCCGTGGCATGGGGCCGGGCGTAGCCGCCGATGTGGAAAGAAAAAGCCCGGCGCACGGCCGCCGGCCGGCTGGGGCTGCGCCCTTCCAGCTTGGCGTTGATGTAGCCGCTCTGCCAGGCCCAGTACATGCCCAGCGCCGGGTCGAGGGGGCCACCCAGGGCTCCGGCTACGTTGGTGGCGCTGTCTACTCCCACCCGAAACGACACCGCGGCCAGGGGCTTGGCCGGGGCACCCGGCAGCTCAATAAGCCAGGACGCTACGTCTTCGGCATCCAGCAGATGGGCCGGGGCCGGGTCCTGGTAGGTGCTGCCATCGGCAAACTGCAGGGTGAGGGGGCCGAGGTAGCAGCGCAGCACGCTTACCGTCAGCTCGTCGCCGGCCGAAGTGCGCTGCGCTGGCCCATCGAGCAGCAGCGGCCGGCTGCCCAGCATGGGCTTTATCCGCAGAAGGCGCCGTGCCGGCGCGTCCACCGGCCGTAGGCCCGGCAGCGTCAGCAACACGGAAATAACAAGCAGGGAGCGGAGCAGCATGGAATCAGGGTTAAACGCCTGGGTTCATATACTGCAATGCTAGCCGCCGACGTGGGCGCGCGCCTACGGTAATCGACTAATTGCCAAGGTGGCTCGACCAATTCCAGCGCTGCGCTTATTCCTGGGGCCAGGGTAGGTGCTAAGCGCCTATCCGAAAACAAATGGGGGCGTCATGCTGAGCGGAGTCGAAGCATCTCTACCACGAGAGTAAACCAATCAAAAGGATTACTGCCGCGGGCAAGATGCTTCGGCTTCGCTCAGCATGACGTTCTTTTAAATTTTCAGACATGCTCTTGGAAGGAGTTATAAATCAGGCTAAAAGATTTTTGACTTTTAACTCAGCTCACCCACCCGAAATTTGCGCTCAGGGCACCAAAGGGCATCCCTGCCGCTTATGCCGGGCAGATGCTGGGGCTCAATCCCAGAATAAGGCGGCCCTGTTTTCCTGGAACGAACGGGCGCATTTCAGGGCCGACGCTGGGCTTGTGCGCGAAATTCCCGTAACAGGCGTTTATTTCGTTGCCGCGTTTTGCCCGCCCCTTTATGTTATTGCTGTTGCGCTCTTTATTGTTTGTTCTGCTGCTGGGTCTCAGCAGCTGCGCGTCGTTGTATTTCCCGCCGCCGCCGCACGCGCCCATGCTCACGCACAAGGGCGAGTTCTACGGCGCCATCAGCACCAATCAGCACACCAACTTCGCCCTGCAGGGTGCCTACGCCTTTACTGATAAGCTGGCCGCGGCCGGCACGTTTTCCTCCCTGCACCGCCGCAAAGGCAACAACACCGAAGACATCGACTTCGCCGAGCTCAGCCTGGGCCACTTCACCCGCCTGCCCGACAAGCGCGTGCTGGAAGTATACCTCGGGGCCGGGGGCGGCCACACCAGCCGCATCGAGCGCAACGACGAGCAGCTCACCACCCGCACCCTCGACGGCAGCCTGCGCAAGTACTTCGCCCAGGTCAACTACGCCCGCAAAAAGCAGAAGACCCTTCACCTGCTGGGCCACGACTTCCCGCTCACCTACGGCGCCGCCCTGCGCCTGAGCTACATGGAGCTGAACAACTTCCGCATCAACGGGCAGCTGGCGCCCGGCGAAAGCAACGTCTTCTTCGAGCCCATCACCTTCACCCGCACCAAGCTGGTGGGCCCCGTGCAGCTGCAGCTCATCAGCGGGCAGATTCTCGGCTTCAAGCGCAACGAGTACCTGAAAGCGGCCAACTCCGTGTTTCAGGTAGGGCTGGTGATTAATTTGTGGGAGGGAGCAGAGGGATTCTAGTTTTCAATGGCAACAAGAAAGCCCAGGCAACGCATTGCCTGGGCTTTCTTGTTTTCGGGAAGGCATCTACTCCTTCACAATGCGCAGTGTGCGCTGTCCCTTGGCGTTGCGCACCCGCAGCAGGTAGGTGCCCGCGGGCAAAGCGGCAGGCAAGGAGAGTAGCTGACTTGCTGGCAGAAGGAGCGAGGGCATCACTTCGCGCCCCAGCAGGTCGGCGAGCGACACTTGTGTGGGGCTGGTACCCGTGCCGCTGAGCTGCACCTGCTGCCGGGCCGGGTTGGGGTAGGCCTGCAGCTGGGGCATTACCTGCCCGGCCTGAGTGCCCGAGCCCAGGCGGTAGTCGGTGATTCCAATATCGTCGAGGTTGATGCGCGGATTGGTGGCCGGGGCCGTGTTGGTGCTGCTGAAGCGCAGGCGCACGTTGCCGGTACGGTTGGCCGTGAAGGAATACTGCGTAAGGGTACTGGTCAGGGTAGGAGGTGAGCTGGTACCCAGCAGGCTGGTGTAGGTGACGCCCCCATCCGTAGAGATTTCCGGGACAAAGGAGGCGCCGCTTTCCGTGGCATAGCTGGCGGCGCTGACGGTAACTACCCCAGCACCGTTGGGCTTGTCGCTGTCCATTTCGATGTAGCCGCCCCCGCGCAGCCGCGCCGACTTAGCGCCATTGAACTTGTCGGCATTGGCGGTGGTACCTATCAAAGCTTCGCCAAACGTCCAGCCCCCGCTTTGCAGCTGCACCGAAGCGGGGGCATACCCTGTTTTGGTGCCGGTTTCAAAATCTTCGAAAAAAGGCGGGGGCGAAGCCGTCACCGTAAACGGGATGGCGCTTACGGCTGCGCCATTAGGATTGGTCAGGGTAATAAGGCCGGTAGTAGCCCCAACTGGCACCACCGCATTAACTTCTGTAGGAGAAGGCGTCCGGGGATAAGGCGCCGCTTGGGTACCGTTAAAAAAAACGGTAGAGCCAAAACTGCCAGGAGCCAGATTAGTCCCATTGATAGTGACGGTGGTGCCAACCGGCCCGCTCGTCGGCGTAAACCGGGTAATGGTGGGCGGACCGGGGTTAATGGTGAAAAACCTCATTCCGCCAGAGCCTCCGCCCCCTGGCTGAGGGTTACCGATGCTGAAATAGGTAGTGACCGGCGACGAAACAGAAGGCAAGTCCACCCAGACAGACACCTGGTTCACTGAAATGAAGGTTGCGACGTAGTCCTGAGTACCGTTTAAAAATTGAACTCGTACCCCAGGCACATAGTCTCTGCCGTAAAAATTTACCAGAATTCTGTTGCCGCCCAGGCCCGAGGTTGGAGAAATCCCCGTTGTGGTACATTGCGGATTCGGGGTCGGAGCAGCCGTAACCGTACCGGATAAGCTGATGGTTTGAGAAGCAGCTCCAGGGCTGGCTATAGTAGCAACCCCGCTTATTGGGCCGAGTACCGCCCCGGTCAGCCGCACGTAAAGCGGCACATTGTTGAAAACCCCGCCGGCTTGCGTCAGGGTTATCGAAGAGCTAAAGTTGGCACCTACTGTCCAGGAAACTTCAAACCCGCTGGATGCGGTTACGGTCACATTTCCAGTAAGCCCGGCTCCGTTCACTGTTACCGCCTGCTCGGCAGAAGGAGTGCCCACGGCGGTAGTAAACCCGCTAAGAGTGGTCGGGTTTGCTGTAAGCGTAGCTTGGGCCTGGGCAGCCCAACTGGTGCACAAAAAAGTGAGCAGCAAGAAATAATAACTAGCTATTGGTTTCATAGGGCTGGGTAGACGCGTTGTCAATTATACGAGGCCAAAGTACAATAAAAAAGCTCCAGCCTCGACGGCTGGAGCTTTTCTACTAAGTTGTTTCGGAAGGCAATTACTTGCCCAGCACACGCAGCATGGTGTCGCCAATCTCGGCGGGCGAGTCCACTACGTGGATGCCGCACTCGCGCATGATGGCCATCTTGGCGGCGGCCGTGTCGTCGGCACCGCCTACGATGGCACCGGCGTGGCCCATGCGGCGGCCGGGAGGGGCCGTCTGGCCGGCAATGAAGCCTACCACGGGCTTCTTGTTGCCGGTTTCCTTAATCCAGCGGGCAGCTTCGGCTTCCATGCCGCCGCCGATTTCGCCAATCATCACGATGCCCTCGGTTTCGGGGTCGTTCATGAGCAGCTCCACGGCCTGCTTGGTGGTGGTGCCGATGATGGGGTCGCCGCCGATGCCGATGGCCGTGGTCTGGCCCAGGCCGGCCTTGGTGAGCTGGTCAACCGCTTCGTAAGTCAGCGTGCCCGACTTGGACACGATGCCCACGCGGCCCTTGGAGAAGATAAAGCCGGGCATGATGCCCACCTTGCACTCGCCGGCCGTCATCACGCCGGGGCAGTTCGGGCCAATCATGGTCACACCCTCGCGGTCCTTGAGGTAGTGCTTCACGGCAATCATGTCCTTGGTGGGAATGCCTTCGGTGATGGTGATAATCACCTTGATGCCGGCGTCGGCGGCTTCCATGATGGCGTCGGCGGCAAAAGCCGGGGGCACGAAGATGATGCTGGTGTCAGCGCCGGCTTTCTCCACGGCTTCGGCCACGGTGTTGAATACGGGACGGCCCAGGTGCTCGGTGCCGCCTTTGCCCGGCGTCACGCCGCCTACCACGTTGGTGCCGTAGTCCATCATCTGCTGGGCGTGGAACGAACCTTCGGAGCCCGTGAAGCCCTGCACAATGACCTTGGAGTTTTTATTAACCAGAACGCTCATTCTTGGGTGTTTTAGAGAAGATTGATGGGTGGGAGTGGCGGCCCGGCCGGGCTGCGCTGCTGCAAAAGTAGGGCTTTTTGAGGCTGTGGCAAGGCGGCCGGGCTGCGATGTTGCCCAGGCATTCCGGGGGACCTTGTCGGCTGCTGCCTGTTTACCGGCTACCGTCCCTTGCCGGACTCCTCTTCCGAAGGAAAGGGAACTCCCTCCGCCCCGGCATGCTTACCTTTGTAGCATCACCCGACGTGAATTCCCACCCAACTTTTTTCAATGTACTTCAATCACATCATCGAGGCCATCGGCCATACTCCCCTCGTTAAGCTCAACAAAGTCACCGACGGCATCAAAGGCACGGTACTGGCCAAAGTGGAGTATTTCAACCCCGGCAACTCGGTGAAAGACCGCATGGCCGTGCGCATGATTGAGGATGCCGAGAAAGCCGGCCTGCTCAAGCCCGGCGGCACCATCATCGAGGGCACCAGCGGCAACACGGGCATGGGCCTGGCCCTGGCCGCCATCGCCAAAGGCTACAAGTGCGTGTTCGTGATGAGCGACAAGCAGAGCAAGGAAAAGCAGGACATCCTGCGCGCCGTAGGGGCCGAAGTAGTGGTGTGCCCCGTCGACGTGGCCCCCGACGACCCCCGCTCGTACTACTCCGTGGCCGCCCGCCTCACCCGCGAAACGCCCAACTCCTACCACCCCAACCAGTACGACAACATGTCGAACACTGCGGCCCACTACGAAGGCACCGGCCCGGAGCTCTGGCAGCAGACCGAAGGCAAAATCACGCACTATGCCTGCGGCGTGGGCACCGGCGGCACCATCTGCGGCACGGCCAAGTACCTGAAAGAGCAGAACCCGGCCATCGTGTCCATCGGCCTCGACACCTATGGCTCGGTATTCAAGAAGTACAAGGAAACCGGGGTGTTCGACGAAAACGAAATCTACCCCTACAAAACCGAAGGCATCGGCGAGGACATTCTTCCTAAAAACGTCGACTTCGACCTGATTGACCTTTTTATTAAAGTAACCGACCAGGACGCAGCCCTTATGACGCGCCGCCTGGCCAAGGAGGAAGGCCTGTTCGTGGGCTGGAGCTGCGGCTCGGCCGTACACGGGGCCTTGGAGTATGCCCGTGAGCATCTTAAGGAGGACGACACCATGGTGATTGTGCTGCCCGACCACGGCACCCGCTACCTCGGTAAAATCTACAACGACGACTGGATGCGCGAGCAGGGCTGGCTCTAAGCCGGTGCGCCGCCGTAAACTTTTGCCGGCCTGCCGGTTGTTTTGTATCTTCGCAGAAACGCTCACCTAACCTACCGTACAATGTCAGCAAGCCTTAATCACATTGTGCTGGTGGACGACAACGAGACGACCAGCTTCCTCAACAACCGCCTGCTGGGCCGCCTCGGGGTAGCCGAGCACGTGAGCACCTTCTCCCGCGCCGACGAAGCCTTTGAGCGCATCTGGGGCGGACAAAGCGGCGGCAGCTCGGAGGCCATGCCCACGCCCGACCTGGTGTTTGTAGACCTGAAGATGCCCGGCGTCTCGGGCTTCGAGTTCCTGCAGCTCTACAGCTCCCTGCCCAAAGACGTGCAGGACAAAACCGTAATGGCCGTGCTCACCACCTCCATGCACAGCGCCGACACGGCCCGCGTGGCGCAGTACCCCAACGTAGAGTACCTCACCAAGCCGCTGACGGAAGAGAAAATGCAGAAGCTGCTGGAAAAGCGGTTTCAGTAGTACGACAACCCGCGGACAGCTTTACTTAAAAAGCCCCGAGCCTGAGCAGGTTCGGGGCTTTTTCGTGGGTTGCCGGCAGGGGGTGGCTAGTCGTCCTTGCCCTTTTTCTTAAAGATGTCGAAAATGCCGGGCTTCTTCTGCTTTACAATGATGTAGCGCACCGAGAAGCCCGTTGGGAAGCGGTTCCAGTCGGCCGAGCCGAACTCGAACGTGGGCTTGAAGTCCAGGGACAGCACGACGGGGATGAAGGCAATTTTGTACTCCGCTCCCACAATGCCGTCTATACCCCAGAAGGCACCGTCGTCCTTGTGGTTGCCCACGTGGGCGCCGGCGCCGAAGTAGTAGTTTAGGCTGGGCCCCAGAATACCGAAGTGCCGCTCGGCCAGCACGGTCAGGCTGCGCTCGCGGGGCGCAATCATGGCCAGGCCTTCCAGGGTGGCCTTGGGCAGAAATACTTGCTGCACGGTAAGGCCGTAGTTGACGCCGTCGCTGCGCAGGCCGGCGGCGGTGCGGTACTTCTGCGCCGAGGCCGGCAAAGCCAGGGCAGCTGCTAACACAAGCAGCAGCAAGGCAGCCAGGCGGCGCAGGCAATGGGCCCCATGCGTGATGAACAAAAAGCCAGGCTTAGAAGGCAGAAGAAAGAACATAATAACGAGTAGATAAGCGGGAAAGCCGGAGCCAAACCGGACTGTTTGGGCTTCTACTACGCAGAACAGTGCCAAAAATTGCCTGCCCGGCTCCACAGCTCAGGCAGCCGGCTACTACCCCAGGGCCTCCACAAACCGGAAAGCCTCGCCGTCGAACAAGCCTTTGTCGCTAAGCTTGAGGCTGGGAATCACTAGCAGCGCCATAAACGAGAGCGTCATGAACGGGGCGCCCAGCGGCGAGCCCATTTCCTTGGATAGCGCATCGATGGCCGCGTAGGTAGCCGCCACGGTTTGGCCTTCTTGGTCCGACATCAGGCCGGCTACGGGCAGGGGCAGCAGCATTTCCCGGCCGTCGGCGCCCACGGCTGCCAGGCCGCCTTTGGCTTCAATCACCAGGTTCACGGCCCGGGCAATGCTTTCGTCGTCGCAGCCCACGGCGGTGATGTTGTGGGAGTCGTGGCCCACGCTGCTGGCCAG
Source organism: Hymenobacter saemangeumensis (assembly GCF_039541835.1). NCBI lineage: Bacteria > Pseudomonadati > Bacteroidota > Cytophagia > Cytophagales > Hymenobacteraceae > Hymenobacter > Hymenobacter saemangeumensis. Next base: position 17,539 of record NZ_BAABGZ010000066.1, on the reverse strand, counting down.
CGCGCCGTGCTGCAGGCCAAAGCCCCGAATAAACGCCACGGCCGGCGCCACCTGCGGCTGGTAGCGGTTCACCACGGCCAGCTTGAGCACGTCCTGGGCCACATCCGGCACCACCAGGCCATTTTTCACCGTAGCGGGCAGGTCGAGCCGGGCGGTGATGAGCTGCCCGTCGAAGCACTCAATCACGCGCAGGGTGGTTGCTGGTTGCTCGTTGCTGGCTGCTGGTTGCGGGTTGGTTGTTAAAGCAAAATCCTGAGCTTTAAAGGGCTCGGCGTGGAAATTGTTGACCACGCGGATGGGCGCGGCGGGCAGCAGCGACTGCCCGCTTTTGGCCACCAGCTCGCCGTTGAGGTAGGTTTGCTGAATGGGGAAGTCCTGAAGGTCGGCAACTATGATAAAGTCGGCCGGGTCGCCTGCGCGCAGCAGGCCCACGGGCAGCTTGTAGTGCAGCACGGGGTTCAGGCAGGCCACCTGCAGCACGCTGAACACGTCCATGCCCAAGGCCACGGCCCGCTGCACCAGCTGGTTGATGTGGCCCAGCACCAGGGTGTCGGGGTGCTTGTCGTCGGAGCAGAACATCATGTTGGCGTAGTGTTCGGGCAGCAGCTCGATGAGGGCGTCGAAGTTGCGGGCGGCCGAGCCTTCCCGCACCAGGATTTTCATGCCCACGGCCAGCTTGTCGCGGGCTTCGTCGGCGGTGAAGCACTCGTGGTCGGTGCTGATGCCGGCGCTGGCGTAGCGGGCGGCGTCGGCGCCGCGCAGGCCGGGGGCGTGCCCGTCCACGGGGCGGCCGGCCTGCTGAGCCAGGGCAATTTTCTCCATCACGCCGGCGTCGCGGCCCAGCACACCGGGCCAGTTCATCATCTCGGCCAGGTAGCCGATTTTGGGGTTCTGAAACAGGCGCTCGATGTCGGCAGCCGTGATTTCGGCCCCGGCCGTTTCAAAGGGCGTGGCTGGCACGCAGCTGGGCGCGCCAAAGCAGAACTTGAAAGGGGAGTGGCTGGCGTTTTCCAGCATGAACTCCACGCCCGCCACACCCAGCACGTTGCCGATTTCGTGCGGGTCCGACACGGTGGCTACCGTGCCGTGGGCCACGGCCAGGCGGGCAAACTCGCTGGGCACCAGCAGGGAGCTTTCTACGTGTACGTGGGCATCTACGAAGCCAGGCAGGGCGTAGGGCAGGGCCGGGTCGGCCGCCGCGGCCCCGGTGGGCTCAATGGCCTGGATGCGGCCGTCGGCTACGCGCAAAACTGCCGGGCGGATGGAACGGGCAAACAGGTCGACGACGTTGGCGGTCAAAGAAAATTCGGTGGGCATAAGCGCTAAGGCTGGGGTGGAAAGACCGGCCTTGTACCGGTATCAGCCCGACAAAGAACCTTATATTTGACAAAAAACCGTAGCCGGTGAAAAAGATTATTTCCGCTTTGCTGCTGCTTTCGCTGCTGTTCAGCCTGCTGGCGGTGGAAGGCTGTGCGCAGCGCAGCTCGCTGCAGAAGAAAACCAAGATGTACAAGCGGCGCAGCGCCGGGGGCAATGTTCCCTGCCCCTGCGACTCGCACTAATTACCTGTATCAGGAACACCGCCCGGCAAAAGAAAACCAGCTGGCACAAGCGCCAAAGCAGAAAAGCATAGCCTGGTCCTGACGGGTATTAAGTGGTATTTTGCGCGAATGAGTCATTATTTAAGTCATCTGCGGCTCTGGCGAATCTGGATGTGCACCGCACTGCTGGGCTGTGGCTTTACGGCCTGCAGGGACCCATTGAGGTGCACAACTCCTCGAACACCCAAACGGTATTGCAGCGCCTGAGTATGGGCCTGAGGTATGGAGTGGTGGGAGGGGACGGGGGAACGGCTACCGGGGCTCTAATGGATAAAAACAACGCCCGCTACGAGGAGAGAATAATGACGCTCTTGTTATTCATACCTCCTGGGGCCTCCGAATTGCAAACGCTTATCCCCGAAACTAAAAGCACCCGTAGACTCTTGGAGAAGATATTAGTGAGTCCTCCCGAACTCAAAAGCAAAGTGCAAAGCCTGCAAACGGCAGACTACACGAACGAGAACATAGTGAGACTCATTGCATATTACGTAAAACACAGTAAGTCATAAGTAATGTCGGATATACCAAACCCACTTGACGCGGTGCTGAACGCCGCCGAACAGGTACGCCAGCAGCTGAATATTCAGGCTTTCGATGCCGAAGGCGTGGCCCACCTGGCCAACTTTATTGAAGCCCAGCGCGGCAAGCTGGCTCCGGCCGAGCGCGAGGGCGTGGTAATGGCCCTGGGCTGCTTTCTGGGCCAGTGCCTGGTGCAGGTGTACCGCGGCGAATGGGCCACAGGCAAGGACGGCAGCACCGGAATTGGCCTGGCCAACAGATTTTTTTTTAACCCCTTTTATTTGGTGAATACCCAACTGAATGAGGGGGAAAGCGCATCCGTAGCGGCATTTTTTGCCTCGGTGCCCCGGCGGCTGGCGGCTCCCCCTGTGGCTCGTAAGAGTTGGATTTCGTAATCTTGCGGGGCCAATGGCCGTACCGCTTCGTTTATGAAACAGCTCGTCATCGCCATTGATGGTTACTCCTCCTGCGGCAAAAGCACCACGGCCAAGGCCGTAGCGGCCGAGCTGCACTACGCTTACGTCGACACCGGGGCCATGTACCGGGCCGTCACGCTTTACCTGCTGGAGCAGAACATTGCCTTCCACGACCTGGCCGGGGTGGAGCGGGCCCTGCACGAATTGCACATCACCTTCCGCCGCAACCGGCGCACCGGGCGCAATGAGGTTTGCCTCAACGGCACCATTCGGGAAGACGACATCCGGCAGATGCGCATCTCCAACCTCGTCAGCGAGGTGTCGGTGATACCCATGGTGCGCCACGCCATGGTGGCCCAGCAGCAGCGCATGGGCCGCAAGCGCGGCGTGGTGATGGACGGCCGCGACATCGGCACCACCGTATTTCCCGACGCCGAGGTAAAGGTGTTCATGACGGCCGAAGTGGAGGTGCGGGCCCGCCGCCGCCAGGAGGAGCTGGCCAGCAAAGGCGAGATTGTGGGGCTCGACGACATCGTGGAAAACCTGCGCAAGCGCGACTACCTCGATTCGACCCGGGCCGAAAGCCCGCTGCGCCGCGCCCCCGACGCCGTGCTGCTCGACACCACGCACATCACCATCGACGAGCAGGTAGACTTTGTGCTCGAGCGCGTGTCGGCCGCGCTGTTTGCGCCACTGGGCTAGAAAGGAGTAACGCGGAATTTCATTCCGCACACCAGAACGACGCGCACCAGCGCCCAAATGGTGAAAAGATGGGCACCGCGCGGAATGAAATTCCGCGTTACGGGCAGTGGCGGAATGAAAAGCGGGGGCTGCTTTGTTATAGATGGGAGCAGAGGTAAATCCGGCGCGGAATGGAATTCCGCGTTACTGCCGTTCGTACCTTTGCGGTCTTGGTATTCCCCCCTTCTATGCAGGTCACGATTGATAAGAATTCCGGCTACTGCTTCGGCGTAGAGTTTGCCATTCAGATGGCCGAGGATGAGCTGGCGCACGAGCCCACGCTCTACTGCCTCGGCGACATTGTGCACAACAGCATGGAAGTGGAGCGCCTGCACCAGCAGGGCCTGCGCATCATCGACCGGGAGCAGCTGGCCACTCTGCACGACTGCAAGGTGCTGATTCGGGCCCACGGCGAGCCGCCGGAAACCTACCAGCTGGCCTTGCAAAACAACTTGGAGCTGATTGACGCCTCCTGCCCGGTGGTGCTGAAGCTGCAGAACCGCGTAAAGCATGCCTTCGACGCCTCGCAGCGCCAGGATGGGCAGATTGTGATTTACGGGCAGCCCGGCCACGCCGAGGTGGCGGGCCTGACGGGGCAGACCGGTAACCGCGCCATCATTGTGATGAACGAGGCCGACCTCGACCAGATTGACTTCAGCCGGCCCGTGACCTTGTTCAGCCAGACCACCAAGAGCACGGCCGGATTCTACAAGATGAAGGCCCTGATGGAGGCCCGGATTCAGGCCGCCGGCGGGGCCCTGGAGTCATTCGATGCCAACGACAGCATCTGCCGGCAGGTAAGCAACCGCGAGCCGGCCCTGAGCCGGTTTGCCACCGAGCACGACGTCATCGTGTTCGTGAGCGGGCGCAAGAGCTCCAACGGCAAGGCCCTGTTCAGCGTGGTGCAGCAGCACAACCCGCGCAGCTACTTCGTGGAGAACGAAACCGAAGTAGAAGACGCTTGGTTTGTGGGCGCCAGCACCGTGGGCATCTGCGGCGCTACCAGTACCCCGCTGTGGCTGATGCGCCAGGTAGCCGAGCGCATTGAGGGCGTAAGCGAGCTGGTGTAAGCTGGCTAAGCCCCCAGCTCCTGCTGGTATAGCCGCTGGCTTTCGTCGTCGAAAGTGACGAAGATGACCGTCCGGGGATACTCGTTTACGGCCAGAAACGCGCGCACCTCGCGCACGGCAATGGCCGCGGCTTCCGGCTTGGGATAGTCGAAAATGCCCGTGCTGATGCCGGGAAAGGCTACGCTTTCCAGCTTATGCTCGGCGGCCAGATGCAGGCTGCTGCGGTAGCAGCTGGCCAGTAGCCCGGCTTCGCCCGCGTAACCGCCGTACCAGATGGGCCCTACGGTGTGGATGACGTACTCCGCTGGCAGGTTCCCGGCGGTGGTAATAACGGCCTGGCCCGTGGGTAGTCCGGCGCGGTAGTCGGGGCTGCTTCGAATCAGGCGGCACTCTGCCAGGATGGCCGGGCCGCCGGCGTGGTGAATGGCGCCGTCGACGCCGCCCCCGCCGAGCAAGTCGGAGTTGGCCGCGTTCACAATGGCCGACACCCGCTGAACGGTGATGTCGCCCTGCACGAGCTGAATGCGGGTCTGTATACTCATCGCGAATTCGATTACGAAAATTAGTTAGCAGCTGTAGAGACGCAACATTTTGCGTCTCGTCGTTGAACGATGCCGGTTAAACGTTGATAGCACAACGTGCAAATGGCGCGGTCCCGGAGACGCAAAATGTTGCGTCTCTACCTCGTTCGCATACTAGTTCGTGAAAGGTATGAATCGTCAGTCATCAAAGGTGGAAAACGGTTCGGAAGCCCTTTTATGCAGTTCAGCCGGGAAAGTTACCGGTTGAGTAAAGTCGGCTTGGAGCAGGCCGCCGCAAGGTTGGTCCTTTGGGGCACCAAACACCTAAAAAGACCAGCATCTATGGAAACGAATACTGCTCCCACCCGCGACCCCGAGCTGTGGCGCCAGGCCAAATCCCGCGCCGCGTTTAAGTCTCACCTCTTCACCTACCTCAGCGTAAACGGGCTGCTGTGGCTGATTTGGGCAGTTACCACCCGGGGCCGTGACCAGGGCCTGCCCTGGCCGGTATGGTCTACCTTTTTCTGGGGCATTGGCGTGCTGTCGCAGGCGGTGCGGGTATATGGCGGGTGGGACCGTAAAGGCATGGCCGAGCGGGAGTACGAGCGCCTGACGCGGCAGAGCTAGGGCTACAGCGCAACCTTAGGCCCCACGTTGGGGTTTGAGAAGACATGAAACCTCAGCACTTTCTGGCCGGGCTGGGCCTGCCCGCCCTGGCCATTGCCGCCGCGCTGGCTGCGCCGCCGGCTCCCAGCCCGGCTCCCGCCCAGGCCAACCTCAACAACATCAAGCTGCCCGCCGGCTTTCGCATCGCCTACTATGCCCAGAACGTGGGGGGCGCCCGCGAGCTGGCCCTGGGGCCCGATGGTACCGTGTACGTGGGCTCCAAGGAGCAAGGCAAGGTGTACGCCCTGCCCGACCGCAACCGCGACGGCAAGGCCGACGAGGTGATAACCCTGGCCAGCGGCCTGAACAACCCCAACGGTGTGGCTGTGCGCGCCGGCAGCCTGTACGTAGCCGAAATCAACCGCATTCTGCGCTACGACAACATCGCGGCCAAGCTAAAGAACCCGCCCAAGCCCGTGGTGGTGTACAACAAGCTGCCCGATGATGAGTGGCACGGCTGGCGCTACATCGCCTTCGGGCCCGATGGCCTGCTCTACGTGCCGGTAGGCGCGCCCTGCAACTCCTGCCTGCCCAAGAAGCCCATCTACGGCACCATCAACCGGCTGAAGCCCGACGGCAGCGGCTTCGAGAACTTCGCCAAGGGTGTGCGCAACACCGTGGGCTTCGACTGGCACCCCGTGACCAAGGAAATGTGGTTTACCGACAACGGCCGCGACCAGATGGGCGACGACCTGCCGGCCGACGAGCTGAACCGGGCGCCGCGGGCCGGCCTGCACTTCGGCTTTCCCCACTTCTTTGCCGGCGACGTGCCCGACCCGGACTTCAGCAAGGGCAAGTCGGCCGCTAGCTACCAGAAGCCGGCCCGCAAGCTGGGCGCCCACGTAGCCGGGCTGGGCATGAAGTTTTACACCGGCAAGCAGTTTCCGGCCAAGTACCGCAACCAGATACTGATTCCCGAGCACGGCTCCTGGAACCGCAGCAGCAAAAGCGGCTACCGCATCTCGCTGGTGAAGCTGGACCCTACCGGCAAGCAGGCCCTGAGCTATGAGCCGTTTGCCGAGGGCTGGCTGGTAGGCCAGCAAAGCTGGGGCCGCCCCGTGGCCCTGCTGGTGCTGCCGGATGGCAGCCTGCTGGTGAGCGACGACCAGGGCGACGCCGTGTTCCGCATCTGGTACGCGGGCTAGGACTGTGGCCAGTAGTTCGGTTAAAAGTTAAAGGGAAGAGTTAAAAGGACGTTCTGCCTTTTAACTCTTCCCTTTAACTTTTAACTAAAAACAGAACCTGCAATGCCGGCTTTCTACGCTTGCTCCTGCAGGCGGGCCTGGGGGCTGCGGTAGGTATGGCCCCGCTGCAGGTAGGTAAGCAGCTGACTTTGAATAACAAGCCAGGCCAGAATCATGGGCACGGCTTTCAGCTTGTACACATCAAAGTAGGCTTCCCGAATGCTGTGGGGCGTGAGGTCGGTAGCCGAGAGGGTGGTGAACACCAGCACCAGCCCGAACAGGGGCCAGGCCAGGGGGGTGGTGTGGCGGTAATCCATAAACCACAGCATAAAGCCCGTTACAGCGATGATGAAGGTGGGGGACTCGGCCATCTGGTTGAAGATAACCACGAAGATGAGGATGGAGGCCAGGTAGATACGGCGGAAGTCGGCCTCGGCCCAGGCCCGCCGGTAGAGGGCCGGCAACACCAGCACGGCCAGCCCCAGCGCCTGCACCAGGCCCTTGTACTGCAGCGGGAAACCGAACCAGCTCTGCAGTACGCCCAGCAGCGACAGCTGAATGCCGGTAGCCGAAGCACGCACAATGTCGTACCAGCCTTGGTAAATCATGAGGAAGGCCGGCCACGAAAGCACCAGCAGCGGGGCCAGGGCCAGCACCAGCAGCCAGAAAGCCGCCCACAGCGCGTTGCGCCAGAAGCCCGGGTAAAACAGGAACAGCAGCCCCACGCCCACGCCGTACACCTTGATGAACGCGGCCAGGGCCAGGCACAGGCCCGCCCAGGCGGCCCGCCGGTTTTCCAGGTGAATGTAGGTCCACACCATCAGGCCGGCCAGCAGGCAGTTGGCCTGGGCGTTGTGCAGCGCGGTAAGGGAATCGATGAGCACCAGCACCAGAAACAGCGCCTGCCGGCGCGGCGCGGCCGGAAACAGGCGCAGGCTGGCGAAGTAGAACACGGCCGTATTCACCGCATTCCAGAGAAACAGGCCCAGCCAGTCGGGCAGCACTGCCAGCGGGCCCATAAACAGGGCAAAGGTGGGGCTGTACTTGTAGGTGTCCTGGTACTGTTCGGGGTATTCGAGGTAGAGGTTTTTCTCCGCCAGCAGGTTGAAGAAGGGCTTGACGAAGATGTAGTAGTTGTTGTAGGAGTCCGGCCCTTTCAGGAAGTGCTGCGCCGAGATGAGCACCGTGAGCAGCGCGTAAAGTATGCCCATAGTGCGGGGCCGCAGTAGAAACGAGGAGAAGCGCGCAGGCAGCACTGGCATATTCAATTCAGAAGGGTTGAAGCGCCAAAGATACAGGGGGCACTGCCGGGGTTAGACGGGCAGCCCTATTTTTGCCTGGCCGAAGTCCTATTGATTGCGGCCTACTTACCTGCCCGCTGCCCGTGGATTTATCCGTCGTCGTTCCCATCTACAATGAAGAAGCCAACATCGTGGCCCTGTACGAGCGGCTGCTGCGCGTGCTGGAGCCCATGCGCCTGCGCTGCGAGCTGGTGTTCGTCAACGACGGCTCCCGCGACCAGTCGCTGCCGCTGCTGCTGAGTTTGGCGGCCCGCGACGAGCGGGTGCGCTACATCGACCTGAGCCGCAACTTCGGCCACCAGATTGCCGTCACGGCCGGCCTGGATGCCACCCGCGGGGCGGCCGTGGTCATCATCGACGCCGACCTGCAGGACCCGCCCGAGCTGATTCCGCTGCTGTACGCGAAAATGAAGGAGGGCTTTGAGGTGGTATACGCCAAGCGCCGCTCCCGGCAGGGCGAAAGCGCGGCCAAGAAAATGACGGCCCGCCTGTTCTACCGCATCCTGGCCAGCATCACCAACATCTCCATTCCGGTTGATACCGGCGACTTCCGCATCATTTCCCGCAAGGTGGTGGAAGGGCTCAAGCAGATGCCCGAGCAGAACAAGTTCCTGCGGGGGCAGATTTCGTGGATTGGCTACCGGCAGACTTACGTGGAGTACGACCGGGCCGAGCGGGCCGGCGGCGAAACCGGCTACACCTACCGCAAGATGATTCGCCTGGCCCTGGACGGCATCACGGCGTTTTCGGACGCGCCCCTGAAAGCGGCCACCATCAGCGGGTTCGTGGTGTCGGCCGTGGCCTTTCTGGTCATGCTTTATACGCTGTACTCGCGCTTCGTCACGCACGACTACCAGCCGGGCTGGGCCTCGCTGATGATAAGCATCCTGTTTCTGGGCGGGGTGCAGCTCATCGCCGTGGGCATTATCGGCGAGTACATCGCCCGCCTTTCGGCCAACGTGCGGCAGCGCCCCCTCTACCTGGTGGCCGATACCAACGTGCAGCAGCCGGGCGCAGCTGCCGCGTAGTGTAGCATGTCATGCTGCTCTGGCCGGCACGCTGCCTGGCCCGGCGGGCAGGGGTGGCTACGTCGTCAGCTCCGCTAGTTGGCCGGGGCCGGGCGCAGCGCCCACACCTGGAAGCTGCCCACCCGCCGCACTTGCCGGTCGAGGTAGGGCCGGAGGCGCACGTCGTTGATGGTGGTGGAGTCGTTGGTGTAGAGGTAGCGGGCGCCCCGGTCGATGCAGTCGGCTACGTAAAGCTTGCCATTGGAAGAGGATTCCACCAGCTGGCTGGGCCAGTCGAAGCCGAAGCCCTTTTTGTGCAGAAAATAAAAGTACTTGCAGCCCGAGATGTCGGGCCCCACCACGCACAAGGCCTCGGGCGGGGTGGCCGTTTCCAGGGCCAGGCGGTTTGCGGGGTCCGTCAGCTCAATGGGTTCCGTTAGCGGCTTCATCCAGCGGCCCACGTTCACCCGCAGAAAAGCCCAAAGCGGCAACGACACCAGGGCTACCAGCAGCAGCACCCGCCCGCGCGGGTAGCGGCGCAGCCAGGCCGCGCCCCACACGCCCAGCAGCAGCAGCGGCGGCAGCAGGGGCAGCTGGTAGTAGGTATGCCCTTCCATCTGTCGAAGCTCAATGAAGTAGTAGGCCGCCAGGGCCAGGCTCCAGGCCAGCCCGGGCAAAAACCACTCGTGCCGCAGGGGCGGGCGGCGTAGCAGGCGCCACAAACCCACAAGCAGCAGCACCACCATGCCGTAGCCCAGCAGCAGCTCCGGCCAGTCGGACAGCAGGTTGCGCTTAAAGATGTTCAGGCCGGTAATAAAGTCGGACGCCGGGCGCAGCTCCAGGCCAAAGTCGTTCAGGCCGGAGCTTTCGATGAGCTTCAAGGCGTAGGCGTACCAGGCCAGCGGCAGGCCCACCGCCACCAGGGCATAGCCCAGCAGCAGGCCCAGCGCCGCCAGGGAAAGCCGGCGCTGCAGGATGTCGCGCACAACAAACACGGCAATGGGAAAGCCCACCACCAGGAACTGCAGCTTGGTGAGGCCACCCAGGGTTACGCCCAGCAGGCTCAGGAACAGGAGCAGGGGCTGGCGGGTATCGCGCCAGCGCACAAACCACCACAAGCCCGCCGTGGAGGCCGTCAGGGCCAGAATGTCGGGCAGGGCGTTGATGCCGTGGAAGTAGATTTCGGGGCTCCAGCTTAGTCCCCAGGCTCCAAGGGCACCCAGCAGCGCCGAGCCGCTGATGCGGCGCACCAGGGCGTAGAAGGCAACCAGACCGGCCGCCATCATCAGCCAGCTGATTACCCGGGGCCAGGTTTCGTTGAACCCCAGCACGCGGTAGCTGCCGGCCACCACCCACTCGTAGGAGGGAAACTGCATGCCCGTGACCCCATCGGTGTCCTTGCGTCGGTCTACCCGCGGCTTAAGCGGGTTCATGCCCTCCTCGTACAGGTTGCGGGCCACGGCCATGGTGTTGCACTGCCGCCAGGTATGCACGCTCGTGGGCGGAAGCTGGAAAAAGGGCAGGTGCATCGCCAGGTTCAGGCCCAGCAGCAGGGGCCAGAACCAGCGGGGAAGCCGGTCAGCAGCCAAGATTTCTAAAAACTTCATGCAAGAAAAGCGTACAATGGGCCGGCAAAGGTAGTGGGGTAGTGGTTGCTGGTTTCTGATTGCTTGTCAGAACGACAGCGAGAAACCAGCAACCAGCAACCAGCAACAAAAACCCCTGCTCCGGCAGCCTCTGCGGAACAGCAGTCATTTACATTTGCTTAACTTGTCGGCCCGGCTTCCGCCTTATTTTTTCCTCGCTGCATGTCCCCCGTTCGTTCGTACAACCGCCTGCTGGGCCGCCGTGAGCTGGTAGACTTTCCGGAATTCGACTTGCACGGCATTGAGGCAAAAGTGGATACTGGGGCTTATACCAGCGCCATTCACTGCACCGACATTCACATCGAAACCCGGCAAGGACGGCCTAGGCTGCTGGTGCGCCTGCTCGACCCCGGCCACGAAGGGGCCGACGGCAAGCCCCTGGCATTTGCCGAATTCAACCTGCGCGACATTCGCTCCTCCAACGGGGAAGTGCAGGAGCGGTACGTTATCCGGGCGCGGGTGCGGCTTTACGGCGAAGATTTTGAAGCCGAGTTCTCGCTTTCCGACCGCTCCGATATGAAATACCCCGTATTGCTGGGGCGCAGCCTGTTGCGTCAGGGTAGGTTCGTGGTCGACGTGTCCCGGCGCAACCTTTCCCACAAAGCCCTGGCCCGCGCTGCTGCCCGCCGCAGCCGTGGCTAAACAGTTTTGACCGTAGCTTGCTGTTAAATTTTGTGATGAGGTAATGGGGTGATGAGGTGATGAGGCAATAGAAGAGGAACAAATGCTGTGGTTAAACCAGCCGCCAGCCATCTGCCCCTGCTACCCTCCATTTCTTGCTGCTCACCTTTTACTTCACCACGTCATCACCCCCATCACCGCCTCCTTTTCCAATGAAACTGGCCATTCTCTCGCGTGAGCCGAAATCCTACTCCACCCAGCGTCTGGTAGACGCTGCTATTCAGCAGGGACACGAGGCCGTTGTGATTGACCACCTGCAGTGCAACCTGGTACTGGAGAAGGGCAAGCCCGGCATCATATACCAGGGGCAGCGCATTGAAGGCATAGATGCCATTATTCCCCGCATCGGAGCTTCGGTAACGTTCTACGGCACGGCCGTGGTGCGGCAGTTTGAGATGATGAAGGTGCGCACCGCCGTGGAAAGTCAGGCCATTGTGCGCAGCCGCGACAAGCTGCGCTCGATGCAGATTCTGAGCCGGGCCGGCGTGGGCATGCCCAAAACGGCCTTCACCAACTACTCGTCCGACGTGCCCGCCATGGTAAAGCAGGTAGGCGGCGCCCCGGTTATCATTAAGCTGCTGGAAGGCACCCAGGGCCTGGGCGTGGTGCTGGCCGAGTCGGAAAAAGCAGCCCAGTCGGTGATTGAGGCGTTTCACAACCTCAAGGCCCGCATCATCGTGCAGGAGTTTATCGCCGAAAGCAAGGGTGCCGACCTGCGGGCTTTCGTAGTAGACGGGGAGGTGGTGGGCGCCATGAAGCGGCAGGGCAAGGAAGGCGAGTTCCGCTCCAACCTGCACCGCGGCGGCGTGGGCACCCTGGTGAAGCTCAACCGGGCCGAGAAAGCCGCGGCCCTGCTCGCCACCAAAGCCCTGGGCCTGGGCATTGCCGGCGTCGACATGCTGCAAAGCAAGCGCGGCCCGCTGGTGCTGGAAGTAAACTCCTCGCCTGGCCTCGAAGGTATAGAGAAAGCCACGCAGCTGGATATTGCCGGGCGCATCATCGAATACACCACGGACCTGGCTACCAAGAAGAAGGCCAAGCCCATCAAAAAAACTGAGCCCGCCGTGGACGCGCAGTCCGACATCGTCAGCGGCCAATAAGGCCGGCTCAGCAGTCAATTCAGCACCTCCTCCTCTCGAAAATCAGAGGATTTCGTCGTTTCTTTTCATGTTGTAGCTCATGCCTGCCGCCGCCTCCGCCATGCATTTAAACGGCCTGACCATTCAGCCCGGCGAGCGGGTGCTGACGCGGCTGGTGATTTCCAAGCTGCCCTCGGGCACGGTGATTGACGTGCCGGTGCACGTGCTGCGCTCGGCCGTGCCCGGCCCCACGGTGCTGCTGATGGGAGGCATGCACGGCGACGAGGTGAACGGCATTGAAACCATCCGCCGCCTTATCCGGCGCGAGCTGCTGCAGCCGCTGCGGGGCAGCATCATCGCCATTCCCATCCTTAACATCTACGGCTTTCTGAACTTCAGCCGCGACGTGCCCGACGGCAAGGACGTGAACCGCTCCTTCCCGGGCTTTCCCCGGGGCTCGCTGGCCGGACGGGTAGCCCACCGCTTCATGCGCGAAATCATGCCGCTGATTGACTACGGCATCGATTTCCACACCGGCGGGGCGGCCCGTGCCAACTTCCCCCAGGTGCGCTGCCTGCTGGGGGTAGACAGTGCCATTGATGCCCTGGCCGGAGCATTCGGCGCGCCGTTTATTCTGCACGCCGCCTTGCGGCCGGGCTCGCTGCGGGAGGCCGCTCACAAGCTGGGCAAGCGCCTGATTGTGTTCGAAACCGGCGAAAGCCTGCGCCTCGACGAGCCCGGCATTGAAGAGGCCGTGGCGGGCACGCTGCGGGTGCTGCAACACCTGGGCATGGGGCCGGCGGCGCCCGCGCCGCAGCGGCCCAGCATTGTGTGCCGCCGCCACACCTGGCTGCGGGCCCGTTGGGCCGGCCTGTTCCGGGCCCACGTCGAAAACGGACAGTTCATCGAAAAGGGCCAGATTTATGGCTCCATTGCCGACCCCTACGGGCAGCAGGCCGTGCGCCTGGAGTCGACGGTGACGGGCTACGTAATCGGGCTCAATCACATGCCCGTGGTAAACCAGGGCGACGCCCTGCTGCACGTGGCCGTGCCGGAGTAGGGAAAGGGGAGAATTTTTTGGTGGCGGTCTACCCCGTGGTGCCAGGGCTTTTTGGTCGTGGCACCACTATCTTATAGAACGGACTAAGTGCAGTTCTGTGGATGCTGTAGGGTCTCGTTCTCGTGGTCACCTCACCCCCCGGCCCCCAAAAAATGCTTGATTCGCATTTCCGAAAAGGAGAGGGGGAGACTCGAGGCTCAAGATTGACCCATACATGTACCTGAAATTCGCTGTAGACCGGTCGTTTCGAGCCAGTAGTAGTGCCACAAACCGCTGCGCGGAATTCGTGGCACCAGCATGCGTTACACCACTGCCAGTTTTTCTCATGATTGAGGTGTGACTCCTCCCGGGGCAAGAGCCTAACACCCTGACGCCTCCTGCTTGCTAAAGCGCATCCCAAGTTGGTGTAGGGGTATTCTAGCCCGGCTCCCCCTCTCCCTTTCGGAAATGCGAATTAAGCATTTTTTGGGGGCGGGGGGTGAGGCGGACAGTAGAACGACGCCGGTACGCCGACTTGGGAGCTGCTTGCTAAGAAGGAAAGTGGGTCGTTCAATCTTCATTGTAGCTTTGGCTTATGCTATTCCACTATCCGGCGGGGCGGGTGCTGCTGCGCTCCCTGACTCCGGCCGACGTGCCTGCCTTTGCCGCCTACCGGGCCCTGCCAGAAGTAGCCCGCTACCAGGGCTTCGACGCCTACACTTTGCAGGAGGCGGCTGCTTTCGTGGCCGAAAATGCCCGGAAGAGTATTCCGCCGGCTCCGGGCAGCTGGGTGCAGCTGGCCATTGCCCGCGCCAGCGACAACGAGCTGCTGGGCGACTGCGCCCTGCACCTGAACGGACAGGACCCGCGCCAGGGCGAGGTGGGCATTACGCTGGCGCCGCAGTGGCAGGGGCAGGGCCTGGCGCGGGAAGCCCTGCGGGGCCTGCTGCGCTACTGCCTCGAGACGCTGCAGCTGCACCGGGTGCTGGCCCTCACCGATACGCGCAACCACGCCTCGGTGCGGCTGCTGGAAAGCGTGGGCATGCGCCGCGAAGGACACTTTCAGCAAAATGGCTGGTTTAAGGGCGAGTGGTGCGACGAGTACCAGTATGCCCTGCTGGGCCGGGAGTGGCACGCTAGGCAGTAGCGCGGTGCCGGGTGTACTTTTGCGCTTTCCTCATTTAGAATACCAATGAAAAACCCCGTGCAACTGGCTATCAATGCCGTGCTGCTGATAGCAGTAGCTGTTTTGTATTTCCTTCACTTCAGCCAGCCCGGCCGTTCCGCGGCGGTGGCAGCCAAACCCGCCCCGACGGCAGTAGCGGCCGATTCTGCGGCTGCTACGGTTGCTGAGGAGCCCGCCGTAGCCGAGACGGCGGACACAGCTTCGGCCACGCCCACGGTAGCCAATGTAGCGGCGGCCGAGGCGGCCGGCGAGAAAATTGCCTACGTGGAGTCGGGCAAGCTGCTCGATGGCTACCAGGGCATGAAAGACGCCAAGCGCGCCTTTGAGGGCAAAGCCCGGGGCTGGGAAAAGCAAAGCCAGTCCATTCAGTCGGGCTTCCGCTCGGCGGTGGAGTCGTACCAGAAGTCGGCCGGCGGCATGACGGCCGAGCAGCGCGGTGCTACCGAAGAGAAGCTCGGCCAGCAGGAGCAGCAGATTCGGCAGCAGCTGGCTGGCCTGCAGGCCCAGGCCCAGGAAGAAGAAGCCAAGCTGACTTCCACCATCCTCACCCGCATCAACAAGCAGGTGGAAGCCTACGGCAAGGCCCGTGGCTACAAGTTCATCCTCATTGCGGCGCCCAGCGGCACCATCGCCTACGGCCGCAAAGACCTCGACATCACCGCGCCGGTGCTGAGCTATTTGAACAGCGAGTACCGGAAGAAGTAGGCAGCAGCGCGTTGTCGAAGCGCACGACAGAAGAACGTCATGCTGAGCATTCTGCGCATCAAGCAGAGACGAAGCATCTTGCCCGCAGCAGTAATCCTTTTTGATTGGGTTTGCTCTTGTGGTAGAGATGCTTCGACAAGCTCAGCATGACGTTCTATTTTGGTGTGATGCTCTGGTTTTAAATAATATATAATCAATAACATATAATTATAATTATCACGGAGTGGAGGGCGAAATGCACCAGGACGAATGTAGAGACGCAACATTTTGCGTCTCGTCGTTGAACGACGATATAAGAACGTTCTGACGGCGCAGCCCCGGAGACGCAAAATGTTGCGTCTCTACATCGTTCTCGCAAGCCACTTCGGGCCAGGTATAAACCCGCCCGGGAGTAGCTGCGTCTAAGGGTGGTAATGAATGGTTTCACTCTTAATCAGCGCTCTACGGGGCGTTTTGCCATGAAGAGTAAGTTGTTGATGCTGGTATTGGGGCTGCTGTTGCTGAGCAGTGCGGCAATGGCCCAGGGACGGGGCTACTATGGGCCACCGCGGGGTTATTACGGCCCGCCGCGGGGGTATTATGTAGCACCGCCGCGTCCGGTTTGCCCGCCGCCGGTGGTGTATTATGCCCCGCCGCCCCGCGTGGTAGTGGTGCCCGCCCCGTACTGCCGGCCCCGGCCCGTTTACTATGGCTACCGGGGAGGGCGGCGCGGCCGTTGGTAAGCCGGCCTTTTCCGTGGATTCAAAGCCCGGTAGCGCTGCTGCCGGGCTTTGTTTGTGTATGATACCACGGCTTTTATGCTTAATCTTACGGTCTAATCCATTCACCTATGCTTTCACGCTACCTTTTTATGAAATCTAGTTCGCTGGCCCTGCTGGGGGCCGTAGTGCTGCTCAGTGGCTGCGGCACGTCGACATCTGAGTCGGGACAGGCTACCGCCGATGCGCCGGCCACCGAACAGCCCGCTGCCGATAGTGCCGCCGCACCGGCCGACGGCGTAGCTACCGCGCCGGCTAACTCCGGCGCACCTACCCTGCGGGAAGCTCCCGCGGCCCCGGCGCAGACCATGAAAATGTCGTTTCAATTCAAGCCCAGCAAGGACGAGGAAAACCCGGGCGTGCTCAAAACCAGCGTCCATATTCTGCTGGACGGCGACAAAGACCAGGACATCGACATGGGCCGCGTGGTGGGCAAGCCCGATATCGTGGACGAGAAAAAGGCCAAGCTGGCCAACTTTCCCCAAGGCATGCTGGCGGGCTTCCGCAGCTACGAGCCCAACTCCGGTACCGGCTCCGACATGGCCGTGATGAGTGTAGATGGCCGCCGCCTGCGCATCATGCAGCGCCGCATCGACGAGCAGGCCAACGAGCAGTTTGAGTTTAAAACCGCCCGCGAGATTACGCTGCCGCCCAATACTACGGTAGTGGTAGCGGCCGCTGAGAAAGATGTAGTGGCTAAGCCAGGCAAGAAGAAGTAGCCCTGACGAGCCCTGGGGCCGGTGCCCGCAGAGGGCGCTGAAGTTGGCGCAGAAGACGCAGCATGTTCTTTAAGCCTGTTCTAAAGTGAGCTTTTGGCAGCACAAAAAAAGCCCCGTCAGAGTCTGACGGGGCTTTTTCGTGGGTTGGTGAAAGGGGTTATTCCTTCACGAGTCGCTTGACGACGGTGCCTTCCTGGGCGTGGATGCGCACGGAGTAGATGCCGGTGGGCAGCAGGCGCAGGTCCAGGGTTTCGGCCACTGCGCCCTGGCGCACCGGTGCGGTGGCGTTGAGCACCACCTGGCCCAGGGTATTAACCACGTCGACCTTGACGCTGCCCTGGGCCTTCAGCCCGCTGAGCTCCAGCTGCACCTTCCCCTGGCTGGGGTTGGGGTAGAGGGCGGTGCGGGCCTCGAGCTGGGCAGTGGTGGTGGCCAGCGGGGCCGCCGGGGCCAGCAGCTGCAGGAAGAAGCGCGGGCCGGTGTAGCGCGCGTCCATCCGGAAGGCGTAGGTGCCGGCGGTGGCCAGGTTCTGGCGCGTGTTGAGCACCCGGTCTTCGAGCCATACCTGCGTGCCGGCGGGCACATCCTGCAGACCGGTGAGCACCAGCGTGTGGGGGCCGCTAACACTGACGCGCACCCCGAGGGGAATAACGGGGCAGGAGGCCAGGTCGGGCAGGGCGTTGATGGAGAGGCTTTCGTT
>NZ_BAABGZ010000065.1:0-50329 GCF_039541835.1 Hymenobacter saemangeumensis | reverse complement strand
GGGTTTGCCCTGAAAATTGCCCTCTTCATTTTTGCCCACACCCTCCACCAAGCCGGCCTATAGCCCGCAACTTGGGTTAGCTATGCTATAACCCGTGACGAATTGATTAACCTTATGGAAAACCCTCATTCTAGCCGGATGAGGGTTTTTTATGCCTCAATGGTTGAGGCCCTGCAGTAGGCCGGAATTGAACATTTACCCCTTTTCTACGTGTTAGAAAAAAGCACCAGGGGGGTCAAAAAAAGCTTCAGTTGCGTTAATTTGCCCTTCTGCTACGTATTCTGATGACCAATAAAGAAATTAAAGCCCTTATCTCCCTGCTCGACGACCCGGAAATTGCCCCCCAGATTCAGGACAGAATCCAGAACCTGGGCGAAAGCATCATTCCGTTTCTGGAAGAGTCGTGGGAAGAAACCCTGGACCCCCAGCAGCAGCAGCGGCTGGAAGACCTGATTCACAACCTGCAGTTTGAGGGCCTGCAGCAGCGCCTGCGCGTGTGGCGGGAGGCCGGCGCTACCGACCTGCTCGAAGGCATGTGGCTGCTCAACACCTACCAGTACCCCGACGCCGACCTGCAGGCCCTGAACCGGGCCATTGAGCAGCTGCGCTTCGAGGCCTGGACGGCCCTGCGGCCCGACATGCACCCCGCCGACCAGGTGCAGACCCTGAACCACGTCCTGTTCCGGGTGCACAAGTTCGCGGCCAACACCCAGCACTTCCACTCCCCGGCCAACTCCATGCTGCAGCGCGTGATGGAAACCAAGCGCGGCAACCCGCTGGCCCTTTGTGTGATTTACCTGCTGGTGGCCCAGCGCCTCAACCTGCCGGTGCACGGCGTTAACCTGCCCAACCTGTTTGTGCTCACCTTCCGGCCCCAGCTGCCCGGCGCCGAGCCTTTCTACATCAACTGCTACAACCGCGGCCTGGTGCTCTCGCGTACCGATATCGAGCACTACGTACACCAGCTTAACCTCTCGCCCAACCCCATCTTCTTCGAGCCCTGCACCCACCTCGACATCGTGCGCCGGGCCCTGCGCAACCTGCAGCTCAGCTTCGAGAAGCTGCAGGAGCCGGTGAAGGCCGCCGAAGTAGCCGTGCTGCTGAGTATACTGGAGTAGGTTTTTTGGTAATTAGGTAGAAAGCCGTGTCATTGCGAGCATAGCGAAGCAATCCGTCCTCTAGCACTCAGAAACCTAGTAAACCCAGACATCAAAAAGTCCCAATGCCAATGCTGGCGTTGGGACTTTTCACATTAGCAGGCTGCTCGCTGAGAACAGGACGGATTGCTTCGCTGTGCTCGCAATGACACGGCTTTATCAACTCATTATCGCTTAATCAGACAGCCCGCCGCGCGCTTGCCGTCTACGCCCGCGGGACGGCCGGCCAGTACGTTTTCGAGCACCTGCTTGAGGTAGGGCTCCTTCACGTTGGCAGCCACCTGGGGGTTGTCGTCGATGGCGCCGCGGTAGCGAATGGCGAAGGCGCCGCCATCGGGCTGCAGCACCACGGCTTCGGCGGTTTTGTTTACCCCCAGCAGGTTGCTCACCTGCTGGCTGGCATCGGTGAAGGTGGGAAGCTCAACCTCGCCGGGGGTAGCGGAGCCCGGCGCGTCGAGGTTGATGGGCACGTTGATGAACAGGAACTGCACCCCGCGGCTGCGGTAGGTGTTGCTGATGGAGGCCAGGCGCTCCTGGTAGAGGCGCGAGAAAGCGCAGGCCGGATTGAGGAAAACTACTACAATGGCCTTGTTGCCGGCATAGCTTTTCAGCGACACATCGGCGTTGGCCGCCGTTTTCAGGGTGAAATCGGCAACGCTGTTACCGGTTTGGGCATGAGCCACGCCCACGGCCAGGGTGACGGCCAGCAAAGCGGCGGCGGTCAGGATAGAAATTCGGCGGAAAGACATGGCGGGAAGGTAAGTTAAAAATCAGGAAACTGCCGGTTCCGGCAGGGCGTCCTCGAAGCTATAGGTAAGTACGTAGCCAGGCGCGGGTTGGGAATAGCAAATGCGGTGCCGCGTCCGGCTACCATCCAGAACCAGCGTGGCGGCGAGCTCCCCGCTGAGTGTCTGGCTTTTGGAATGGAGTAACAACTGCTCCTTAAAAATAATGCCGCGCCGCGCCGCCAGCTTGTAGAGGGTTTCCTTGGCGCTCCAGAGCAGACTGAAATGGGCCAGGGCTTCGGCCTCTTCGGCTGGCGCTGGCAGAGCCGCCCACTCGGCTTCCGACAGGTACTTGGAAGCCAGGCGCCGGGCTTTGGCGCGCACCAGCTCGATGTCGATTCCGGCCCGGCCCTGGGTGTTGAGCAGCGCCGCCACCCATTCGCCGGAGTGCGACAGCGACACCACGCTGCCAGCGGGGCTGCCATCGAGCCAGGGGCGGCCGCTGGCTTCGTTGCGCAGCAGCACGGCTGCACTGGCCTCGGGGCCCAGCAGGGTGCGCAGCAGCTCGTGGGCCAGCACCCGCCCGGCCAGCCACTGCGCCTGGCGGGTAGCATCGGCCGTGGGCGGCACCAGCGCCCGGTACTGCGCCGCCTGGGGCAGCAGGGGCCACAGCGTGTCGGGCACCTCCTGCAGCTGCCACAGGCCCAGAATAGCGGTAGGAGAAAGGCGCTGCAGGGAGTAGAGGGGCATGGGCTTGGGGTTTCTGGTTGCTTGTTTCTAGTTGCTAAACGGCACTTTGTGAGGGCTGGTAAGAACGACTGTTGACATCAGCGCAAGCCTCAGCGCTTTCAGCGGGGACCAAAACAAGAAACAAGCAACCAACACGCCACGAAGCTACCTTTGCGCCTGCTTATGTCCGCCACTTTCCGCCCGTCTGTACATAAAATAGCCACCCTGGCCGGGCACCGCGACGCCGTGTACGGGCTGACGGGCGGGGCAGGCGCTACCCTCTACTCTGCCAGCGCCGACGGCATGGTGGTGGCCTGGAACGCCGCTGCCCCCGAGCAGGACGGGGAGCTGCTGGCCCGGGTACAGAATTCGGTGTATGCCCTGCGCCACCTGCCGGCCCAGCGCTGGCTGGTGCTGGGCCACAACTTCCAGGGCCTGCAGGCCATCGACTTAGCGCAGAACCAGCTGGCCTGGGCTACGGCCCTGCCGCCGGTGGCCATCTTCGAAATTGTGTACTCGGAAAGTCGGCAGCGCCTGTACGTAGGCCTGGGCGATGGCACGCTGGCCGTGCTTGCCGGTCCCGACTTCCGCGTGGAAAAGCTGCTGCGCCTGGCCACGAAAAGCCTGCGCACCCTGGCCCTGCACGAAGCCCGGCAGGAGCTGGCCGTGGGCAGCTCCGACCACCTGACGCGCATCCTCGACCTTGACACGCTGGAAGTGAAGTACACGCTGGGGGAAAGCACCAACTCGGTTTTTTCGCTGGCCTACTCGCCCGACGGACAGCGCCTGCTCACGGCCGGGCGCGATGCCCGGATTCGGCAATGGGACGTGGCTGCCGGCTACGAGCTGACCCTGGTGGTTCCGGCCCACATGTACACCATCAACCACCTTGCCTTCAGCCCCGACGGCCGCTACCTGGCCTCCTGCAGCCTCGACAAAAGCATTAAGCTCTGGGACGGCGGCAGCCTGGAGCTGCTGCGCGTGCTGGACAAGGCCCGGCACGCCGGCCACGGCACCTCGGTGAACCGCCTGGTTTGGCCGGGCGCCGAAAACCGGTTAGTTTCGTGTAGCGACGACCGCAGCCTGGCCGTATGGGAGCTTGAGAAGTAGTTGTCAGTTGTTCGTTGTCAGTTGTCAGATTAATCTGGTGAGCTGATTGCCAATGCCTGACGACTGCTGCCCTAGTCGCTGGCAGGCGCTCTGAGCCCAGGCCCCACCCGGGGGGGCTGGCAGCAGCGGCTGACAACAGACAACTGACAACTGACAACCAGAAACATGATGAAACTTACCGCCCTCGACATCCGCCAGAAGACTTTTGAGAAGTCGTTTCGTGGCGTGGACAAAGACGAGGTTCAGGCCTTTCTGACCACCATTTCCCAGCACTGGGAGCGGATGGGCGACGAAAACCGGGAGCTGCGCCTTAAGCTGGAGCATGCCCAGCAGGACGTGCAGAAGATGCGCGAAGTAGAAAGCAGCCTCTACCGCACCCTTAAAACGGCCGAAGACACCAGCACCAGCATCACCGAGCAGGCCCAGCGCGACGCCGACCTGCGCCTGCGTGAAGCCCAGTTCCAGGCCGAGCAGCTGCTCACCGAGGCCCGGCAGCGGGCCCGCGCCATTGTTGACGAGGCCTATCAGCAGGCCGAGAAAACCGTGGCCGAGATGCAGCGCGAGGTAGGCGGCCTGGGGCAGGAGTGCCAGCGCCTGGAGCAGCAGCTCGATACGCTGGTGCGCGACCTGCACCACCTGGCTTCCGATGCGCTCGACAAAGTAGAAAAGGCCCGTACGCGGCCCAAAGGCGGCAGCTCGGCCATCCTTTCCCGGGCCGCCAGCGTAAAGGTGGAGCGGCCGAAGGAATCGGCCGCTGAAACCGAACCTGCTATGAACGTTCCTGCTCCTGCTACGCCGGCTGCCGCGGCCATCCCATCCACTTCTTCGGCGGCGGCATCCCAGCCCGAAGCGCGCCACGAGCCAGCGGCGCCCAGCAGCTACAACCCCAAGCCCGGCCAGCAGCCCGACCCCGGCGCCCCGGCCCAGGCACCCGGCCCCGAGATTGAGCGGCCCGGCGCCCCAGCCGAAAACCCCGGCATCTCGCCCGCACCCCGCATCGACCAGCCCGAGCCCTCACGCGTGCCCGAGCCCACGCCGCCCCACGTGGAGCCCATCGTGCCCGATATCCAGCCCGTAGGCCCCAGCCACCCGGAAATCAACCAGCCCTCGCCCGTGACGCATCCCGGCCAACCGGCCATGGCAACGGCCTCGGCCGCCAAAGCCACACCGGTTGCCGAGCCCGTGGCGGAAAAGTCGTTTTTCGACGAAATCTAGACCGCAGATTTAACGGATTTAACGGATTACACAGATGCTGTTGTCGATTACCGACTTCAGCTGACAACAAAAAGAGCTGTCTCTTGCGGGGTAGCTCTTTTTGTTGTCAGCTGAGTTAGCCAAACAGCTGTTGAATACAACGGGGCAGAGTTGAATGGCGGCTCTTCGCTTGTCATGCTTCATGCTTCAAGGCCCGCCAACGAACAACTAAAAACTTCAACAGACCTTTGCCTGCTGGCTCCTGCGTTTCGCCGCTGGTATTGTTCGATAATTCCCTTGGCACATCAACAATCAGCACATCAATCATCAGCACATCCATCAACAATACTATGGGCCAAATCGCACTCGAAGGCATGGAGTTCTTCGCCTTTCACGGGTATTATGACGAAGAGCAGAAGATTGGCAACAAGTACGGGGTCGACTTATACATCAGCACCGACCTGCTGGCGGCAGGGGAGTCGGACAAGCTGCAGCAGACGGTAAACTACGAGGTGCTGTACCGGCTGGTAGCGCAGGAAATGCAGGCCCCGGCGCGGCTGCTGGAGCATATTGCCCACCGCGTGCTTGACCGCATCATGGCCGAGCTGCCGCACGTGCGCAAGGTGAAGGTGAGCGTATCCAAGTTCAATCCGCCCCTGGGTGGCATCTGCCAGCGGGCCCGCGTGACGCTGGGGCGCAAGCGCTAGTTGCCCCTTTCTCCTGAGCATGGCCACCCGGCAAGGGGAGTGGGAGCAGGCGGCCTTATGTGCGCTGGCCATCATCTGGTAGCCGGCAGTCGCCTTTTTACTACCAATTTACAATGGGTAGGTTAAATTAGTGTTCTGATAATCAGGGTGAAGCAAAATTATAGGGGTTTTATACGAAATATTTCGTAGATAACCCTTGCAACTACGAAGCAATTCGTAACATCTTTGCCTCGTTCTACGAATAAATTCGTACTAACCATAGTCCGACGACCATGAGCAAAGCCCCACCCCCCAAACCTACAGACTCCGAGCTGGAAATCCTAAACGTGCTCTGGCAGCAGGGCCCTTCCACTGTGCGAGCCGTGAACGAGCACCTGAGCCAGCGCCGCCAAGCCGAAGTGGGCTACACCACCACGCTTAAGATTCTGCAGCTGATGCTGGAAAAGGGCCTGGTGCGGCGCGACGCCGCCGACCGCAGCCACGTGTACCGGGCCGCGGTGCGCGAGCAGGAAACCCAGAGCCTGCTGCTCGACAAGCTGGTGGATGCGGCCTTTGGCGGCTCGGCCCTCAAGCTGGTGATGCAGGCCCTGGGCAGCCGGCAGACCTCGGATGAAGAGCTGGCCCAGATTCGGCGCCTGCTCAACGACATAGAAATTCAAAACTCCACCTCTAACCCTGACGACGATGACCACGCTTGAAAACTTCGTGTCGCCGGCCCTTACGCAAGCCCTGGGCTGGACCTTGCTGCACTCGCTCTGGCAGGGCGCCCTGGTGGCCGGCGTGCTGGCCGGCGCCTTGCTGCTGATGCGCCGGCACCGCGCCGAAGTGCGCTACCTCGCGTCGGGACTGGCGCTGGGAAGCATTCTGGTGCTGGCCGGGCTTACGTTTGCCCGCTATTACCAGAGCGCCACCGTGGCGTCGGCGGTGGAGCCGGGAGCTAGCACCACGCCGTTGAGCCCGCCGTCTGTTCGTGCCCGGTTCAGTGCCGCAACGGCTGCCGCCCAGCCCGTGGCGGCCTCCCGGACGAGAGCTGCTGCGCCGCCCACTGCGGCAGAAACCAGCTCCTGGCAAAACCAGGCCCTGCAGTACTTCGACCGCCACCTGCCCGTGCTGGTGCTGGCCTGGGCGCTGGGCCTGCTGGCCATGACGCTGCGCATGCTGGGTGGGCTGCTGTACGTGCAGCGGCTGCGCCGCTACCGGGTGCAGCCCCTGAGCCCGGAGTGGCAGCAGCGGCTGGCATCCCTGGCCGCCCGCGCCGGCCTGAAGCGGCCCATTGCTTTGCTGGAGTCGGCTCTGGTGCAGGTGCCCCTCGTGGTGGGCCACCTGCGGCCCGTTATTCTGCTGCCCCTGGGCACGGTGGCGGGCCTGAGCCCGGCCTGCCTGGAAGCCATTCTGGCCCACGAGCTGGCCCACGTAGTGCGGCGCGACTACCTAATGAACCTGGTACAGACGGCCGCGGAGGTACTCTTCTTCTACCACCCCGCGGTGTGGTTTATGGCGGCCTGCCTACGCACGGAGCGCGAAAACTGCTGCGACGATGCCGCAACCAGCCTGGTAGGGGGTGGGCTGGCCCTGGCCCGGGCCCTCACGGCCCTGGCCGAGCTGGGCCTGCAGCAGGCGCCGGCGGCCCGCCTCAGCCTGGCCGCCGTAGGACCCGACGGTTCCCTGCTGGGCCGGGTGCGCCGCCTGGTGCAGCGCCGGGCAGCGCCCACGTTTGCTGAAGGCTTCCTGGCTGCGTGTGTGGTAATGGCCGGCCTGGGCTTGCTGGGCACGGCGGTTTCGCTGGCTGCGCCGCGGGCTAAACAAACCACAGCGGCTCCCGATAAGGCTCCGACGGAACTGGCCGGCCCGGAAGAGCAGCAGCCGGCGCAGGAGGAAAAGCCAGCTAAACGGAACAAGAAAGGCAGCACCACACAGGTAGTAGTGGTGGAGCCCACGGGGCGCAACAACCCCGGCACCGTCATTATTGAAAAAGATAAGAAAGGGCGGCTGACCGATTTGTACGTCAATGGCCGCCACGTTGCGGAAGCCAGCGACAGCCGCGCGGCCCGCAAGACGCGGAAAGGCAAGTCGGCCGCGGCCGCCGATGCTGCCGAGGCAGGCACCACCTGGGTATGGGCCGACAACAGCGGCCCGGGCAACAGCTACCGCTACAGCACCGTGATGCCGCCGCTGCCGCCCCTGGAGCCCGAGCTGCGCCGCCTCGACCTGTCGTCGCTGGAAAGTGCCCGGGCCAGCCTGCGCAGCCGCCAGGAAAGCCTGCGTACGGCCGAGCGCGCCCTGGCCGCTACTGGCCGCCTCCGCAGCCTGAGTGAGGAAGAGCGTAGCCGCGTGAACGAGAAGCGGGACGGGCTGCGTGAGCAGCTGGCCCGCCTGCGCGAAGAGGAAAACGAGCTACGCCGCCGCACGGCCGAGCTACGCCGCGACGCCAACGCCTTGCGCCGCGAAGTTTCCGTCCAGGAGCGCACCGCCGAGGCCCAGCTCAAGGAAGAGCTGCTGAAGGAGGGCCTTATTTCCGACCTGAAAAACTTCCGGCTAACCCTGAGCAGCAAGGAAATGACCCTGAATGGCGTCAAGCAGCCTGAGGCAGTGCACCGCCGCTACCTGGAGCGCTACGAGCAGCTGAGCGGCCGCAAAATGACGGCCGGCAGCCAGTGGATGGCCATTGAGTCGAACACCTCCGCTTCCGCTGGGATGGAGCCGGAGCCGCCTTTGCCCCCGGCTCCCCCTTATGCGCCCCAGGCCCCGCAGCCCGGCCGGGGCAGCACATCGCAGGCCGAGCGCGACCGCCTACAAGCGGAGCGGGACCGGCTGCAGGTTGAGCGCGACCGGATGCGTGCGGAGCGCGACCTGCAGCGGGCCGAGCGGGATAAGCAGCGGGCCGAGCGTGACCGGGTGCGCAAAGAGCAGTCGGAGCGCACCCAGCAGACCGAAGAACGGATTATCAGCGAGCTGTTGAAGGACGGGCTGGTGAAAGACAAGCAGAACTACCACTTTGTGCTGAACAGCAGCGAGCTGCTGATAAACAGCCAGAAGCAGTCAGATGCCCTGCACAAGAAATACCGGAAGCTGTACGAAAGCGGCACCGGCCGTGAGCTGGGCCCCACGGCTACGGTGGTGCTGAGCCAGAACGGCAACCACATAAACCGCATCTACACCACGCGTTCGGGAGCAGACCGCTTTGTGACGCCGCCCACTCCGCCTGCTCCCCTTGCACCTCCTGCGCCGCCGGCACCCGAACACAGCCGGGCTGTGAAGGTGAACTCCGTAGTGTGGGGCGACGAGCTGCGCCGCGACGGCCTGATTGGGCCCAACGACAAAAGCTACAGCATTGAGCTCAACAACTCCGGCCTGACGGTGAATGGCAAGCGGCAGCCCGACGAGCTGGCCCGTAAGTACCGGGCCCTGGCCGGACATGCGGATAGCAAGTCCTTCAACATGAGCCTGGCGATTACCGAGGATTAAGAAGGGGAGGGTGTTTTCCTGCCGGAGCGAATGGCTTTTTTTAGCGGGCTTGTGCTCCGGCAGGCAACGGTGAGGCAGATATTTTCATCCTTTAGCCCATCATCTACCTTCATTTCATTGGCTAGGCCGGTATGCGCGTTTCTTTACTCGGGTTGCTTTTCGCACTATGGGCCACGGTGGGCAGGGCCCAGACACCGGCGGCCCCGGTAAGCGAAAACCCGCAGCAGGCGGCCCCCAAGCGCCAGCTGGCTGCCGTGCGCGTAGAGGCCGGCAGCGTGAAGCTCGATGGAAACCTCGATGAGGCCGTGTGGCTGACGGCGCCCATTGCCACCGACTTTATCCAGAACCGGCCCAACCCCGGCCCCCACGAAAAGCACCCCACCGAGGTGCGCATTCTCTACGACGACGCCAACCTGTACGTGGGCGCCATCATGCACGACGTGAGCCCCGATTCCATTCTGCGGGAGATGGGCACCCGCGACGGCTTTGGCAACACCGACTTCTTCGGCATCTTCCTCGATACCTACCGCGACAAGCTCAACGGCTACGGCTTTTTCGTGACGCCGGCCGGCGTGCAGATGGATGCGCGCTACTCACCAGCCGGCGGCGAAGACTTCAGCTGGGACGCCGTGTGGGACAGCCGCACGGCCCTGCGCGGCACCGACTGGGTGGCCGAGATGCGCATTCCCTACTCCGCCATTCGCTTCAGCCAGCAGGACGAGCAGCTCTGGGGCCTGCAGTTTATGCGGCAGCGCAAGCGCGAAAACCAGGCTTTCTTCTGGAATGAGGTGCGGCCGGCCGTGGATGGCTTCGTGAACCAGTGGGGCGAGCTTACGGGCCTGCGCGACGTGAAGCCGCCGCTGCGCCTTTCGCTCACGCCCTACGTGAGTGCCTACCTCGACCACTATCCTTACAACGTGGAGGGTGTGCGCAACACCACCTCGCGCTTCAACGGCGGGGCCGACGTGAAGTGGGGCATCAACGAGAGCTTCACGCTGGATGCCACCCTGGTGCCCGACTTTGGGCAGGCGCAGAGCGACAACCGGGTGCTGAACCTCTCCCCGTTTGAAGTGCAGTTCAACGAAAACCGGCAGTTCTTTACCGAAGGCACCGAGCTGTTCAACAAGGGCAACCTGTTTTACTCCCGCCGCGTGGGCGCTACGCCTATCGGCTATTACGGGGTGGAGGGTCGGCTGCGGCCCGGCGAGAAGATTGTGAACAACCCCGACGTAGCTCAGCTTATTAATGCCACCAAGGTGTCGGGCCGTACCCGCAAAGGGCTGGGTGTGGGCATTTTCAACGCCGTAAGCCGCGAAATGCACGCCACCGTGCGCAACGCTGATACCGGTGAGGAGCGGGAGCTGATGACCCAGCCGCTGACCAACTTCAACATCGTGGTGCTGGACCAGAGCTTGCGAAATAATTCCTACCTCAGCCTCATCAACACCAACGTAACCCGGGCCGGGCAGACGTTTGACGCCAACGTGACCGGCGGCCTGTTTCGCTTCGCCAACAAAGCCAATGCCTACGCCGTGGACGGCGGCGTGGTGTACTCGCGCCGCCGCGGCCTGGGCTTCAACTCCGAGCGCCAGGTAGCCCAGCGCGATGGCATGAAGTACAACCTGAGCGTGGGCAAAATCAGCGGCAACCTGACCTGGAACGTCAACCACAGCCTGATGTCGGACACCTACAACCACAACGACCTGGGCCTGCTCTTCAACAACAACACCATCAGCCAGGGCGTGCAGGTGAACTACAACAAGTACAAGCCCTTCTGGAAGGTCAACAACCTCTCTACCTGGGTGGGCGTGTACGAGAACAGCCTGTTCCGGCCCATGCGCTACGCCGAGGCGGAGCTGTACGCGGGGGCCAACACCACCTTCACCAAGCAGTTCCTGACGGTAGGCATCAACCTGAACGCTTCGCCGGGGCGCCACGACTTTTTTGAGCCCCGCACTTCTACCATCGGCGAGTACTACGTGGACGTGCCGGCTTCCTCTAACATCGGCGGCTTTATTTCCAGCGACTACCGCAAGAAGCTGGCCCTGGACGTGAACGGCGGCATGCGCTTCTTCGCCCCTGATGGCGACCGCAGCGACCGCAGGAGCGTCGGCGTCAATATTGCCCCGCGCTACCGCGTCAACAACCAGCTTACGTTCCGCTATAACCTGAACTACAATGTAGCGCAGAATCAGATTGGCTACGTCAATGGCGGCCTTGATGCGAGCCTGCCCGAAGACCGGCCCTTTCTGAACAGCATCCTGCTGGGGCGCCGCCGCGTAACGACCATAGTCAATACCCTGACGGTAAGCTATGTGTTTACCAACCGCATGTCGCTGAACGTGCGCACCCGCCACTACAACAGCCACGTGCGCTACCACGACTTCAGCACCCTGGGCCAGAACGGGGAGGAAACCCCAGCGGCCTACTCCCGCAACCGCGACAAGGCCTACAACGCCTTCAACGTCGATGCCGTGTTCCTGTGGTGGTTTGCCCCGGGCTCCCAGGTGAGCGTGGTCTGGAAAAATGCCGCCGCTACCGAAGACGACGCCGAGCGGGCCACCCCGCTATATTTCGACAACCTGAGCGGTACCCTGGTGACGCCGCACAACAACTCCTTGTCGGTGAAGGTGCTGTATTTCCTGGATTACCTGGCCCTGCGCCGCCACCGCTCGTAGCGCGGAATTTTATGCCGCGGCATTTGTGCTTTTGTCCGGCCTGCTGGCGTCGCGGAATGGAATTCCGCGTTACAGATTGAGCAGCTGCTGGGCGGCGGCAAAGGGGGTTTGGCGGCCTTCGGCTACGGCCTGCTGCAGCATGGGCAGCTCGGCACGCACGGCCTCTTTGGCATAAAACCGGGCTTCGAGCTCCTGGGCAATGGTGTGGTGCAGCCACTGCAGCTGCTGCTGTTGGCGGCGGCGCTGAAAAAAGCCGTTGGCCTGGGTTTGAGCAACGTATTTCTGCAGCATCTCCCAGGTTTCGGGTACGCCGGCGCCGGTTACGGCGGAGGTGAGCAGCACGGGCGGGTACCAGCCGGAGGGAGCGTGCGGAAACAGGTTCAGGGCGTTCTGGTACTCGCCGCGGGCCCGGCGGGCGGCGGCCTCGTTACCTTGGTCGGCCTTGGTGATGAGCAGGGCGTCGGCCATTTCCATGATGCCGCGCTTGAGGCCCTGCAGCTCGTCGCCGGCCCCGGCCAGCATCAGCAGCAGGAAGAAGTCGACCAGGCCGTGCACGGTGGTTTCGGACTGCCCCACACCTACGGTTTCGACGAAGATGACTTCGTGCCCGGCGGCTTCGCACAGCAGCAGGGCTTCACGGGTGGCGCGGGCCACGCCGCCCAGGCTGCCGCTGGAAGGGGAGGGGCGAATAAACGCGTTGGCGTGCGCTGCCAGCTGCGGCATGCGCGTTTTGTCGCCCAGGATGCTGCCGCCCCCGCGCGGGCTGCTGGGGTCCACGGCCAGCACGGCCAGCTTTTTGCCCAGGGTCTGGACCACGTACAGCCCCAGGGCTTCGATGAAGGTGCTCTTGCCCACCCCCGGTACGCCGGTGATGCCGATGCGCAGCGCCTGGCCGGTGTGGGGCAGCACGGCGGCCAGCACTTCCTGAGCCAGGGCCTGGTCGGAAGCCAGGGTGCTTTCTACCAGGGTAATGGCCCGGCTGAGCTGCACGCGGTTGCCGGAGAGCAGGCCGGCGGCATATTCGGATGAGGAAAGACGTTTGGGTGGCAAAATATTGACAAACTGGCGTTAGCTTGCGGCTTCGTAGCAGTGTGGGTATACGCAAACCCGGGCTGCGCCGCAAGCTACAGCATCCTCTTCATTATTCTCTTTCATGAAACGTACGTTACGCGTCCTGCCTTTTGCCGCTCTGCTGGCACTTCCCGCCACGCTCAAAGCTCAGAACGAGCTCAGCAACTTTACCGCCACGGGCCGCGGGGGGGTGGTCAATACCTTCGCCAGCGACTACCAGGCCATTGGCATCAACCCCGCCAACCTGGGCCGCAAGGGCAATGCCACGGTGGCCTTCACCCTGGGCGAAGTTGGCATGGGCGTGGCCTCGCAGTCGCTGAGCAAGACGCTGCTCAAGAAGATGATATTTGAAAGCGGCGAAACCCTGCCAGCGAGCGAGCGGGCCGCCCTGGTAAGCTCCCTGACCAGCGACAACGCCCTGAACCTGAACATCGACGTCAACGCCATTGGCCTGGCCGTGACCCTGCCCAGTGGCTTTGGCGGCCTGGCATTTAGCCACCGCCACCGCATCGGCGTGCACATGGCCCTGAACAACAACGCGGCCGATATTATCGTGAATGGCAAGAACGCGGCCATTATGCGGCAGTACTATCCCAGCGCTACCACCAACACCAACCCCAATGCGCCCAATGTAAGCACCGTGCTGGCCGGCACCGCTTTGCAGATGGCCTGGACGGCCGAGTACAATGTAGCGTATGGCGTGCGAGTGGTCGACAACGACGGCTTCAAGCTGTCGGCCGGCGCGGGCTACCGCTACATTCAGGGCCTGGGCGTGGCCGACATCCGGGTAGGCGATGGCGATGTGACAGCCTATGGGGCAATGTCGCCGCTGTTCAGCATCGACTACGGCAGCATTGCCAACGACCCCAACTTCAACCCCGAGCGCGGCAGCGGGCTGCAGCCCGTGGGCCGGGGCAACGGGTACGACTTCGGTCTGGCGGCCGAGGTGGGGAAAATGATACGCCTGGGCGCATCGGTAGTTGACCTGGGCACCATGACCTGGACGGCCAACGTGCTTACCGCCACCGACCAGAAGCTGCAGGCTACCGCTTCCAACGGCATCGATACCTACAATGTGATTGGGGAGCTGGCCAACCAGTTCGACGCCGACAACCGCTCGCTGTTTACCTACAAAGCGGCTCAGGAACGCAAAGAATCCCTGCCGGGTAAGCTGCGCCTGGGCGGTGGTATTCAGCTCAGCGAGCTGTTTGAGGTTGGCGTCGACATGACCATGCCCCTGAACAAAGTAGCCGGTAACCTGGCCTCGACTTATGTGGGCCTGGGCCTCGACTTCAAGCCCGTGCGCTGGCTGCGGCTGAGCTCCGGCGTAACAGGCGGGGCCGGCTACGGCGCCAGCCTGCCCCTGGGCCTCACCCTCGTAACCGGCCCCTGGGAAGCAGGCTTCGGCACGCGTGACATTACTGGCTACTTCAGCGAAAAAGCGCCTTATTATTCCCTGGGCTTCGGCTTGCTGCGGTTTAAAATCGGCAAGGAATAGCGGTTGATGTGCTGATGTGCTGATTTTTTGATGTGCTAATGAAGTGAAAAGCAATGTCTTTAGCACAGCGATGCAAACGAAGCTCGGTGTAGCCATTCCGCTCCCTAGCATGCAGTAGCCCCGAGATGCAATGCCTAAAAAGCCCCGGACCTATACAGGTGCCGGGGCTTTTTACACTACAAGGCTGGTTGCTAAATGCGGCTAGATAACTTTGGTTTTGCCTGCTAATGACGGATTAGTACATCAAAAGCACATTAGCACATCAAATAATCAGCACATCACCCATTATGGCGCCACCACAAACGTGGGCAGGCCCAGCTTGCTGCGGCGCCCCCCGAGCTTCACGCCGGCGTCGAGGTAGCTGCAGGCTTTGCCCAGGGAGTCGGGGTACTGGATGATGCCCAGGTGGGGGTTGTCTTCGCGGGCCACGTAGATGCGCCGGTCAGGACCTAGCTGCAGGGCGCCAATCTTGCGGTTGGCCGATTTGCCGACCATGGTTTTGGCTTTGGTCTTGAGGTCGAACTGCCAGATTTGGGTTTCGCCGCCGCCCACGCCGTTGCAGGTGCCGTAGAGCTTGCGGCCATCGGGCGAAAACTCTACGCCATAGGCTTCCGCGTAAGGCCCGAAGCTCACGGGGTTGCTCACCTTGCCGGTGGTGCGGTCGAAGTCGTACACCTCAAACTTGTTGGTTTCGCGCCACAGGGCGGCGGCCACCTTCTTGCCGTCGGGCGAAAACTTCAGGGCCCCGATGGCGTTGCGGCCGGGGCCGGCGTTCATGCTGCCCACGTTGCTCATCACCGGCTTAGCCGACTGAATGCCATCGGCCGTGACGAGGTAGGCCACGAAGGCGTTGGAGTTCCAGCGGTGGGCCAGCACCCACACGTCGCGGCCATTGGTGTGGCGCACGGCGGCCAGCTTCTCTGCCACGGGCTGTATCAGCAGCATGTTCACGCGGGGCAGGTCGCCCATGCCGTCGTCGCGGGTCATGTCCACGATGGAGTAGCGCAGGCCGTTGGGCGTGCCCTGGGGCGCCACGGTGAAGATGTAGAAGATGTTGCCCGAGCCGGGGTCGGGCACGATAAGGGCCGACTGCGTGCTGCTGCCGCTGCCCATCAGCCGGGTGCCGTTGGGCATGGGGCGGTGGGCGCGGTTCCACACGGTTTCGCCGTTGGTGTAGAAAAGCAGCTGCCCGCTGGAAGTGGTAGCCACGGCCGAGCCCTCGTAGGTGCTCATCTTGCCATCGTTAAGGGGTTTGGGCTCGTTGCCTTCGGCGAAGCTCAGGCCGGCCTGCTGCCCGAAGTACCACAGGTCGTTGCGGCGCTGGGCCTGGGCAGCTACCGCCAGGGAAAGCAGGGAAAGAAGCAGGAGTATGCGGTTCATAGAAAGAAATAAAGCTGGAATAAGGGCGCTAAAGGAAAAACCGTGCCGGTCGATACCATGCCCTGCCGCTGCACGAGGGCCTGCTGCAACGGCGCGGCTGCAAGTCGATTCGGGCCGAAGCGGCGCATTGGGCTACTCGCTCCGGCCGGCCTGCACCGGGCGGGCTAACAGCAGCAGCAGCACACCGAGCAAGGACAGCGGCATCAGGAAGTACACGAAATGAAGGATGGGCGGGTTGCCCAGGGCCTGGGCCAGGCCATTGAGGGGCAGCAGCAGTGGCAGGAGCAGCACGAGCAGCAGGAGCTGAGCCGAAAGCGCCTGCCGCCGCGCAAAGGCCAGCAATGGCAAGAGCAGCAGGGCGTCGTAGTAAAGATGGTAGGTGGTGAGCAGGGTCAGGGCACCCGTTAGCAGAAACACATACCAGGTAGCCAGGTGGTAGCCCTGCCGGCGCAGCCAGCCCAGGCGCAGCAGGGTACCCAGCCACAGCAGGCCGTGCAGCAAGGGGTGCCAGGCGCTGCTGCCCGGCCGCAGCCACTCCAGCACGTTGCCCAGCTCCAGCCGCAGCGTCAGCCCCTGGGTGAGGGGGTAGTCGGGGTCGGCCGGGTCGAAGGACTGGGCCCGCACCTGCGCCAGCAGCTGCTGGTAGCTGGGCAGCATATCGGCCGGCGCATCGGCCCAGGCAAAGGCCACGGCACTCAAGCCGGCTACTACCAGGGCTGCAACCACCAAGGGTTTCCACTCCTTTCGCCACAGGAACCAGCACACAAAGGGCAGCAGCAGCGTGACTTTGTACGCGGCCAGGCCCAGCAGTACGCCGGCCAGCCAGGGAGCCCAGGGGCGAGCTGGCCAGCGCGTAGCGGCCAGCAGCGCACCCGTGCCCAGGGCCAGCGCCGCAAAGGCCGGCTGGCCCGTGAGCAGGGCCGGCACCGTGCCTTTCAGCGCCAACGCGGCCACCAAAAATTGCCACCAAGGGGTGTTACCCGCTTCCTTGCTGAGCAGCAGGTGCCAGCACCAGACAAGCAGGCCCAGGCTGAGCAGGGCTAGCGCGTACCACAGCGGCCAGGCCAGGGAGTAGGGCAGCTGGCCTATGCTGAGCCCGAACAAGGCCGCCGCCCAGGGCGGGTAGAGAAAGGGCAGGTTGGGCAAGCCGGGCTGGCTGCGGCTAAGCAGCTGCTCCTGCGCCACCAGCTGCTGCCAGCCCTGCTTAAGCGTGGCATCGTCGTAAGGGTTTTGGCCCTGGCGCAGCACGTGCTGGCCCACGTAGCAGGTGCGGAAGTCCATGGGCCGGTCGGGGCCCGGGCGGGCTTCCCGCAGGGGGCGGCGGCTGTTGAACAGCGCCAGCAGGACAAGCAGAACAAGAAAGAAGCGCGGCACGCCGCAAGTTAGCCCACAGCCTTGCCGGGGCCGCTTACTTCTGCGCTATGGTCGGGGGCGGGGGCAGGTCGTGGGTGGTTTCGAAGTGCTGGTAGCCTTTCTGCAGGCCCTTCCAGAACGCATAGTGGGGGCTCATGCTGCGCTTGGCAAATTCGGCCGGCGTGAGCGGGAAAGGAAAGATGTGCACCGGAATTACGGCCTGCCCCGAGGCCCGGGCCATCACGGCCAGCAGATACACTTCCTCGATGCCGGCATCGGTGATGGGCAGGCAGCCTACGGTCACGTTGGAGCCGTGAATAAAGATGTCGCCGCCGGGGTTGGGCTCGCCCAGGGCGCGGTCGGCTTCGTTGGGGTAGTTCAGGCCCAGGGAAAGGTGGTAGTTGCTCTTGGGGTTGAAGCGGTCGATTTCATAGAAGCCCTCGGGCACCTGGTAGTCGCCGGATTTGCGCTTGGGGCCCAGCGTGCCCGAGGTGCCGGCCAGCTCGTAGCTGTGCAGCAGCTCAAACGGGCCGCCGCCCATGTTGCGGGCCCACACTTCCAGCTCAGACTGGGTTTTTATCAGGCGCAGGAATATTTCCAGGCGCTGGGGGTTGAGGTGCTTGGCCCGCAGGCGGGCGTCGACCCGCGGGCCGGTAGTGGCTTTGGCATCGCGCACCCGCGGAAACAGCAGCTGCTCCTGCCAGAAGGCCGGCCCTACGGCGGGCCCGGGTGCAGGAGGCGCTGCGGGGATTTGGGCAAACAGGGAAGCCGATGAAAGGGTAAGAGCGGTGCAGAAGAGCAGGCGGCGCAGCATAAAAGAATAGTCAGAAAAAAGTGCCGCGAAGCTAACGCATTTCGGCTACTCCTATTATCTGAAGAAGCCCGAATCCAAAACTATTTGGGCCGGCCTCTACTTTTGGCAGCGGCTGGCCCCGGGCCCCGTAAGCTGTGCCGGCCGGCTGACCAGCGTCTCTATTGAATCTGCCTCTTGCTCATGCAAATCAAGCCCTTGTTTTCCTTTCTAACCGAGCTATCCAACAACAACGACCGGGCCTGGTTTCAGGCCCACAAAGCCACTTACAATCAGCTCCGCGCGCAGTTTGAGCTGGATGTGGAGTTCTGGGCGCGCGAGCTGGCCCAGGCCGATGAGGCCCTGGCCGGGCCGGGCGCCCGCAAAAGCGTTTTCCGCATCTACCGCGACGTGCGCTTCAGCAACAACAAGGACCCTTACAAAACCCACTTCTCGGCCTTCTTCACCGCCAGCAGCAAGGACGTAGACTCGCCCAGCTACTATGTGCAGCTGGGCCCCAACGGGCAGACGCTGGCCGCCGCCGGCCTCTACCAGCCCGAGAAAGCGCAGCTGGCCGCCGTGCGCCAGGAAATCGACTACAACGCCGAGCCGCTGTACGACCTGCTGGCGCAGCCGGGCTTCCGCCGCTTCTTCCCCGCGATGGGGGGCGACAAGCTGAAAAAGGCCCCCGCCGGCTATCCCGCCGACCATCCCGATATCGACCTGCTCAAGCACAAAAGCTTCGTGGTATCGCACGAGCTGCCCGATGCCGCCGCCCTGGCCCAGGCCGACCTGCGCAGCTACGTAGCCGAGGTGTTTCGCACCGCCGTACCGTTTTGTAACTACCTGCGCGAGGCGCTGGGGTGATTTTGGTGATGAAGTGAGGAGGTGATGGGGTGAAGAGGTAAGGTGGTGATAGGAAAAAAAGAATCAAAAAAGAACGTCATGCTGAGCTTGTCGAAGCATCTCTACCACGAGAGTAAACCCAATCGAGAGGGAATTACTGCCGCAAGCAAGATGCTTAGCCTACGCTCAGCATGACGTTCTTTTTTTACCTCATCACTCCATCACCCCATCACCTCTTCACCCCTTCACTCAATTACCTCAAAACTTCACCACCTCTTCCTCGTGGCCGAGGCGGAAGAGGGCGCTTTGCTTTTTGCTGCCGGCCTCGATGTTCACGATATTGACTTCGTCGCCGAAAAGCTCCAGCAGTAAGGTGTTGCGCAGCTGCAGGCCGCTGAGCGGTGCGGGCACTGCAACCTTGCAGTACAGCCAGTAGCCGTCTTTTTCGGCTTGCATGCCCAGGTACTGCAGGGGCAGGGGAGCCCCGGCCAGGGTTTTCAGCTGCAGGGTGCGCTGCAGGTAGGCCGAGGTGAGCACGAAGGGGCGGGGGCCGGCTTCGCCGAGCGTAACCGGGGTGGCCTGCCCGCGCGACAGCGCCTTCTCGAAGTCGTCGGTGAAGACTTTGATGGCCAGCTCCAGCTGCTTTTTCTCGGCGTTGTAGCGCAGCTCCGTGAGCGTGGCGTGGTAGGCATGCAGGGCCTGGGCCGTGAGGGCCAGCAGAAACACCGCGCCAAAAGCCAGTAGGAAACGCATGGATTTTTTCTGGTCTCTGGTTTCTAGTTGCTGGTTTCTTGTTAGAACAATAACTAGAAACCAGCAACTAGAAACCAGAACCCCATTTAGTTAAACAGCTTCATCACCTGCTTGAAGATGATGACGTAGAACATCAGGGCCAGGATGAGCATGGTGCCGATGCGCTGGGCGCCTTCCATGAACTTGTCGGAGGGCTTGCGGCGCGCAATCATCTCGTAGAGCAGGAACACTACGTGGCCGCCGTCGAGGGCGGGAATGGGCAGCAGGTTCATGAAGGCCAGCACCATACTCAGCGAGCCGGTGAGCGTCCAGAACCGCAGCCAGTCCCACTGCCCGCCGTACTGCTGGGCAATTTCTACGGGGCCGCCCAGGCTTTCGGAGGCCGAGGCCTGGCCGGTGAAAATCTTACCGATGGCCATGCCCTGGGCCCCGATGATGCCGAAGGCCTGCTTGGTGCCGGCCGGAATGGCCTCCACGAAGTTGTAGCTGCGGGTGCTGAACTTCAGGTCGGGCTTTTGCTCGAAGCCAATGCGGCCGCTTTCGCTGATTTGCACGTTCAGCGTCAGGGGCTGGCCGTTGCGCTGCACAGCCAGGGGCGTCAGCTTACCGGCATGGGCTTTCAGGGCCGCCTGCAGCTCGTCGAAGTACTGAATGGGGGTGCTGCCTACTGCCGTTACCCGGTCGCCGGCCTGCAGGCCCGCTTTGGCCGCGGCCGAGCCCGAAATCACGCGGCCCACGGTGAAGGGCGAGCGGGGCAGCACAAACAGGCTGTCGCCCTGCTTGGCCAGCTTATCAAGGAAGTTGTTGGGAATGTTGAGGTCCAGCAGCTGGCCGTTGCGCTCCACGGTGTAGTAGCTGTTGTTGCCGAGCAGCACATCGGGGCGGCGCACGTCGTCGAACTCCTCGAAGGGGCGGCCGTTGATTTTTACGATTTTGTCGCCGGTGCGGAAGCCGATTTCGCGGCCCAGGCCGTTGGGCAGGATGCCGTAGCGGGCCTCGGAGGCGGGCAGGTAGCTTTCGCCGTACTTAAAGGTGAGGGCGGCGAAGATGACGATGCCCGTGATGACGTTCAGGATGATGCCGCCCAGCATCACCAGCAGACGCTGCCAGGCCGGCTTGGAGCGGAACTCGTCGGGCTGGGGCGGGCCGGCCAGGGCTTCGGCGTCTTGGGTTTCGTCCACCATGCCGTGAATCTGCACGTAGCCGCCGAGGGGAAACCAGCCGATGCCGTATTCCGTCTCGCCCACCTTCTTCTTGAACAGCGCAAAGTTGGCGACGTTGGGCAGCGGGAACAGGAAGTCGAAGAAGATGTAAAACTTGTCGACCCGAATTTTAAAGAGCTTGGCGAAAGCGAAGTGGCCGAATTCGTGCAAGCCAACGAGGATGGAGAGGCCCAGCAGCAGCTGGCCGGCCATGATGAGGATTTCCAAAGAAAATTAAAAATTAAAAATTATGAATTAAAAATTAAAAATCAGCGGAATTAAAAAAGAACAAGACCAGGCTAAGCGTCAGCCTAATTTTTAATTTTTAATTCATAATTTTTAATTGACTCGGAGGCGTAGCGGCGCGTTTCGGCGTCGGTGGCCACCAGGTCGTCCAGCAAGGGTTGTGCAAGGTACGACACCTGCGCCAGGCACCCGGCTACCAGGTCAGACATCTGTCGGAAGCCAAGCTGTTCCCGCAAAAACGCGGCCACTGCAATTTCATTGGCGGCGTTGAGGATGCAGGGCGCGTTGCCGCCGCGGCGCATGGCCCCGAAGGCCAGCTCCAGGTTGGGGAAGGCCTCGTAGTCGGGCGCCTCGAAGCTGAGGTTGGGGTAGTCGAGAAAGGAGAAGCGCGGAAACTGGTTGGGCAGGCGCTGCGGATACGCCAGGGCGTACTGAATGGGCAGCTTCATGTCGGGCAAGCCGAGCTGGGCTTTCAGGGAGCCGTCCTGGAACTGCACCAGGGAGTGAATGATACTCTGGGGGTGCACCACCACGTCAATCTGCTCGTCGCGCAGCCCAAACAGCCACTTGGCTTCAATCACCTCCAGGCCTTTGTTCATGAGCGAGGCCGAGTCGATGGTAATTTTGGCGCCCATGTCCCAGTTGGGGTGCTTCAGGGCCTGGGCCTTGGTAACGGTTTCCAGCTCCAGCGCCGAGCGGCCGCGGAAGGGCCCGCCGGAGGCCGTGAGGATGATTTTCTCGATGGGGTTGTGCGCTTCGCCCACCAGGCACTGAAAGATGGCCGAGTGCTCGGAGTCGACGGGCAGCAGGCGCACGCCGTGCTGCTTTACCAGGGCGGTGATGAGCTGGCCGGCCACTACCAGGGTTTCCTTGTTGGCCAGGGCAATGTCTTTGCCGGCCTGGATGGCGGCCACCGTGGGCAGCAGGCCGGCGTAGCCCACCAGGGCCGTGAGCACGATGTTGATTTCGGGGCGGGTAACTACTTCCGCCAACGCCTGGGCACCCGCCAGCACCTCAATCTGGGGCAGGTCGTGCAGGGCCGCCTGGACGGCGCCGCGCAGGCTTTCGTCGCCGATGACAACGGCCGCGGGCCGGAACTCACGGGCCTGGGCCACCAGCAGCTGCCACTGGCGCTGGGCCGTGAGCACCGCCACCCGGAAGCGGCCGGGCTGGGCCCGCAGCACGTCGAGGGCCTGGGTGCCAATGGAGCCGGTAGAGCCCAGGAGGGCCAGGGTAACCGGTGAAGAGAACTCTGAAGCAGATAGCATAAAGCAGTAGGCCAGGCAACGGCCCGGCATAGACTGACAAAGGTAGGACGCCTCCTGCGGTAGGCAGGTGTTTGCGGAGAATAGCGTCCGTTAGATGTAAGGGCTGCATATTTTGAAATAAACTACCTGCTGGAATGTGATTATTGAAAAAATAATGCAAAAATAAGTATGGTGGTATTGTGATGCCTTATCTTTGCAATAATTTGTAATTTGCTGCTTTATAGCAGCTTTTCCAGCCAAAACTGCCAGGGATTTGAGCAGCATGGCTCTGCTTTAAAAGTGATAAAAATTCAACATTAGTTGTAATTTAAACTACCCTCAAACCAGGTTCTGAACGTCCCGACATCAGAGACTGCTTCAATCTTTTTTCTGTGTTTTTCTTATGAAGGCTCCTATACTCTTTGCCGGGCTGTTGCTGGGCAGTAGTGCCTATGCTGCGGCCCCGGTAGCTAACAACGATACGCGCCCTACCCCTTCGAACACGGCGCTGACCTTCTCCATTACGGCCAACGACACCGATGCCGACGGCGACGCCACCCTGAACCTAGCCAGCGTAGACCTGGACCCCGCCACCCCGGGCCAGCAAACTACGCTGACCATAGCCGGGCAGGGCACCTTTGAGGTGAATGCCCTGGGCGAGGTCACGTTTACGCCGCTGACGGGCTTTACCGGCAGCACGCTGGCCTCCTATACCGTGAACGACGCCACGGGCCTGACCTCCAACCAGGCGGCCATTCGCGTAGACCTGGGCCCGGTTACGGCCGACGACGCCGCCTTCGTGCTGCCCAATACGGCTCGCAATATTCTGATTCTGAGCAACGACGTGGACGTGGACGGCATCAATGGCAACTCCGTGGACCTGGACCTGGGCACGACGGGCCGCCAGACCAGCCGGGTGATTACCGGGCAGGGCACGTTTGCCGTGAACACGTCGGGGCGCGTCACCTTTACGCCGGCCGCCAACTACACCGGTACTTCGTCAACCACCTACCGCGTGAACGACGTGACCGGGGCTCCCTCACTGGTAGCCACCATCAACGTGGTGGTGGGGCCGCGGGCCCTTTCCGATGCCGTGAGCGCCGCCTACAACACCTCGCCCGTGTTCAGCATCACGGCCAACGACCTGGATGTGGACGGGCTGGACCTGAGCAGCATCGACCTGGACCCGGCCACCGCCGGGCAGCAAACCATGCGCTTCATCAGCGGGCGCGGCACATTCTCGGTTGATAATGCCGGCAACGTCACCTTTGTGCCGGTGGCCGGCTACCTGGCGGGCACCACTTCCTTCACCTACACTGTGCTGGACGTGCTCGGGGCTATTTCGAACGCGGCCACCATCACCCTGACCACGACCAACGCCGCCCCGGTAGCCGTGGCCGACGTGGCCCTGACCCCGCCCAACACCAGCGTCAACTTCTCGCTGACGGCCAACGACAGCGACAACGAGTCGAGCATCAACCCGGCCACGCTGGACCTTAACCCCAGCGTGGCCGGCCGCCAAACCACGCTGACGGTAACCGGGCAGGGCGTATACACGCTGAACGCGGCCAACAACGGCACCGTGACCTTTGCCCCGTCGGCTAACTTCACCGGCAGCAGCACCATCAGCTACACTGTGCAGGATGCCACGGCCCGCGTGTCGAACGCGGCCAACATCACGGTGCACGTGGGCCCGCTCACGGTGGGCGACGGCGCTACCCGCGCCTCCAACGCGGCGGTGTCGGTGAACGTGGTGGCCAACGACACCGACCTGAACGGCATCGACGCCGCTACGGTCGACCTGGACCCCGCCACCCCGGGGCGGCAGACCTCCATGCCCGGCACGGGCGGCACGTTCACAGTGGACAATGCCGGGGTGGTCACCTTTACGCCGGTGGCGCCCTTCTCCGGGGGGCTGGTGAGCACCGTGAGCTACACCGTGCTCGACCTGACGGGGGCGCCCTCGTCGGTCGCGACGCTCACCGTGACGTCGACCAACGCCGCGCCGGTGCTGGGCAACGACGACACGCAGACGCCGGCCAACACGCCGGTAAGCCTGAACGTGACCACCAACGACAGCGACCCGGACGGCAGCATCGACGTGGCCACCGTGGACCTGAACCCGGCCACGGCACCGCGCGAAACCAGCCGCACCATCTTCGGCGAAGGCAGCTGGACGGTGACCAACGCCGGCCTTGTGACGTTTACGCCGGCGCTCAACTTCACCGGCACGGCCACCCTGCAGTACGTGCTCAACGACAACAGCGGGCAGACGGCCAGCACGCCGGCCACCATCACGGTGCGGGTGGGCCCCCTCACGGTGAACGACGCGGCGAGCACGCCTTCCAACGCGCCCGTTACCCTGAACCTGGTAAGCAACGACATCGACTCGAACGGGCTGGACCTGGCCAGCATCGACCTGGACCCGGCCACGCCGGGCCGGCAGACCAGCATGACCGTGGTGGTGGGCGGCGTTACCTATGGCACCTTTGCCTTGCCGGCCGGCAACGGCATGGTGGTGTTTACGCCGGCCGCGCCCTACGCCAACGGCCGCGTGGCCACCATTAGCTACGTGCTGCTGGATGTGACCGGGGCACTTTCCACGGTAGCCACCATCACGGTGACCACGCAGAACGTGGCGCCCACGGCTGTGGCCGACGATGTGGCCATGCCGCCCAACAGCAGCATCACCTTCAACGTGCTGGGCAACGACTTCGACAC
This sequence comes from Hymenobacter saemangeumensis, assembly GCF_039541835.1. Lineage (NCBI taxonomy): Bacteria > Pseudomonadati > Bacteroidota > Cytophagia > Cytophagales > Hymenobacteraceae > Hymenobacter > Hymenobacter saemangeumensis. The sequence goes on along the minus strand of NZ_BAABGZ010000065.1, from coordinate 25,457 downwards.
CGACGGTGCCCTGGCGCCGGCCACGGTCGACCTTGACCCCAGCACCGTGCCCCGCGACGCTACCCGGGTGGTGAACGGCGAAGGCAGCTACTCGGTCGACAATGCCGGCAACGTCACCTTCACGCCCTTCACCAACTACACCGGCACCAGCACCCTGCGCTACATCGTGCAGGACGCCGCCGGGGCCAGCTCCAACCAGGCTATCATTACGGTGCGCGTGGGCCCGCTCACGGTGGCCGATGCAGCTTACACCGCCATTGGGGCCAGCGTAACCACCAACCTGCTGGCCAACGACACCGACGTAAATGGCCTGGACCCCACCACGCTCGACCTGGACCCCGCCACGCCCGGGCAGCAGCTCAGCTTCACGGTGAGCCGCGGCACCTTCACCGTCGACCCCACCATGGACGGCCACGTGACCTTCGTGCCCTCGCTGCCGTACACGCCCAACATGTCGGCGGTGGTAACCTACGGCCTGCGCGACCTGACCGGCGCGCCCTCGGTGCTGGCCATCTACACCGTTACCAGCGCCGGCCCGCTGCCGGTAGAGCTCACGGCTTTCGCTGTTAAAGCCGTAAACAAGGTGGATGCCCAGCTAAGCTGGCGCACGGCATCGGAAAAGAACAACGCCTACTTCGACGTGGAGCGTAGCCTGAATGGCCGCGACTTTACGCGCATTGCTCAGGTAGCCGGCCAGGGCAGCACGCCCCGTCCTACCGACTACGCCCTGACCGACGAAGGCATTGGCCGTCGGGCTGCCGGGGCGGTGTACTACCGCCTCAAGCAGGTAGATACCGATGGCAGCTTCAGCTACTCGCTGGTGCGCACGGTGACTTTCGACAAAGCCCTGGCTCCTGCCATCGGCCTGTATCCCAACCCGGCCAACAGCTTCACGCCGGCCGTGCTCGACCTGCGGGAGCTGCCCGCCGGCAGCTACCAGGTGCAGCTGCTCGACGCCACGGGCCGTAGCGTACAAAGCCGGACCCTGGAAGCCGGCCGCAGCCATGCCCTTGACCTGCGCGGGCTGGCCAACGGTACGTACCTGCTGCGCGTGCTGGGCCCGGACAGCTCCTTCAGCACCCGCCTGCTAAAGGAGTAGGGGCCGGCGCCCGCGCATGAAAAAGGCCTTTCCCTGCCAGGGAAAGGCCTTTTTTGTTGGCGCTGATGGTGCTGTGGCTATACCCGGGCCAGGGTAGCGGCTACGTATTTGTCGATGGTATCGGCGATGCCCGCGGCTTCCCTGGTCATAGCCGGGGTAAGCGAGGCGGTAGGCGCGGCGGCGGCTTGGTCGGCCAGGGCCTGCAGGCGCCGCAGCTGCCCGCCTATGGCCAGGTAAACGGGGTCCCACAGCTTAAACGAGGAATCGGGCTTGGCGCCCAGGGCTACGCGCAAGTCCAGCAGGCGCATTACCACGCCGGCCAGGGTTTGCAGCAGGGCAGTTTCGGCCGGGGTGAAGGCGCGGGGATGGTGGTCTATCACGCACAGCGTGCCGATGTTGTAGCCGCTGGCTGTTTGCAGGGGGTGGCCGGCGTAGAACTGCAGGTTGAGGGCCGTGGCCACGCTGGGGTCGGTGAGCTCGCAGGGCCGGGCCTTGAGGTCTTCGTACACGGTGGTGGCGTCCTGCAGAATGGCTGCCGAGCACAAGCTCAGGTTGCGGGCTACGCGCTCGGCTTCGGGCAGGCCATGGTTGCCAGGAAAGGTAACATCCTCTTGGTCGACCAGTGAAATCAGGGAGATGGGGGCCTGAAAAAGGCGGGCCGTAAGGCTGGCCAGCTCATTGAAAATACGCTCGTTGGTAGCGTCCAGTATCTGGTAGCGGTGCAGCTCCTGCAGGCGGTCGGCATCGTTGGCCGGAATCAACGAAGGGGGAGAAGTATGCACGGACATAGGCAAAGGGCGTTTCGGGGTCGGCCAGCTACCGCTCGCACGAAGTCGCAAACGGTAAGCGGATAGTAAAGTTTTAATCTTCTCTTACACGAATAGGAGCCATAATGGTTCCGCCCTGCTGCTTTAGCTGGCCGCGGCCAGCTCCTTTTCAACAATGGCATCGGCGTGTTCGCGCAGCACGGCCACAATGGCCTCCGCTTCGCACCGCATGGCCTCCAGCAGCAGCGGGGCAGGCTGCTCGGCCAGGGCCGAAAGCCCTCCGAACAGTCCCGACATCTGCCCGTACAGCGGCTGCCAGTTGTCGAAGCTCTTGCCCGTCTGGCGGCGCAGGGCCAGGCGCAGCTCCACCAGGCCCATTGCCACTGCGGCCATGGCCGCAAGCAACGCTTTCTGTGCCGCTGAGAAGGGGCGGGGCTGGTAGTCGACTACGCAGAGCACGCCGATGTTGTAGCCATCGGCGCTGCGCAGGGGGTGGCCGGCATAGAACTGCAGGCCACACTCCCGGGCCAGCTCCGGGGCCGTAAGCTGACAGGGCTGGGCCGTGTAGTTCTCAAACACGGTGCTGCTGTCCTGCAGCACCGCCGCCGAGCACAGGCTGTAGGCCCGGTTAATGCGTCCCCCGCCCGGCAGCCCGTAGTTGGCTGCAAATTCCACGTCGTCGTGGTCTACCAGCGAGAGCAGGGCAATGGGAACCTGAAACAGCCGGGCGACCAGGGCGGCCAGCTCGTCGAGCACCTGCTCGCCGGCGGTGTGCAGCAGCTCGTAGCGGTGCAGCGCGGCCACCCGCTCGGGGTCGTTGGCCGGGCGCTGGGCAGGCGGGGGCGGCGTGAGGGAAACGGCGGCCGGCTCCAGGCGCCGGGGCCTCACCGGGGCCGGCACCGGCAGGCCATTGGCGCGGGTGGTTTTCACCAGGAGCTGAATGGCTGCCCGGGCCCGCGATTTTACCGTGCCCAGGGGCAGGCCCAGCTCCTGGGCTGCTTCGGCCTGGGTGTAGCCCTGGAAGTAGAGCAGCTCCATGAGCTGCTGGTCGGCTGGGCGCAGCTGGGCCAGCAGCTCGCGCACGCCCACGTGCTCGGGCTGGAAGTCGGTGGGGGCGGGCGTCCAGCTGTTGCTGTGGTCGAGGGGACGGGTGCGCTGGGCTTCGTGGGCGTGGCGGGTGCGCAGGTGGTCGATGGCCGCGTTGCGCGTTATCTGCAGGGCCCAGGTAAAGAGCCGCCCCTTGGCCGGGTTATAGGAAGCAAACGACGTCCAGATTTTTACCAGGCACTCCTGCAGCACGTCTTCGGCCGCGTTGGCGTCGCGCACCAGGCGGCAGATGGTGTGCTTCAGAATCTTGCCGTACCGCTCGTAGAACAGCGCCATGGCGCTGGTATCGCGGGCGTAGAGGCGCTCAACAAGGTCCTTTTCAAATGCTAGCATCGGAGGCAGTGTACACGGTAGAATGGTGGCCCTTCCACCCGGAAGTGCGTGTACGCAGCCCTTATTCTTTCAGTTATCCGGCGCATGGTACAGCTTGGGCCCGGCCGGGTTGGCTCAGCCCACCATAAACGTACGCATGCTGATGCCGCCGTAGCTTACTTCCTCAAACAGGTGCTGTACCGGCTCCTGCCGGCCGGCCAGGCCCAGGGTGTACAGCGTGGGCAGGTAGTGGTCGAGGGTAGGCACGGCCAGGCGGCCGCTGGCCCCGGCCTGCTCGTAGCGCACCAGGGCCCGGTAGTCGCCGCCCTCTACCTGGCTTTTAAACCAGTGGTCGAACTCCGTGGCCCAGGCGTGGGGCCTGGGGTCGCTATTCATAAACCGGGGCATGCTCTCGCGCAGGTTGTGCACGATGTTGCCGCTGCCCACGATGAGCACGCCCCGCTCGCGCAGAAACTGCAGCTGCCGGGCAAAGTCGAAGTGCCAGTCCAGAGGCTTGGTGTAGTCGAGGCTGAGCTGCAGCACCGGCACGTCGGCCTGGGGGTAGAGGTGGTGCAGCACCGTCCAGGTGCCGTGGTCCAGGCCCCAGTCGTTGGTGCTGTGTACCTCCTCCACATGCTCCACAATGGACTGGGCCAGGGTGGGCGAGCCTGGGGCCGGGTACTGCATGTCGAACAAGGCCTGCGGAAAGCCGCCGAAGTCGTGAATGGTGGCCGGCCGCTGGTTGCCGGTGACGAAAGTGCCGCGGGTTTGCCAGTGGGCCGACACCACCAGGATGGTGTTGGGCCGGGGGCCTTCGCGCAGCTGCTGGCCCAGCTGGCGCAGGCGTCGGGTGAAAGCATTGTCTTCCAGCGCATTCATGGGCGAGCCGTGGCCAATAAACAGCACGGGCATGGGCGCCGTCTTCGGAAAAGAGGCTGCAGTAGTATGGAGCTGGGAAAGGTTCATAGCAGTAGCGGCAAAGGGCAGCGCGGCAACAGATTTCAAAAACTGGCGGCGCTGCATTTTTGTGATGAGGTGAGTGGGTGAAGAGGTGATGGAGTAATGAGGTGAGGAGGTAAAAGGAGCCATTGGGTACATCTGGTATCCGCTTGGCTAGCATTGCTCCGGAGCATCATTCCTGCCGCCTGGTGTATAGTGCCAGCAGAGGGCCTGGCTGGGGGCGCCAGACGAGGCCAGTGGGCTGTTTAGCCGGCGGCTGCCTTCAAACAGCACTGCAAATTTCCCCCGTTCCCAGCCCCTGCGCATTGACCTATGGTAAGAAATGCGGCCGTCCGCGCCGAACTTGGGGCCATGAAAGACGACGAGGCCTATGCTGCCCTGGAGGCCTATTTCCAGCAGCGGGTGGCGCTGGGCGAGGAGGAGCGGGCCGCCCTGCGGCGGCTGTTCCGGCCCCGGCACCTACGCCGCCACGAGCTGCTGCACCCGGCGGGCGAAGTAGCCCGGCACGGTGTCTTCGTGCTGCGGGGCTGCCTGCGCGCCTACGTCGTAGATGCCGCTGGCAAGGAGCACATCCTGCAGTTTGCCCCCGAGCAGTGGTGGATTTCCGAGCAGCACAGCCTGCAGCACCACACCCCGGCCCTGTTTGCCATCGACGCCGTGGAAGACTCCGATGTGCTGCTGTTCGACACCCTTTATTTCCTGCACCCCGGCCTGCCCGGGCTGCAGGCTCCCGAGCTGGGGCTGGCCTCGCTCCACAACCGCATCTATGCCATGCAGAAACGGCTGGTGCTGCTGCTCAGCGCGCCGGCCCGCACCCGCTACCTCGACTTTCTCGACACCTACCCCACGCTGGCCCGGCGCCTGCCCCAGAAGCTCATTGCCGCCTACCTGGGCATCACGCCCGAGTCGCTGAGCCGGGTGCGGCACGAGCTGGCCCAGCCCCGGGCTGAACCGTAGAATCTGAACCGCGGCGGGCTGCGTACTTAAGTTCTGGCCGGGCACCTGGTACTAGATTGGAATGCAGCGACGTTGCGTATTTTTCGGCTACCTCCGGCCAGCATCATGCAGAACTATTACCACATCCTGGGCATCTCCGAAACCGCCACCCTGCCTCAGATTTACCAGGCTTACCAGCGCAAGCGTGCCCGCCTGCTGCGCAGCCGCATCGACCCTGCCCGCAAGCACCAGCTGGAAGAGGTAGAAACCGGCTTCGAAATTCTCGGCGACCCCCGCCGCCGCTGGGCCTACGACCAGCTGCTGGCCCAGGAACCCATGGAGCCGCCGCGGATAAATCCGCGCTGGGAGCTGCTGCTGCGCTACGCTCCCCTGGCCCGCAGCGTCAACCTGGCCCTGCTGGCCTGCTGCCTGCTGCTGCTCGTCGACTGGGCCCTGCCGCTGCGGAAGATAGGCGGCGAGCAGGTGCGGTCCCGTATTCCGGTTTCCATCTCCTCTTCCCTTTCCGACCCCCAGCTGGCGTATGTGGTGAGTACGCCGCGCACCCGCTTTCGCATCCATAGCAACCAGGGCTCCCGCGTGCGCGAGGGCCAGCGCGTCACCGTCTGGAAAACCCCGCTGCTGGGCGCAGTGCGCCGCGTCAGCTCCCCCGAGTCGGCCGAGGGGGCCGCGCCGTTTCACCCCTATGGCGGCAACATCTACGGCGTGTTCTCCCCGCTGCTGCTGCTGCTGCTGCTGGTAGCGGGGGTAGGCGCCCTGCCCAACCGCAGCGCCGAGACCTACGTCAATACCGCCGCGGTAAGCGGCCTGCTGGCGGTGCTGGCCCTGGTGGTCATCTTCTGGTTTTAAGCCAGGCGGAAGCAGGTTTTTTAATTCGAATGCCTCCGAGCGTTAACTATAGTGGGGGCTTGTCTGTATAGCATCTGGCACTCATGCCGGCAGATAGCCTCTGCCTAGTCATAACCTGTAAATCATAACCTGCCCAGGATGTCCTTTACCTCTTCCCGGCCCGAAGACCTGTTGTTTGATGCCGCCCGCAGGGGCGATGTCGCCTACCTGCAAGAGCTGCTCGATGCGGGAGCCAGCGTCAACACCCAGAACGGTAAGGGCTTTACCCCCCTCATCGTGGCGGCCTACGACGGCCACCTGGAAGCCACCCAGCTGCTGCTGAATGCCGGAGCCGACCCCAACGTACACGATGCGGCCGGCAACACGGCCCTGATGGGCGTCAGCTTTAAGGGCTACCCCGAAATTGCCCGGCTGCTCATCGCGCACGGCGCCGACCTCAACGCCGTGAATGGCAACAATGGCACCGCCCTCATGTTTGCTACCCTGTTCGGGCGCAACAACCTCGTTCGGCTGCTGGTAGAAGCCGGTGCCGACCAGACCCTGCAGGACGTGCGCGGCCTGACGGCCCGCGCCCTGGCCCTGCAGCAAGGCAACGAGGAAGCCCTGACCGTGCTGCAGTAGCCGCCCGGCCTAAGCCCGGCGGCCGGCGCTGGCACAGGCCGGCCAGCAGGCAGCTGGGCTATGTCTTACCTTTGTGCTTTGATTACCTGAAGGCAGCCCGCTGCGTTGCCTTTCTCTCCCCGCGATTATTTATTCTGTTAACATGACTCCTGCCCCGGATACCGCCATGCTCGAAGAAATCGGTGAGTTCACCGAGATACTGCAACAGCAGGGCGTGCATGCTGCCCTAAAATACCTGAACGGCCGCACCCCGCACCGCTACACCGGCATCTTCCGCTTCGATGGCGACATGCTGCGCAACGAGGCCCTCTACGACCGGTATCAGCCCGACCTGGAGCAGGGCGCCGACGCCCCTATGGCCAATACGTACTGCTCGCTGGTGGGCCGGCAGCAAGCCCCGCTGGAGATTCACGATGCCAGCACCGACCAGCGTGTGAAGGGCTTAATCGACACACCGGTAGTGTCGTACTGCGGCGTGCTCATCCGCGATTCGCACGGCCGGGCCTACGGCACGCTCTGCCACTACGACCTGCAGCGCTGCCAGGAGCGTACCACCGACCTGCCCTTGCTGGAAGCAGCCGCCAAGCTGCTCTTTATGCAGCTTCACCCTACTGGCCTGGGATAATTCAGCGCCAGCCCGGGCTGATTTCGGCTAAAACGCAACACCCCACCTCCCGGGCTAGCCAGGAGGTGGGGTGTTGCTTTAAGAGGCGTCGCCGCTAGCGCAGCAGCCAGGCTTCCGCGGCCTGGGGCGAGTCGAAGTAGCCGTAGGCAAGCGGCAAGTGCAGGCTGGAGCCTACCGCCCGGGCCGCCAGCCGGCTAAGAGGGTTACTGGCTTCTACAATGGCGCAGTGGCTGTAGCCAACCTCCTGAATGGCCCGCGGAATCCACTGCGTAGCCAGCCAGCTTTGCAGCTCCTGGGGCATGGGCGGGCGGTTGTTGTGTAAGGTCATCAGCCGGCTGGCCCCGTGGTGCAGCATGGCGCGTAGCACGTGCTCGTAAATGGCCCGCAGCTCGGTGGCCGTGGCCGGCGTGGGCTGCCAGTCGAGCCGGATGTAGCCGCCTGCCGCGTAGGAGATAGAGGCGGCCGCGTTGCTGAAGTAGTAAGTAGCGGTTGGGTTCACAAACGATTAAATAACACAGCCGAAAAACGCCGGCAGTAGTATGACAAAGATACGGCGCCGCAAGTCGCATTACCTGTGCTATAACCAGCCTTCGCTGAATTAGTTAAAAGTAAAGCGTCATAGCCATTTATCGAGTGCGGTGCCCCTGTAGAAGAAGTTAAAAGTGGCGCGTTAAAAGGCAAGAAGCCGTGCTGGCTTTTCCTTTTAACGCGCCACTTTTAACGTAGTACAGAAACCAGACATCCGCTCTAAAAGCTGGAGGGCCTGCTGGTGCTTGCATTCTTATGCTTAGCGCAGCTCACCCAGCGACAGCTCTTCGCCGGCCTGCAGCGCATGCACGGCAATGCCCGGGTCGAGGTGCTGGCGCAGCTGCTCAGCCGTGCCCGTGAGCGATGGGAAGGTGCCGTAGTGAAAGGGAACCACATGCGCCACCCGCAGCAGGCGGGCGGCATGGGCCGCCTCGCGGGGCCCCATGGTGTACCGGTCGCCAATGGGCAGCAACGCCACGGTGGGACGGTACAGCTCCGCCAGCAGGGTCATATCGCCAAACAGGGCCGTGTCGCCGGCGGCGTAGAGCACGCTGCCATCGGAAAAGCGCAGGACAAAGCCTACACCCTCGTGGGCGTAGCCGGTGCGCCCCCCGGGCAGGTCGACGTGGGCCGCGTGGTGCGCCACGGTCATGGTCAGCTGCAGGTGGGGCAGGGCCACGCTGCCGCCCACGTTCATGGGCTCGCACTGTTCGCTGGGCACGCCCTGCTCAATCAGGAAAAAGCGCACCGGGGCCGGGGCCACCACCCGGGCGCCGGTGCGGGCCAGCAGGGCCGGCAGCTCCGGGTCGAGGTGGTCGTCGTGCCCGTGGGTGATGAGCACCACATCGGCCCGGGCCTGCTCACGCAGGGCTTCGGGCACAAAGGGGTTGCTGCCCAGCCAGGGGTCGAGCAGAATAATGCGGCCTTCGGGCGTGGTGATGCGGAAGCTGGCATGACCCAGCAGCTGCAGGCGGGTAGGGGAGGACATGGTGGCAAGTCAAAGGTTAAAAGTGAAGAGGTAAAAGGCTAATGGGATTTTAACTTTTCGCTTTTAACTGATAATCAGCTTCGCAGCCAGGCATCGGCAGCTTCGGGCGTACTGAAAAACTGGTACTCCAGGGGTTCCTCCAGCGCTGCCGTGACGGTATGTACTACCTGACGGCTTTGCGGCGGGTTGACTTCTACCACCGCGCAGCGGCCAAAGCCCAGCTCGCGGATGGCCCGGGGTACCCACACCTCGCCCAGCCAGCCCTGTATTTCAGCCGGCAGGGGCGGGCGGTTGTTATGCACCGTCATCAGGCTGGGGGTGTTATGCTGGCGCATCGCCTGAAAGGCCTGCTCGTAAATAGCCCGTAGCTCGGCGGGCGTGCTGGCCACCGGCTGCCAGTCGAGGCGGATGTAGCCGGAGGTAGGCAGTGCCGACACATGGCTGATGGTAGCGGCAGGGCTCTGGAAGTAGGGAGAGTCGGGTAGGTTCACAAGTGTTAAAGAATAGGGGTACTGGTATCAGTCGGCAAATAGAATAGATAAGCAGCAAACTACCCGCTTTATCGCCCGGCTGCGGTTCTGCGGCTGGCCTGCTGCCCAGCTTTTTGGGGCCCGAGCTAAGGCCTTGATTCGCTTCGCTCTTGCTACCGGTCCCGGTCGAAATCAGTTTTTCCGGGTTGGAAGAGTGGTTTTGGCTCCTGCTGGCTCCCTATCTTTGCCGGAAACCAAGAGTTATTTATCTTTTTCCTTTTCATCTTTTTTCAAATGCGAATTTTTAACTCCATTTCGTCTGCCTGGCCACGCCTGGCCCTGCTGGCTGGCCTGGGCTTAACCACAGCCCACGCCCAGGCCCAGGCCCCTGCCTGGACCAGCGTACAGCGCAGCTCGTCTACACCGGGTGCTAATACCGGCGCCAACGGACTACAGATTGCCGTAGGCGCCGATGGCAGCCAGTACATTAACGGTTCCTTTGGCGGCGATATTACTTTTGGCAGCATCACCCGCACGGGCATGGGCGGCTTTGTAGCCAAGCGCAACGCGGCCGGTACTGTGTTGTGGATGAACCATCTGCAGCCCGACAGCAACGGCGACTATTACAGCAACGTGGCGGTGGATGCGGCGGGTAACGTGTACGTGACCGGCTACTTCAATACCAGCCTTACCTTGGGTACTACCGTGCTCACCAGCCCCGGCGACGACTCCTACCTGGTGAAGTACGATGCCCAGGGCGTGCTGCAGTGGGTACGACAGGGCGGCTCGCAGGGGAACTACGCACAGGGCATTGCCACCGACGCCGCCGGCAACATCATCATTGCCGGCGACTACGCCGGCACCGTGTCCTTCGGGGGGACTTCCCTGAGCGGAGGCGGTCTGTTTATGTACAAGTTTTCGCCGGCCGGCAGCGTGCTACAGGCCAGCCAGGTGGGTGTTTCGGGGCAAACGGGCGGTAGCCTGGCGCTGGTCAACGACCTGGCCCTGGACGCCGCCGGCAATGCCTACCTCACCGGTACTTTCGCTGGCAGCCTAACGCTGGGCACCTCCACGCTCAGCAGCGCGGGCGGCGACGACATGTTCGTGTGCAAGCTCAACGCGGCCGGCAACAACGTGTGGGCCCGGCGGGCCGGCGGGGCCGACGACGACGGGAGCAAGTCGGTAGCCGTGGACCCCAGCGGTAATGTCGTTATCAGCGGCTTCTCCGACTATACCTTCCTGGGGACCAGCGAAACCAGCAGCATTTACGTGGCCCGCTACTCCGCCCAGGGCGTGCCCGTATGGAGCCGCCAGATTACGCCCACCGTGGACGGCTCCTATAGAGGAGAAGCCGTCGCCTACGACGGCCGCGGCGGCTTCTACGTCACGGGCGGCTTTCAGGGCGCGGCTACCTTCGGCGCCACCACCCTCAGCGCCGTGGGCGAAGAAGCCTTGTTTGTGGTGCGCTACGACGGGCAGGGCAACGCCGTGTGGGCCGATAAAGCCACGAACGCCAATGCCAGCAGCGCCTCCATCGGCCTGGGGGTGGCCGCCGATGCCAACGGCAACGCCTACGTGACCGGCGCCATGCTGGGCACCGTGCAGTTTGGCAGCCTGGCCGCCACTACGGGCGGCATCGACGCCTTTGTGGCCCGGCTGAGCGCCGGTACGGTGCTGGCTTCGGGCCCGGCCGCAGCAACGCTGGCCCTGGAAGCCTATCCCAACCCCGCCACCGGCAGCACCACGCTGCGCCTGCCGGCCGGCGGCGGCCACCTGCTGCTCACCGATGCCCTCGGCCGCACCGTGCGCGAACAGGCCCTGCCCACTGCGGCCGGCGCCTGCCCGGTGTCGCTGGCCGGCTTGGCCCCTGGCCTGTACCAGCTGCGCGCCACCCTCGGCAACGGGCAAACGGCCCGCGCGAAGGTGCAGGTGCGCTAAGCGAACCATTTAGCATAAGACAGATGAGGCCCGGGCTGCTGCCCGGGCCTTTTGTTTGGCTGGATGGCTGCGCGAGCGAGTCAGGCATCAGGCGTACTTCTGCCAGTTCTAAGCGCTTCATATCAAAGAAGAAAGCGGCTGCTCCGCTGGAAGGCCGCCAGCAGATTTGCCTTACTTATATTTGGCAGCGGCAGGCAGGTGCCCGCTGTATCTCAGGTCCTATCCCATGATGAAAACAACTACCCTTCTATCGTCAGTTTCCCGCCTGGGTTTTCTGCTGGCCTGTGGCCTGGCAGCTTCCGGCGCCCACGGCCAGGCGGGCCCCACCTGGACCAGCGTGTGGCGCAGTTCCTCGGCCACTGCCAGCGGCTACGCGGCCGGCCGTAGCATTGCCCTGGCCGCCGACGGCAGCCGCTACGTCAGCGGGCAGTTCGAAGGCCCGCTCACGCTGGGCTCCGTAACGCTGACGCCGGGCAGTGGCTCCAGCCACTACTTCCTGGCCTGCTTCGATGCGCAGGGTGCCGTGCGTTGGGCCCGGCAGGTGGATGGCAGCGGCAGCAGCATCGGCAGCGTGGCCGTGGATGCCGCCGGCAACGCCTACCTCGCCGGGGACTTCTACGGCTCCGTCGACGTGGACGGCGCCACCCTCAGCAGTGCTGCCGGCGATTCGTACCTGGTCAAATTCAACGCCCAGGGACAGCAGCAGTGGCTGCGGCAGGCAGGTACGGGCACCTATGCCGGCAGCCTCGCTGTCGATGCCAGCGGCAACGTATGCCTGGCGGGCTTTTCCGGCAATGCCGCCGTGTATGGCAGCCCACTGCCGGGCGGCCCGGGTATTTTTTTCGGCAAAATATCACCATCGGGCACCGTATTGCTGGCTACCCGGGTGAGCACCGGCTCCAGCAGCTACTCGATAGGAGGCAACATGACACTGGATGCAGCCGGCAATGCCTACCTCATCGGCAGCTTCAATGGGCGACCCAGCTTTGGAGCTACTACACTGGTTCCTGCGGGCGACTCAGACATTTTCCTGTGCAAGCTCGACGCCGCCGGCACCCCGCTGTGGGCCCGGCGCCTGGGCGGCAGCAACACCGATAACCCCGGCGGCGTAGCCGTGGATGCAGCCGGCAACGTGGTGGTGTGCGGCAGCAGCGCCTACGGACTGCCCGGCTCCGGCGACCCCCCCGGCGCTACCCTCTACCTAAGCCGCTTCAGCCCCCAGGGTACGGCCCTCTGGGAGCGGCAGGTGGGCCCCATTTTCTCTTCCTCTAACACCAACCTAATCAATAGCTACGTCGCGGGTGTGGCCTACGACGGGCGCGGGGGAATCCTGGTCACGGGGCGCCTGAACGGAACGGCCTCGTTTGGGCCCAGCACCACGCTCAATTCCTACACTGCCGCCGCATTTGTGGTGCGCTACGACGGCCAGGGGCAAGCCGTGTGGGCCGACCACAGCGTGGCGACTGGCAGCCACGGCGCCGCCGGGGGGACGCCGGCCGTAGCCTCCGATGGCCGCATCTTCCTGGTTGGCACGGCCATGGGCAGCGTCACTTTTGGCAGCGTGGCCACTACGCCCCCCGCCACCGGCCGCGCCGACGTGTTTGTAGCCGAGCTAGCGCCCGGCAGCGTGCTGGCTACCACGTCCGCCGCGCCCCGCCTCGCCCTGAGCGCCTACCCCAACCCCGCTACTGAGGCCGTCACCCTGACGCTGCCGACGGCCGCCCACCTGCGCATCCTTGATGCTCTCGGCCGCGAAGTGCGCGGGCAGCAGCTGCCGGCCGGCCCGTCCACCGTGCCGCTGACCGGCCTGGCCCCCGGCCTGTATCAGCTGGCGGCCCAGCTTACCAATGGCCAAACGGCCCGGGCCCAGGTGGTGGTGCGCTAAAAGGAGTATTTACTGAAAATGACAAGGCCCGGGCTGCAGCCCGGGCCTTGTCGTTTTTGGCGGAAGGATACTTTATGGCAGCACTCCCATTTCCAAGCGCAGGTATCGCTGGCCCGCCGGATGGGGTAGAGCTATGATGGCTCGGCTGGCCTCGCAGGACTATTCCAGCTTCCCCAGAATCTCCTGCGCGGCCAGGGCAATCACCGTCCCCGGCCCGTACACGCCGGCCACGCCGGCATCGTAGAGAAACTGGTAGTCCTGGGCGGGAATCACGCCGCCAGCAATTACCAGAATATCCTCGCGGCCCAGGTCTTTGAGCTCCCGCAGCAGCTGGGGTAGCAGGGTTTTGTGGCCGGCAGCGAGGCTGCTCACGCCCACCACGTGCACGTCGTTTTCGGCCGCCTGGCGGGCCACTTCGGCGGGCGTCTGGAACAGGGGGGCGATGTCGACGTCGAAGCCCACGTCGGCGAAGCTCGTGGCAATGATTTTGGCGCCGCGGTCGTGGCCGTCCTGGCCCATCTTGGCCACCATCATGCGAGGGCGGCGGCCCTCGCGGGCGGCAAAGGCTTCGGCCGCTTCGCGGGCCTTGGCAAATTCCTGGTCGTAGTCCATTTCGCTGCTGTACACGCCGCTCACGGTGCGTGTAGTGGCCTGGTGGCGGCCATACACGACTTCAAGAGCGTCGGAGATTTCGCCCAGGGTGGCCCGGTGGCGGGCGGCCGCTACGGCAAGTTCCAGCAGGTTGGCGCTGCCGTTGCGGGCCGCTTCGGTCAGCGCCGCCAGCGCCTGCTGTACCGCCTCATTATCTCGCGCTTCCCGAATCTGCTTCACCCTGGCCACCTGGCTTTCGCGCACGGCGTCGTTGTCGATGTCGAGCACCTCAATTTCCTGCTCCTCGCTGGGGCGGTACTTATTCACGCCCACAATGATTTCCTTGCCCGAGTCGATGCGGGCCTGCTTGCGGGCGGCAGCTTCCTCGATGCGCAGCTTGGGCAGGCCGGTTTCGATGGCCTTGGCCATGCCGCCCAGGCTTTCCACCTCTTGGATGAGGGCCCAGGCTTTGTCGGCCAGCTCGTGCGTCAGGCTTTCCACGTAGTAGGAGCCGCCCCAGGGGTCTACTACCTTGGTGATGTCGGTTTCATGCTGCAGGTAAAGCTGGGTGTTGCGGGCAATGCGGGCCGAGAAGTCGGTGGGCAGGGCAATGGCTTCGTCGAGGGCGTTGGTGTGCAGGCTCTGGGTGCCGCCCAGGGCCGCGGCCATGGCCTCGATGGCGGTGCGGGCCACGTTGTTGAAGGGGTCCTGCTCGGTAAGGGAGTAGCCCGAGGTCTGGCAGTGGGTGCGCAGGGCCAGGCTCTTGGGGTTGCTGGGGCTGAACTGCTGGATGAGCTTGGCCCAGAGCAGGCGGCCGGCACGCAGCTTGGCAATTTCCATGAAGTGGTTCATGCCGATGGCCCAGAAAAAGCTCAGACGGGGCGCAAACTCGTCAATCTTCATCCCGGCGGCCAGGCCGGCGCGCACGTACTCCAGGCCGTCGGCCAGGGTGTAGGCCAGCTCAATGTCGGCGGTGGCGCCGGCTTCCTGCATGTGGTAGCCCGAGATGGAGATGGAGTTGAACTTGGGCATCTTCTGCGCCGTGTAGGCGAAGATGTCGGCGATGATGCGCATGCTGGGCGCGGGCGGGTAGATGTAGGTGTTGCGCACCATGAACTCCTTCAGAATGTCGTTCTGAATGGTGCCGGCCAGCTTTTCCGGCCCTACGCCCTGCTCTTCGGCTGCTACAATGTAGAAAGCCAGCACCGGCAGCACCGCCCCGTTCATGGTCATGGATACCGACATCTGGTCGAGCGGAATCTGGTCGAACAGAATCTTCATGTCCTCCACCGAGTCGATGGCCACGCCGGCTTTGCCCACGTCGCCCACCACGCGGGGATGGTCGGAGTCGTAGCCCCGGTGGGTAGCCAGGTCGAAGGCCACACTCAGTCCTTTCTGGCCGCCGGCCAGGTTGCGCCGGTAGAAGGCGTTGCTTTCCTCGGCCGTGCTGAAGCCCGCGTACTGGCGGATGGTCCAGGGGTTCTGCACGTACATGCTGGCGTAGGGCCCGCGCAGGTACGGCGCCTGCCCGGCGCCAAAGCCCAGGTGGTCGAGCCCGGCCACGTCGGCCGCCGTGTACACCGGCTTCACCGCAATGCCCTCGGGCGTGGTGATGGCTGCCTCGGCCGGGGCAGGGGTGGCAGAAGGAGCGAGGGCCGCGTCGTAAGGTATGGTGGAGAAGTCGGGCTTCATTTTTTTGAATTAAAAATCATGAATTAAAAATTAAAAATCAAAAACTGGATAGAAGCTCGGTTTGCCGATTGGCCTCTCCAGTTTTCAACTCATAATTTTTAATTTTTAATTAGGCCGCTAGGCCGTCCGTCCCTGCAATCGGGCCAGCACTTCCTCTGTCGTATACCCCTGCACCTTCATTTCCTGAAAGCCGAACACGCGCACGGCTTCCTGCATGGTGGGCAGGTCGGAGCTGAGCAGCACGGGCGGGATGAAGTGCTGCTTGTCGGCCGGAATCTGGTAGATGAAGCGGGCAAAGCGGGTGAACTGCTCCGGGGAGGCGTACATCAGCGTGGCTTCCTCGGGTGAGGAGAAAAGCAGGGAGAAGGTGCCCTCGGGGTGGCTGTTGGCAATTTCGGGGCGCTCCTGCTCCTGCAGGGTGCGCACGAAGGTTTCCAGAATCAGCTGGTTGGTGTTGGTGCCCAGCAGCACCACGGCGGCGCGCTTGCTTTTGCGCTCGCGGCGCTCGAAGTGCATGGCCGTGGCCAGGCGCAGCACCTCGGTGGGGTAAGCCGCCCGGGTGGTGTCGAACTGGGCCGAGCGCAGCAGCTTCTTGGGGTGGAAGCTGAAATGCTCCTGGTGGTTCTGGAAGCGGTTGGTACCCACCATTATCTGCTGGCCGGTGGCAATGCGCTTGAAAGTGGTAGCCGCTACCTCTTTGATTTCCTCCAGCAGCTGCCCACGCTGGGCGGGCAGGCCGCCGGCTGCTTCCACGCGCTGAAACAGCGCCCAGGCCTCCCGGGCCAGCTGGTCGGTGAGCGTTTCGATGAAGTAGGAGCCGGCCGCCGGGTCCTGCACCCGGCCCAGGCCCGACTCTTCCCGCAGGATAATGGACAGGTTGCGGCTGAGGCGGGAAGAAAAAGCGTTGGACTCCGCAAACACGCTGTCGAAGGGGGCGATGCTCAGGGAGTCGGCCCCGCCGAGCACGGCACTCATGGCCTCGGTGGTGTGGCGCAGCAGGTTGGTGTGTGGGTCCAGGGTGGTTTGCGTCCAGGAGGCCGTGGCGGCGTGAATGCGCAGGCTGGCCGCGCCGTCTGCTGGCAGGCCATAGGCGTGCAGCAGCGTGGCCCAGAGCCGGCGGAAGGCCCGCAGCTTGGCAATTTCCACGAAGTAGCTGGGCGAAATGGCCAGGTGCACGTGCAGGGCGCGGGCCACCTCGGCCAGCGACACCTCCTCGTTGGGCAGGTAGTGGAGCAGGGCCGCGGCCGTGTTCAGGCTGAAGGCCACTTGCTGGGTGGTGGTGGCCCCGCGGTTGCCAAAGAAGGCGCCGTTCACGGCCAGGGGCCGGAAGTCGGGCATGGCGCGGGTGAGGGCCACGAGCCGACGCAGGGCAGTGCGGTAGTCGCTCAGCTCGGCGCCCTCGGGCACGGCCGGAGGGGCGTAGCGCAGAAAGCCGCGCAGCATGGTGCCGGGCGCGATTTCCAGCAGGCGGGTCAGCAGCTTGTCGGCACCTTCCGTCACGGTATAGCCGATAAACGTGCGGGCCAGAGGCAGGCGCTCCACGAGGTAGGCCAGGTCGAAGGAGGCGCAGTGGGCCAGCTCGAAGTGGATGCCGTCGGCCCCCTGCTGCAGGGCTTCCAGGGCCTGCTCTATCTGTACGTGCCCGGTGGTGTCGGCCGGCACGGCAATGGTGGGCAGGTTTAGCCAGCCCGGCTGGGCCCGGGCCAGGGGCGCCGGGGCGCCGCCCAAAGCTTCCAGGGCTTCGCGGTGGTAGAAAGGCTCCAGGGAAAAGCCGTCGGGCAGGGGCCAGCGCAGGGTGGCGGGGTCCTGGCCTTTGAGGTCGCGGGCCAGGCGGGCCTGCCACTCGGCCGTGCTCACAGCAGGAAACTCAGCGAAGGAAACAGGCGCGGCAGACGGGGTATCAGACATACGGGAGAAGTCAGCAGGAAAGTGGCCTAAGCCAAAACAGGCCGAAAGATACCGCCCGGCGCGCAACGCTGCGGGGTATTGTGGCTGGCTTTTTAATTACGGCGGTGAAGTACTTTTGGCAGAATTCGCCGGCAGGAAAGAATATCCTCTGGTTGCTTTCAACTTTTTTTCTATGATTCAGCGCTCCGCTACCTTCCTGTTTCTGGCCCTGTTGCTTACTGTAGGCGCAACCCAGGTGCAGGCCCAGAAGAATTTTAAGCCCGGTTACATCGTGCGGCCCGAAGGCGACACCCTGCGCGGGGAAATAGACCAGCGGGGCCCCCAGCGCATGGCCAGCATCTGCGTGTTTCGCCCCAGTGCCGATGCCGCCGCCACCGAGTACAAGCCTAGCATGCTGAAAGCCTATGGCTTGAAAGACGGCGCGCAGTACGAAGGCTGGCAGCTGCCGGCTGTGTTTATACCAGCCAGTACCGTTACCACCACGCTCACGCCCTCAGCCCCGCCAACCGAGGGCTTTTTGCAGGTGCTGGCCCGGGGCCGGGCCACGCTCTACGCCATGCCGGGCAACGACGCCTTTGGCCGGTTCTTCTACAAGCAGGGCGAGAAGTCTCTCACGGAGCTTGTCCAGATAAAGCAGTTCGTGGAGGTGAAGGAAAACCTCGCCGGGCAAGTGATTACCAAGCGGGTGGAAGCCCGGGACTACCCCTTCCGCAAAGAGCTGGCTACTGCCTTTGCCGACTGCGCCGAGGTGCTGCCCCTGATTAACAGCGCCGAGCTAACCGACTCGCGCCTGGTGAAGCTGTTTACTGTGTACAACAACTGCAGCGCCGCCGCCCCTGTTCCGGTGATGTCGGCCCCCCGCACCACGCGCCGGCAGTGGAGCTTCATGGCCGGTGCCCAGCAGGGCAGCCTGGAGTTCAGCGACCGCGGCACCATGAGCCTGAAGTCGGGCTGGGGTGCGGTGTATGGGCTGGGCCTGTATTTAAATCCGGCCCGCTTCAACAGCAACCTGGGCTTTCGCCTGGAGGCGCTGTACCAAAGCCAGGCGTATGGCGTGCAGTACAAGCGCACCCACCCGGTAACCGGGAACAGCGTGTCGCACGATGCGCAGATTAGCCAGAGCACCCTGCGCCTGCTGGTGATGCTGCGCTACACCTTGCCCGGCAGGAAGCTGCGCCCTTACCTGCAAGGAGGGCTGGAAGTAGCTTTTGCCCTTAAGCAGCAAGCCCGCATCACCGCTTCCGACGACGTGCCGGTGGGCATTCCTACGGCCAGCTCCCGGGAGCTGGACCTGCGGGGCTATGGCCTGGGCCCCATTCTGGGGCTGGGGCTGCAATTCCCGCTGGGCGAGAGCAACAGCCTGTTCCTGGAAGGGCGCTACAACCAGCAGCTCGGCAGCACCGCCCGTGATATCAACACGCTGAATAGCCCGACCACCCTTTCCCTGCTGCTGGGCTTTAGCCTGGGACGCCTGTACTAAGGTGGGCAGCCAGTAGCGCGAAAACCTGTTTCGCGAGGCGCGGCAGGCACCGCCGTGGCAGCCGCGCGCCGTACCGCCGGCGTTGCGGCGCTGACCGGACTCTTATTCGAACCCCTTTATCATTCCGGCTGTTGCGGGCTCCCGGCCCTCCGGCTGCCTTAGGCGCGGCGGGCATACAAGGGCTGTGCCGTTACCTTTGTATTCCGCCTTACTACTAAACAATGCGTTTTCGCCAAATTCCAGCCCTTGCGCTGAGTGCGCTTCTGCTGCTGGGAGCCTGCCAGCGCGGCAGCTACGTACCCAGCGCCAAGTTTGCGCCCAGCACCAGCCAGAACGTGGGCAAAGCGCAGCCCGAAGACCCGGCCGTGGCCGCCCTCATTGTGCCTTACCGCGAAAAAGTAACCAGCCAGATGCGCGAAGTGCTGGGTACCGCCCCCCTGCCCCTTGCAAAAACCCCGGGCGAAAACCCCCTGGCCAACTTCGTGAGCGACCTGCAGCGCAGCAGCGCCAGCCAGGCCCTGGGCGAGCGAGTCGACCTGGGCGTGATGAGCAACGGTGGCCTGCGCACCGCCCTGCCCGCCGGCCCCATCACCATGGGCTCGGTGTTCGAGCTCATGCCGTTTGAGAACGAGCTGGTGGTACTCGACGCTTCCGGCGACGTGGTGCAGCAGCTGTTTGAGTACGCTGCCCGCATCAAGATGGGGGTTTCCGGGGCTACCTACGCCGTGGGCACCGACGGCAAGCCCCGCGACATCCGCATCGGCGGCCAGGTGTTCAACCCCAGCCAGGACCGCATGTGGACCATTGCCATTTCCGACTACCTGGCCGGGGGCGGCGACAACATGGTGTTCTTTAAGTCCATCAAGCCCCGCCCCACCAGCCTGCTGCTCCGCAACGCCATTGCCGACCACATCCGCCAGCTCACCAAAGAAGGCAAGCAGGTAGAAGCCCGCATTGACGGCCGGGTGAAGGGTAATTAAAAATTAAAAATTATGAATTAAGAATAAGCTAAGCCAGGCTTTTCCTGATTCGAAAAACACCCCAATTTTTAATTTTTAATTCATAATTTTTAATTCAACGAAATGAAGCGCCGCGAATTTCTCCGTAACTCCCTGCTGGGCACCGCCGGCCTCACCGTGCTGGGCAGCCTGGGCCGTACCGCCGAGGCCGCCAAGGGGCCGGTGCGCCTCACCATCCTGCACACCAACGACATGCACTCCCGCATCGAGCCTTTTCCCGACAACGGCGGGCAATGGGCCGGCATGGGCGGCATGGCCAAGCGGGCAGCGCTTATCAAGGACATCCGGGCCAAGGAAGCCAACGTGCTGCTGCTCGACTCCGGCGACATCTTCCAGGGCACGCCCTACTTCAACTTCTTCGGCGGCGAGCTCGAGTACAAGCTCATGACGCAGATGGGCTACGACGCCAGCACCCTGGGCAACCACGACTTCGACAACGGCCTCGAAGGCCTGGCCCGGCAGCTGCCCCACGCCGGCTTCCCCTTCCTGATTGCCAACTACGACTTCTCCAAAACCCCGCTGGCCGGCCGCTTCCAGCCCTACAAGGTGTTTGAGAAGCAGGGCGTGCGCATCGGCGTGTTCGGCATCGGCATCGAGATGGCCGGGCTGGTGGCCGACAAGAACTTCGGGCAGACCCAGTACCTCGACCCCATCGGCACTTCCCGGAAAATGGTAACGCAGCTGCGCGGCCCCGAAAAGTGCGACCTGGTGATTTGCCTCTCGCATCTGGGCTACAAGTACGAAAGCGAGAAAATTGATGACCAAAAGCTGGCTGCCAGGGTGGCTGGCATCGACCTGATTCTGGGCGGCCACACCCACACCTTCATGGAGGCCCCCGAGCCGATTGAGAGTCCCGGCGGCCACAAGACCTTAATAAATCAGGTAGGCTGGTCGGGCATTAACCTCGGCCGTCTCGACTTTGAGTTTACGCCCGGCAGCCGCCGGCCGGGGCTGGCAAGCTCAGCGGTGGTACCGGTGCAGGGTGCCTGCTAAAAGCACGACAAAAACAAGTGAGAAACCGCTTTTTTTCCTGCTGACTTTTCCACAATTTTGTGCCCCCCTAACTAAATCGGCCAGCTAACGGGGGCCGATAATTTACCTTCTATTGCTCCCGGCCAGCCCCCGGATGTTGTCTCACTGCTCTCATGCTCAAGGATTTTCGCACGGTTTGGGCTGGCTGCTTGCGCACCATTGCGGCTGAAATCGGCGAGCAGAGCTTCCGCACCTGGTTTCAGCCCATCGTGCCGGTAGAGCTCAAGGGCAACGTGCTGACGATTCAGGTGCCCAGCGCCTACTTCTACGACTGGCTGGAAGAGCACTACGTGGACGAGCTGCGCCGCGCCCTGTTTCAGGAGCTGGGACCCGAAGGCCGCCTGGAGTACAGCGTGGTGGTGGACCAGGGCAACGAGCAGGCCCGCCCCAAAACCCTGCACCTGCCGCCCACGCGCAAAGCCGCGGCGCCTGACCCGCGCGACCGCCCCGCCGTAGCGCCCGCGCCCAACCCGCTGGCCGGCAGCGCCCGCGCGGCCTCGGCCCGCTACGTGGCTTCGGGGGCTATGGCCCGCAAGCCGGCCGTAGTAGGCAGCGGCTCCGACACCAACACCCTGCTGCGCAACCCCTTCGACACGGCCAAGCCCATGGACGGCAACCTCGTGCCGTCGCAGCTGAACGGGTCCTACACTTTCGACAACTACATCGAGGGCGACTGCAACCGCCTGGCCCGCTCGGCCGGCCTTGCCGTGGCCAACAAGCCCGGCACCACCTCCTTCAACCCCCTGATGGTGTACGGCGGCGTAGGCCTGGGCAAAACCCACCTTGTGCAGGCCATCGGCAACCACATCAAAGCCACCTCCCCCGAGCGGTTTGTGCTGTACGTGTCGGCCGAGAAGTTCACCAACCAGTTCATCGACAGCGTGCAGCGCACGGCTGTGCAGGACTTCGCCAACTTCTACCTGCAGGTAGACGCGCTGATTCTGGACGACGTGCAGTTTCTGGCCAACAAGGGCAAAACCCAGGAGATGTTCTTCCACATCTTCAACCACCTGCACCAGTCGGGTAAGCAGATTGTTATGACCTCCGACCGGCCGCCCAAGGACCTGCAGGGCCTGGAAGACCGTCTGCTCAACCGCTTCAAGTGGGGCCTGACGGCCGACGTGCAAAGCCCCGACTTTGAAACCCGCGTGGCCATTATCCGCAACAAGATGGAGCAGGACGGCATCGACATTCCGCCGCCCCACGTGGTGGACTACCTCGCCAACTCGGTGCACACCAACGTGCGCGAGCTGGAAGGCGTCATTGCCTCGCTGGTGGCACAAAGCAGCCTCACCCGCCGCGACATCGACCTCGAAATGGTGAAGCAGGCCCTGCGCCACATCATCGAGGAAGTAGAAGCTGAGGTGAACCTGGACTTCATCCAGAAAACCGTGGCTGCCTACTTCAACATCCCGGTGGAGCTGCTCAAGGACAAGACCCGCAAGAAAGAAGTGGTGACGGCCCGGCAGGTGGCCATGTACTTTGCCAAGCACCACACCAGCCACACGCTCAAAAACATCGGCTTCCACTTCGGCGGCCGCGACCACACCACCGTCATGCACTCGGTGCAAACCGTGTCGGACCTAGTGGATTCGGATAAGAAGTTCCGCGAGCAGGTGGATGAGCTGCGGAAGAAGTTTGCCAAGTAGGCCTACCGGCCCGAAAAGCAAAAACCCGGCTGCTGCGCGCAGGCCGGGTTTTTTTTATGGTCGGTGGGGGAGGGCTGCTTAAGCCGATGCCGACTCGCGCAGCTCCACGTTGTGCTTGGCGGCGAAGGTGCGCACCTGCTCGCGGAAAGTTTCGCGGCGGCGCGGGCCTTTCACCTCGCGCAGGTTCAGGGTGTAGATTTCGCCGTCCTTCTGCCGGATGCGCAGCTGCAGGGGGCGCAGCTCGATGGCCGTCATGTTCTCGGTGGCAAACACCTGCTTGGGCCGGAACAGCCCGTTCTTGTGCACAATGTAGCCGGGCGTGAACTCCAGGTAGCTCTGGGTACCGAAAATGGGTGCGTTATGAACCAGCACGTAGCCAATGTACACCAGGGTAAACACCAGAAACACCCAGTGCAGGAAGTGGTAGTCGTTGGCGTTGGAGTCGCCCCACATCGAAAACAGCACGTAGGCCAGCCAGAAGGCGCCAATGGCGAGCTGGCCCCAGAATGGGATGCGGGAAGTGTTGGCGGGGCGAAGACGGATACGGTTGGTAGCAGTAGGCATAGGGCAAAGTTAGTTGTCAGTTGTTAGTTGTCCGTTGTCAGTCCCGTTCCAAGGGCTGCTTTACTAGAACGAGCTAACAACGGACAACTAACAACTGACAACTGTATACTACCCCAGCTTGGCTTCCAGCGTCATCTCGCCCACGGCGCCCAGGGCTTTCGACACGGGGCAGTTGGCCTTGGCGTTTTCGGCGTATTTCTGGAACTCTTCGGCCGAAAGGTCGGCTACTTTGCCGGTGGTCGTTACGTGGATTTTGGTGATGACCGGAGCGCCGGAGCTCAAATCCAGGGTCACCTTCGACTCGGTGCTGATTTGCTCTACGGCCTTGCCGTCCTTGCTCAGGATGCTGTTCAGGAACATGGTGTAGCAGCCGGCATGGGCGGCGCCGATGAGCTCCTCGGGGTTGGTGCCTTTCTGGCCTTCAAAGCGGGCGCCTACGGAATACGGGGCGCTTATTACGCCGCTCTGGGTGCTGATGGTGCCGCTGCCTTTGATGTCGCCGTTCCAGACGGCTGTGCCACGTTGATTAATCATGGGTTGGGGATGAGGTGATGAGGTCGATGTTGAAAACGGTGGCAAGCTAGAATGGTTTGAGTGGAGTGGAGCGGCTTTCTCGGCCAACGTATCTTCGCTGCCCGGTCAAGGGCCACTTTTTCTATCTCGTATATGGGCCTCAAATCTTTTTTCAGTCGTCCCCTGGCGGCCTATGTGGCCAGCCGCTACCGCCGGTGGCAGCAGCAGCCCGAAGCTACCCAGCTGCGCCTGCTGCGGGAGCTTGCGGCCACGGCCGCCGGCACAGCCTTTGGCCAGGCCCACGACCTGGGTGCCGTGCGCACCCCCGCGCACCTGGGCCGGCAGGTACCGGTGCGCGACTATGAAGGCCTGAAGCCCTGGTTCGACCGCACCCAGGCCGGTGAGGCCGACGTGCTCTGGCCCGGCCGGCCCCTGTACCTGGCCAAAACCAGCGGCACCACCTCCGGCACCAAGTACATTCCCATCACCCGGGCCAGCATTCCCAACCACATCAACGGAGCCAAGGATGCTTTGCTGCACTACATCCACGCCACCGGCAACAGCCGCTTTCTCGACGGCAAGCTGATATTTCTGTCGGGTTCGCCGGCGCTGGAGCAGCACCACGGCATTCACACCGGCCGCCTCTCGGGCATTGCCAACCACCACGTGCCGGCCTACCTGCGCCGCAACCAGCTGCCGGGCTATGAAACCAACATCATCGACGACTGGGAGGCCAAGCTCGAGCGCATCGTCGACGAAACCCTGGGCCAGCCCATGACGCTGATTTCGGGCATCCCGCCCTGGGTGCAGATGTACTTCGACCGCCTCACGGCCCGCACCGGCCGGCCCATCAAGGACATCTTCCCCGACTTCAACCTCTTCGTGTACGGCGGCGTCAACTTCGAGCCCTACCGTGCCAAGCTCTTCGAAAGCATTGGCCGCCCCGTCGACAGCATCGAGCTGTTTCCGGCCTCCGAGGGCTTCCTGGCTTTCCAGGACCAGCCCGGCAACCCCGGCCTGCTCCTGCTGCTGAACAGCGGCATCTTCTTCGAGTTCATTCCGGCCGAGCGGTTTTTCGAAGACAACCCGCCCCGCCTGAGCATCGCCGACGTGGAGCTGGACCGGCAGTACGCCGTGGTTCTTACGTCCAACGCCGGCCTCTGGGGCTACAGCCTCGGCGACACCGTGCGCTTCGTGAGCCTTGCGCCGCACCGCGTGGTGGTTACCGGCCGCATCAAGCACTTCCTCTCGGCCTTCGGCGAGCATGTGATAGGAGAGGAGGTAGAGCAGGCCCTGCGCGAAACCATGGCCCTTTTCCCCGAAGTGGAAGTGGTAGAATTTACCGTGGCGCCCCTGGTGAGCGAAGATGCCGCCACACCCTCCCGGCACGAATGGCTCGTGGAATTTGCTCGGGCGCCGCAGGATTCATTGGCCTTTGTGGAAAAGCTGGATATGGCCCTACGCCGCCGAAACACCTATTATGACGACCTGCGCCGCGGCAGCATCCTGGCCCCGCTGCAGCTCACCGCCCTACCCGCCGGCGCCTTCCAGCGCTACATGAAAAGCCTGGGCAAGCTGGGTGGCCAAAATAAGGTGCCGAGGTTGAGCAACGATAGGGGAGTGGCTGAGGGGCTTAAATAGACAAAGAGAAACTATGGCGGAACTACTTAACTCTACACAAGCTTGGCTTGAACTGTTAAAGAAGTTTAGTCAGGAAATACTCACCGACCCGGAGTTTAAGGATGGAAGTGATAACCTGGCACAATTTATTTCAGATGAGCAACGCATTAGTGGGTGGCTGGGCTCCCCGGGGGCTACTGAAACTAGAGGGTGTTAATGACTTATTGAGGAAATTCGGGGATGAAAAAGCCCCGACCAGCCTATCCAAGTGACGTTACGGACGAGG
>NZ_BAABGZ010000064.1:0-47502 GCF_039541835.1 Hymenobacter saemangeumensis | reverse complement strand
CTCGTTCCCGCAAATCTTGTGAATACGCTTTCATGCCCGAAGGTAAGGCTGAATCATGTACACTAACCCCGAAACCGCTCTAATAAATGAGTTACCTCGACACCACCGCCGACGTGTACCGCCAGGCGGCCCAGGAGCCCCAGGTAGGGCTGTGCTGCACCACCAACCCCGTATGGCAGCTGCCCGGCCTGAGCATTCCCAAGCGCATGCTGCAGATGAACTACGGCTGCGGCAGCACCGTGAACCCGCGCGACCTGACCAACAGCCCCACCGTGATGTACGTAGGCGTGGGCGGCGGCATGGAGCTGCTGCAGTTTGCTTATTTCAGCCGCCGCCCCGGGGCCGTTATCGGCGTGGATGTAGTGGAGGAGATGCTCGACGCTTCCCGCGACAACATGGTAGAAGCCGAAGCCCAGAACGAGTGGTTTAGCCGCGACTTTATCGACCTGCGGGCCGGCGATGCCCTGCACCTGCCGGTAGCAGATGAAAGCGTGGACGTGGCCGCCCAGAACTGCCTGTTCAACATCTTCAAAACCGACGACCTGCGCCGGGCCCTGCAGGAAACTTACCGCGTGCTGCGGCCCCACGGCCGACTCGTGATGTCGGACCCCACCTGCGAGCAGCCCATGTCCGAGGAGCTGCGGGCCGACGAGCGGCTGCGGGCCCTTTGCCTCACCGGCTCCCTGCCCCTGCAGGAGTACCTGAACATGATTACCGAGGTGGGCTTCGGCACCGTGGAAGTGCGCGCCAAGCGGGCCTACCGCGTGCTCTCGCCCCAGCACTACGCCACCGATGAGCTGATTTACATTGAAAGCGTGGAGGTGTGCGCCATCAAAGACCCCATGCCGGCCGACGGGCCCTGCATCTTCACCGGCCGCACCGCCATCTACTACGGCAGCGAGGAGCTGTTCGACGACCACAAGGGCCACGTGCTGCTGCAAAACCAGCCCCTGGCCGTGTGCGACAAAACCGCCGATGCCCTGCTGGCCCTGGGCCGCAACGACATCTTCGTGTCGCCTTCCACCTATTTCTACGACGGTGGCGGCTGCTGCTAACGTTAAGGTACCGGCCCCGGAGTCTGCTCCGGGGCCGGTTTTTTATTGCCTGCCATGAAAATGCTTGCCGGTGTGGCCGCGCTGCTCTGCCTCAGTACTGCGCCTGCCCGGGCCCAGGGGAGCGTGCCGGCTGCCGAAACCCGGCGCTATGCCATTGAGGTAGCGGGTGTGCGCGTGGGCACCATGACGGCCACCCGCACGCCCCAGGCCGGTGGCACCGACGTGGTGTATTCCCTGGTTAGCGACGTGCAGGTGAACTTCCTGGTTTACCGCCTGAAAGTGTATTACCACGTGGTAAACCGCTTTCGCAACGGGCAGCTTATGCTCTCCACCGTAGACGCGCACACCAACCAGGGCGACTTTGCCTCCCGCGCCGAGTGGAAAGGCAAGCACTACGACATCGTGGCCCGGCAGTACAAGCACGAGTACAAGGCCACCGAAACCCAGCCCATCACCTTTGCCGTCACCAACCTGTTCTTTGGCGGGCCGGGGGCCAATGCCAAAGCCTACGCCGAGTACTTCGGCGACTACTTCACCCTGCACCCCGGGAAAAACGGCGTTTGCCTGGCCCGCCGCGACGGCCGCGAAGACGAGTACCGCTACGCCAACGGCCAGCTGGTCACCATCATCAAGAAGAACCCCCTCAAAAACTTCGTCATCCGCTGGCTGCCCGAGTCTTAATGAGTAATGGCGTTCAACGGACCATTAATCAGTAAACACCACTCATTAATAAACCTTCTCGCCGCGCCTGAGCCATACGCCCCAGGTGCGGGAATAGGCGTGCACTTTGGCCGTAGGGTGGCCATTGGCCCCCACGGTGGGCTGGCCTTCGTTTACCCACTCAAACAAGCCGCCGTAGAGGTTGCGCACATTGGTAAAGCCCGCCTGCTGCAGCTTTTCGCCCACTTTTTCGCTGCGGAAGCCCACCGAGCAGTACACCACGATGGGCGTATGGCGGGGCAGGTCCTGCACCCGGCTAAGTGAGAAGTCGTCGTAGCCCACCCAGCGCGCACCCCGCAGGTGGCTGACGGCGTATTCCGGGGCGGCCCGCGCGTCGAGCAGCACCGGGGCCGGCTGGGCTTTCAGGCCCTGCACGCTCACAAAAGGCACGCTGCCCTTCAGCAGGCTGCCCAGCATGGTATTGAACAAAGGGCTGCTCGTTTTGGGGGCCTCGGGCTGCTGGCCCTGGCAGGCCAGGGTGCCAAGCAGCAGGAGGGAGGCCAGCCAGGAGGTGGGGGTAGGCATAAGAAAGCAAGGCTTCGATGCACACAGAATGCGAGGTGTAAAGAAAAGCAGTGTGGCCTTTTAGGAAGAACCCCGCAGCATGCTTCGGGACAAGCTAAGCTCCTGCCCCTGCGTACAGCCCGGGCAGCACCTGCTCGCCAAACACCTCGATAAACCGCGTCTGTTCCCGGTTCACGTTGTGGAGCAGCAGCTGCTCGAAGCCCAGCTCCAGGTCTTGCTGCAGCCAGGCCAGGTGCTGCTGCGGGTCGGCGGAGGTGCGCACCATCTTTTCCACTTCAGCCAGGTCAACCAGCTCGCCAGCGGCGTCGAAGTCGGCGGGCATGCGCAGCTCGGTCAGCACCTGGTTGGGGAAGATGTTGTTGCGCCACTGCTCAACGGCGCCGGCGCGGGCGGCTTCCTGCGTTTCGGCGAAGGAGAGCTGCACCTTCAGGAACATGGGCTTGCCTTCGCCGCCCCCGGCCCGGAAAGCGTCGACCACCTGCCGCAGCTTGTCGGCGGGCTGGGAGATGGTAATCAGCGCATCGGCCCAGCCGCCCACCCAGCCGGCGGTGGGGGCCGTGACGGCGGCGCCCACCAGCAAAGGCGTTTGCCGGGGGCAGCTGTAAAGGCGGGCTTCGTCCACGGTCACCAGGCCCTGGTGGCTGACGGTTTCGCCGGCCCACAGCGCCCGGATGACGTCGACGCACTCTTTCAGGCGGGCGTTGCGCTCGGCCTTGGCCGGCCAGCGCTGCCCGGTGATGTGCTCATTCATCTGCTGCCCCGAGCCCAGGGCCAGCCAGAAACGCCCCGGAAACAGCTCGGCCAGGGTGGCCGCGGCCTGCGCAATGATGGCCGGGTGGTAGCGCTGCCCCGGCGCGTTCACCACCCCGAAGCTGAGGGAAGTAGCCTGCAGGGCCGCCCCCAGCCAGGCCCAGGCAAAGCCCGACTCGCCCTGCCGCTCGCTCCAGGGATGAAAATGGTCGGACGAAGTGCCCGCGGTGAAGCCGGCCTTGTCGGCCAGCTGGGCATAGCCGAGCAGGGTGCTGGGCGCAAACTGCTCGTGCGAGCAGTGGTAGCCAATTTTGAGCATCTATGAAAAGAAGACGGTTTGGGGTGAAGTCTTCTACGCGGCCCCTGGCCATGGGATTAGCAAGCGGCGCACAAAAAGGCGACTGTTCTGCTTACTTCGGTGCTACTGAAAAGCTGCTGCCGGTGAGCCGGCCGTACTTTGCGCCTATGTCCGACTTTCGTTTGCGCGTATTCGGGGCCGTGGCCCGGCACCTGAGCTTTACCCGGGCGGCTCAGGAGCTGTTTATCTCCCAGCCGGCTGTTACCAAGCACATTCACGAGCTGGAAAAGCAGTACGGCCTGCGCCTGCTGGTGCGCCAGGGCAACCGTGTGGCCCTCACCGAGGCCGGGCACCTGCTGCAGGCCCATGCCGCCGCCGTGGCCAGCGCCGCCCAGCAGCTCGACGAGCAGCTGCAGGCCCTGCGCGACCCCCAGGAAACCGCCGGCCGCCTGCGCCTGGGCGCCAGCACCACCCTGAATCAGTACGTGCTGCCGCGTATTCTGCCCGTTTTTCAGCAGCGCTTCCCCAACGTGGCCCTCACCCTGCGTAACGCCAACTCCGAGCACATCGCCGAAGCCCTGCTGCGCGGCGACCTCGACCTGGGCTTCGTGGAAGGCCGCTCGCGCTCCCGCGACCTGCACTACGAGCTGCTGCTGCCCGACAAGCTGGTAGCCGTGCGGGCCGCGACGGCCGCCGGCCCCGCTCCCCTGTCGCTGGACGAGGCCCTGGCCCACCCGCTGGTGCTGCGCGAACGGGGCTCGGGCACGCTGGAAGTGCTGGAGTTTGCCCTGCGCGAGCTGAAAATCAAGCTTTCTACACTGCAGGTGGCTTTTTATTTCGACAACACCGAAGCCATCAAAGGCTACCTGGCGGCAGCGCCGGGCGCCCTCGGCTTTGTCTCGCGGCGGGCCCTGGACCGCGAGCTGACGGCCGGGCGCCTGGAAATAGTGCCCATCACCGGCCTGCACCTGGCCCGGCAGTTTGAGGCCGTTTGGGTGCAGGGCCAACCTTTGTCCCGGCCAGCTCAGCGCTTTCTAAGCTTCGTACAGGCCGAGCTGAACCCGCCGATATAACTTTCGGTTATTTGCAATCAGTTTTTTGAATAACCCTTTGGCAAGCGGGCCTCGTAATTTTGAGCTGGAATTAACCTGCCGGCTCCATGCACCCTCCCCTTGCTTTTGTAACTGCCGCGCCACCGGCTTCTGCTCCGGTAACCAAGCCGGAGGTAGCAGGTCAGGGCTCGGGGGAGCCGCGCCGGAGCCGGCTGCCGCAGGTCCTGTTTTGCCTCTTGCTCCTGTTTTGTCTCACGCCCTGGGCCTCGCCGCCCCTGGCGCTGGCGCTGGGCCTGGTGCTGGCGCAAACCGTAGGCAACCCCTTCCCCGCGCGCACTAAGGCCGCCACGGCCAAGCTGCTGCAGTACTCGGTTATCGGGCTGGGCTTTGGCATGAATGCCCAGGCCGCTGTGCAGGCCGGCTCCCAGGGCTTTCTGTTCACAGTAGCCTCTATTGCCGGTACCCTGCTGCTGGGCTTTCTGGTGGGCCGCTGGCTGGGCCTGCAGCCGCGCCTCACCCACCTGATTTCCAGCGGCACCGCTATTTGTGGGGGCAGCGCCATTGCGGCGGTGGGGCCGGTGCTCGGCGCCAAAGACGAGGAAATGTCGGTGGCCCTGGGCACGGTGTTCGTGCTCAACGCTGTGGCCCTGTTTGCCTTTCCGCCCCTGGGGCACTGGCTGCAGCTCAGCCAGCAGCAGTTTGGCCTCTGGTGCGCCATTGCTATACACGACACCAGCTCGGTGGTGGGTGCCGCCGCCGCCTACGGCGACCAGGCCCTGCAGGTAGCCACCACCGTGAAGCTGGCCCGCGCCCTCTGGATTATTCCCGTGGCGTTTGGTACGGCCGTGCTGTTTCGCCAGAAAGACGTGAAGGTGAAGATTCCCTACTTCATCCTGGGCTTTGTGGCCGCCATGCTGATTAACACCTACCTGCCAGGTGCTCAGGCCGTGGGCCCGGTGCTGGTGCGACTGGCCAAAGTAGGCCTCACGGTTACGCTGTTCCTAATTGGCGCGGGGCTGTCGATGCAGGCCATCAAAACGGTAGGCGCCCGCCCTTTTCTGCTGGGACTGCTGCTGTGGGTGGTGATTTCCACGGTTTCGCTGCTGGTTATCCGGCAGGCCTTGTAAATAGCTTGCCGCCTGGGCTGCTCCGACTGCATGGAGCAGTTACGGAGTCGCTGTATCGTAGCGCGAACTTTCAGTCCGCGGGTAAGCAGGTTCGACGAGCATTTCAGCAAGTTCTCCATTCAACGAGCAAAGCCGGAGTGCAGGCTTCCGCCAAAACGTACAGCCGCTACGGGCCAGTGATTCCGGCTGCCCCCGGCGCTGGCTCGCCGCAAGCCGCCTGAGGTGGGGAAAGCCCGGTGGTAGCCCAACGCAAAAAAACCGGCCATAGTCGGCCGGGCTTTGCATGCAATGTGGTAAATATGCCGTGAGTGGCGCTTGCTCTCCGGCGCCCGACGCAGCGCTACGAAAGTTAGATGCCCGACTCCAGGTCCAGCTGCAGGCCGGCGCCAAAGCCCAGGCCTGGGATGTAGCAGACCAGGTCAACCGTTACCATGCCGTTGCCGGGTACTGTCACGGTGCGCAGGTTTTTCCGCTGCGGTCCCAGGGGGCTGGGGGTGCTGCTGCCCCTGGGGGTGTATTCGCTGTTGTAGAGCGTTACCTGGTGCAGCTGCGAGGTAGTCGCATAGTTCCCGTTGAGGAACGTCTGCACCGGCGAATCAAACAGTATGGAGCTGGTGGTGGAGCCGATGGGGTTGGCACCCAGTGAAATGCGCACGTTTTTCTGAGTCGCGTTCGGGTTGCGCAAAATCAGCTTGACGTTGTACTTGTGGCCGTATCCGGCCCAGGTGCGGGTCGACGACTGCAGCCGCATGGAGTAGGGGGCGCTTTGGTCCTGGTAATACACGGTGGAGCCCGTGGCAATGGGCTTGCGGTTGTTGGTGTTGAAGCACAGGCCCATGTAGCTGGTGGTGGCCGGCAGCGTCACGTTCACATCCCCGGAGTTATACGCCGAGTTGGAGGCAATGCCGGCTTCACGGCCGTAAGCCTCCCCCGACTCGTCCAGGATAATCCTCGGCTCATCGTGGATGGTTGGGGCCTGCTGCCCGTTGCTACCAGTGGCAAACGTCACGGCTTTGGTCAGGCTGCCGTCGGAGGTAGCTACCGACGAGAAGAAGGCGCCGCCGCCGTCCACCAGTAGCTCGTAGCGGCCTTCGGTGGCGTAGGCCGGCTGGTAAGCCGGCTTGGCCGGAAGCAGCACCTTGGCAATCTCCACCGCCTTGTTGGGCTGAATGGTAACGTTTATCTGGCTCAGGTCCACGTTCAGCCAGGCTTGCGAGCACAGGTACCAGGCGCTTTTCACAGCCGGGTCGCTCTCATTATAGCGCCATTTGTTGTTGGCGAACATCCGGCCTTTGCCCGTAATGGTGATGGGGTTGGGGCTGGGGTTGCTGGCAATGATGTGAATGTAAAGATTGCGGCTAGTGGTCGGCGACCCGGTGTTGCTGACTTCCCCCGAGTAATTGAGGTGCGAGAGGTAGAGCGCTACCGGCCCCGAGAGGGGGGTGGCCGTGCCGCCGCGCTGCGGGGCATTATTGCCATTGGTCATCATCCAGCCTTCGCCGGTAATAGCCTCGGGGTTGTTGCTTTTCCAGAACTGTGGCCCCTCCAGGCCACCGGTACCGATGACGTCGTACATCCCGGGCAGGTTGCGTAGGTCGGCGGGTGCCACTATCGCGCTGCTGCTGAGGGTGCCACCGGTCCAGGCCAGGCCCGCATGGGCATATTGGGTGGAGCTCACGCCCTGGGGCCGTACCACTTCATCAAAGGAAGGCGCGCAGCCAGCCAATAGCAAAGCACTTAGGGCACATAGAGACCCTATAACAGAAAACTGCATTTTTTTAGGTTGAAAATTGGTTAAACGTTTATTTGGTTGCGTGTTGCGCGAAAGCGTTGATGGTTCGCCGCCCACCGGCACACAGCTCATTTCCTCAGTCACCACCGACCGGGTTTTTATGCGGACGCCGTTGCAGTAAAAAGCCAGAAGGTAAGTGTCGGCGGGAAGTCTGAGCGAGCTGGTGTTGTAAGTAAAGCTGTAGTTTTCAGCAGATTGCAGCACCGCAGGCCGTGCCGTATGCCATACCCAACCCAGCAGATTGCATAGCACCACTTCGGTCGTGGCAGGCTCGGATAAGCAGTAGCTTACCCGGAGCAGGGCGCTCGTGTCGGACAGTATGGTCAGCTGCCGAACCGGTCCGGCAACGGGAACAATCTTCATGAAGGCCTATACTGGCAGCGGCGAACAGTGCCGGAAACGAAAGCCATCTGACGCAACAGGTGGCGCCGCCTGTACACGTCCACGTCTTATGTTTTAAAGGCCAGGAGCGTTTAAAAAAAAACTACTTGACTTTCAGGTCTATGTGGGTGCGCACCGGCTTGTGTTCTGGAAAAGCCTTACCACATGAGTACTCGCTGGCAAGCTGATTAACTCAAGCAGCGACAACGGGCGCCAGCTGATTGGGTAGCAGCCCGGAGGGAAGGCTGCGCGTGGCCCAGCAGGTCGCGCACTTATACCTACATGCTGCCGGCCTCAGGCAGCACGTAATCAAGCCGAAAAAGCCTCAGGGCAGGATAGGGCAGCAGAACTAGCGGGAGGGTTAAAGACGTGGCCGCCGGACGATTCATAAGCTTACTATTGACAAGCATGCGCAAACCAGAGGCTCATGCCAAGGGATTCCAAGCGCTTAGCAGGTAGACCAGCGCAGACGGCTTTTTCATCGGGCGACCAGTAAATAATTGAATGATGCTGCAAAGGTCCTTGCGTATCCGCTACTTACCTAGCGCCCCCTCTGCTCACTTGGACCAACGACGCCGGCAGAAGGACCAACGACAAAATTGTTCTGACAGCGGACCTTCGCCGTTGTAGTCACCGAGGCTATGCCGGCTGGCAGCCTCGTTCTAGAGCAGCTCGTTTTTAAATTCAAAGCGCCGCGTCGGAGCACTCTCTGCCCCCACTGCTACTGCTGGTCCGAGTGTGCAGCTCACGCAGCGCCGCCTAGTTGGTTCTACTTGCAAGCGAAGAAAGATACTGGATGCCGTGGGAGGTGGCATGTTGTTAGAATCACTCCGCACGTCGTTTGCCGCGCTTTTCAGGTCGTTGGTCCAAATTGGACTTTCCAGC
This sequence comes from Hymenobacter saemangeumensis, assembly GCF_039541835.1. Lineage (NCBI taxonomy): Bacteria > Pseudomonadati > Bacteroidota > Cytophagia > Cytophagales > Hymenobacteraceae > Hymenobacter > Hymenobacter saemangeumensis. The sequence goes on along the minus strand of NZ_BAABGZ010000064.1, from coordinate 38,917 downwards.
CATGTATTTGTGAATTACCAACGGGTAGCTTTGCCTGAAAGTGATTTAAATAATAGCACCTACGCTTCTGGGAGTCGATGCACCGCGGCGATTGCGCCTCGCCTGCTGCACCTAGCCTAGCCCGGTGGCCTATTGGCAGTGATGCACAAAGTAGGTTTCCAAGTCCCTGGACCATTTTGATTTTCAGTTACCACTTTTTCAACCTCCTTTCCTAATACCATCATGCCTACCCCCCTCAAATCGGCAGCCTGCTGCCTTCTGGCCGCAACAGCCCTCTTCATCGCTTCTTGCCAGAAAAAACAAGTGGAGCCTTCCACGCCGGAGCCCATCAGCGACGCGGTTCGCGCCCAGATTAAAGCACTGGGCTACAGTACTGTCGATTTACGGCGTACCGAAGGCGGCTACGTAGTGGAAAACGATATTTTTCTGACGCCGGAGGACTTAATGGCCGCACCGGACGGAATAAAACTGCGGGTGGGCGAAGAGGAGCACTACCGCACCAACGCCCTGGTTACCGGGTTGCCCCGCCAGATAACCATCAGCATGGACGTGGCCAACTTCCCCGCCTCCTATCAGCGCGGGCTCGACGAAGCGGTGCGCCGCTACAATGCCGAAAACCTGCGCGTTACGTTCCGGCGCGTCACGTCGGGGGGCATGATTAAGGTGTACAAGTGGAGCGAGACGGGCGCCGTCGCGAGCTTCCCGAGCTGGGGCAACCCGGGCGGCGTCATCAAAATAAACCCGGCTTCGCTGGGCAACATCAACAGCGTGAATTACGCGGCAACGGTTATCGCGCACGAGATAGGGCATTGCATCGGCTTCCGGCACACCGACTACGCCACGCGCCAGAGCTGCGGCAGCGGGCCCGGCGAACGCGGCGGCTGGGAAGGCGCCCTGCACATCCCCGGCACGCCCACGGGCTCGGATGCCAAGTCCTGGATGCTGGCCTGCATGGACGGCGGCGACCGGCCCTTTACCGGCAACGACAAAATAGCATTGAGACAGATGTACTAAGTCAGTAGTCAGAAGTAAGTAGTGATAAGCAAGAGCTTGGCTGGCTGACTTTCGGATTGCAGAAAGCGCGTTTCTTCTTCTTGCTTTTAACTGAGTACTTGGTGCTGGCATGGCTCCCAAATTGGAGCCCGGCGGCACTGCAGTACCCTGCTACCGCACCAAGCGGACAGGTGAGGAGTTCTGCTTCGGTTCCTTCGCTACTCAGGTGGGGCCGAAGCAGTGACGTAGCAAGCAGGGCGTATCACATATAGCAGGTCGTATGCTGGTTGCACCTGTGCAAGGCGTCTTGTTTCTTCCTAATGCTCGCCCATAAGCGGGTATATGGTCAGAAGTTCGACCTGCTGAGCTTGCTCTCGTGCAAGGCGCCTAGTTCAAACCTTGTTGGCAGCGGCCGGAGACTGGCGGTACATAAGCGTGGAAAAGCGCGGCTCGTCTTCGGCTCATTATCCAGTAATGATTGTCGTCCGGCAAAGTGCCCCGTAAAACGAAAAAGCCCTTCCCGATACCGGGAAGGGCTTTTCTGTGGAGATGCAGGGTGTCGCACTTTTCCGGCTGTACCGGAATCAGGCGGCAAAACGCACCAAGGCGGGGCGAATCTCGACGGGTTTGGGCGTGCAGGCTCCGCTCTGGCCCGCTGGGGCAGGGGCGGGGCTGGGTGCATTTTCGGCCATTGCACCCACTTGCGCCCAGGCATCGAGCAGCAGCGGGCCGTAGCGTTCTACCCGGTCGTAGCCGTAGACGCTCGCGCCGGCCAAGTGGCCCAGCGCGACCTCCTTTAAATTCTGGTCACCGCCCGAACCCAGCAACACCAGCTCGGCGCCGGTGTGCCGCGGCGTGTGCGTGGTGATGACCTGCCACAGGGGCCGGGGCTCCTCGACCGGCTCGCCCTTTTTGAAGCGCACCCGTAGGAACGTGCGGTCGAGGCCGGCCAGCTGCGCCAGCTCCTTGAGGTACTGGTTGCGGTTCTGCTGCGCGATGACGGGCACCTTGCCTTGCCAGGCCTGCCAGATGCTGGCGGCGAGTGGGGGCAGCGGGAACCGTACCTGGTCGCCGGTTTTTTTCTGGTGAAAGGCCAGCAGCTGCACCGGGCCCCGCCCGGGCAGGTGCTCGGTGGTGACGTGGTGGGGCTGGATGCGGCGCAGGTCGGAGTCGCGGATGAGCATCTGTGTTTGAAACAGCAGCCGCTCTCGCTCCCGGATGAGGTAGCCCTGGGTGCGTGGGTTCAGGTCGAGGGTGCGGATAGCGTCGAGCTCTTCCGGGCGCAGGGTGGCCGCCCGGCCAAAGCGTACGCGCATCGTCATCCACGACGGAATGTGCTGCTCGCTGATGCGGTGGCAGATGCGCAGGAAGCGCACGTGCTGCACCACGGTCGTATCGGCCAGGCCCTTGCCCTGCAGGTAGCCGATGTACTTCAGAAACTCGGCCCGGGTGAGCTGGGCCAGGGTCAGGTGCGGGTTGTAGCGGGCCAGGTGCTCGACGACTTGCTTGTAGCGGCGCAACGCATCCTTCGTCGAGTGCGGGTGCTCGGCCTGCCATTGCTCGTACAACTGGGCAAAGGTGCGCGGGGCAGGGGCGGCCACGGGCGCAACCGCCGCGGCCTTGCGTTTGGCTGGCAGGGTAAGGGCTGTGAGTTGCTCGGGGGCCACGTCCTGGCCCAGCGCGTCGGCCAGTTTGAACACGTCGAGGGCGCTGGACAGCAGGTCGGCCAGCTTGCCGTTGAGGTCGGAGCTGTTCAGGTCTTTGCTCACCCACCGGCCGGGCTTGGCATCGGGGTTGAAGTGGGCGGGCAGGCAGCGCACGCCGGTGGCCAGCTTCACCCGCTGCTGGCCCCAGGTCACGTCGAGCAGCACCCGGCACCGGCCGTCGGCCAGCGGCCGGCTGGTGAGTTGGCGAAAGGTAAACCCGGGCATGGCTAGTAGATTTCCGGCGCCCGGTCCAGGCGCAGCACTTTCCAGATGCCTTTGATTTCGCCGCGCTGGGCCACCTTCATGCCGCCCTTCTTTTCATTGTCGCTCCACAGCTCCAGGTAGTGCTTGGTGCGCAGGTGATTGGTCTTAATCCGCTTCACCACCAGGTAGCCGGCGTAGCTCACCACATACACGCGGTCGGACTGGTACTCCCAGTCACCTTCGTTGACCGGCTCGGCGATGATGCGCTGGCCATGGTGCACGGTGGGCTCCATGCTGTCACCATTGACTTCGAACACCCAGCACTTCTCCAGGCGCTGCAGGTCATCATTAGGCTGAATCGGCACCGCGATGGTATCGAACTCATCCGGATTCGGGGAGTCGCCCATCTCGGCAAAGGTGGCGCGGGCGACTATGGGCACGAACCGCAGGTGGGCGTACATCTGGGGCACTGCTGGGCCGAGTGGAATAGCGGTATTGGTGATTTTGGGTTTTTCCTGTTCGCCGCCCCCTTTACCCATAAGAGTGTCAACGTCCGTGTCAAGCGCCTCTGCAAGTTTTTTAAGCACCTTATAAGAGGGGATGTTCTTCCCGTTCTCATAAAGTGAAACAGCGGCTCTACTCACTCCAATCAGCTCTGCAAGCTGCGTCTGGTTGAGGTTTTTTTCCTTCCGTAGAGATTCCAGTTTCATAGCAAAGTCGGCCGAAAGTGTCATTAAACTTGCATTTAATTTTAATTTGCTAGGAAAATCAGCAAATGTTACTTTTTTGTGTTGAGTAAGCTTGACAATGCTGAACAAACTTGCGTACCTTTGGAATGTCAAGTAAATGACAAGCCAAATGTAAGTAAAGTAACTCGACATGCAAGCAAAAAAAACAGAATTGGCAAAGCTGCTCCCCTATGGGGGCATCTCCAGCATTGCCAAAAAACTGGGTATATCCCGCCAGGCCGTCAGTGATGCACTTGCTGCAGGCCGTCCCGGTAACCGGGTAGTAATCGAGGCATTAAGGATGGCCAAGGAATCGGGCAGCCTTGAAGCTGCGCAGTCGCTGGCCTCCCTTCAGCCCTCTGCCTAATGGAACGCGCAGCCATCTCCCTCCAACTCGACTTCGGGCAAGTGCTGAACGTCTCGCTTTCCTCCGAGGCAGAGTTGCAGCTACTCACAGCTGCGGCCTGCCGGTTTGCCGATGCAAAAGCCGAGGCCGAAGTGCTGGGCCGCACCTACCACATGGGCACCAAGCCCACGCCCGGGCTCGACTACGATGACCGGCTCTGGATGCGCATTACGGGCCACAGCGTGGATACGCTCTATAAGTACCTGGCGCTGCCCGTGCGCGACGGGGGCCTGCGCCATAAGCGGCTGGGCAATAAGTACCTGGTGACGGAGGAAGATATCCTGGAATTTCTCGGCAGCCGCCGCAAGCTCGCCGCCTGATGCGCCGCCTGCTCCGCCGAGGCCTGGGCCTGACCCTGCTGTTCTGGCTTCTCTCCAACTGCTCCTTTCAACTCCCTTAATCATTCACCCTCACTCCATTTCACACATGGCAAAAGGACAATCCCTCCAGGTACAACCTGCTGCGCAGGAAGGCCTCTTCGACATCGAAAACGGCATCCAGGCGGCCCATGCCGTGCTGGAAGATGCCGCCAAACAGGCCGGCTATGGGCAAGCCCTCATCTGCATCTACGCCTGCGGCTTCGCCCTGGGCTTCGAGCTGCAACTCTTTCCGGCGCCGGCCACCAAAACCCCGGGCACCCCGACCGACAATTTCGGCGCGTGGGTGAATGCATGTACCGCCTGGCTCGCTGCCAACCCCTGCGCGAGCTACGCCAACGCTGCCCGGCTATGAAAGTGCCCGCCTGCTCCCTGCGCTGCAAGCTCTCCGAGCTGCCCGCGAAGGCTGCCTCAGTAGCCGAGAAAAAGCCCGCCGAGCGCGCCGAAACGGCTTACGCGCTGGCCTGCCTGCTGCTGCTAGCAGCCCTTCCCTACCTCCACTAGCATAAAAAAGCCCGCCGTGTTCACACCACGGCGGGCAGAGTTCAACCGAAGTCAAACCCCTTAATCATCACAAAGGTATGGCAACCGCCACGAATAAACCCACCAAGACCACCGCAACCGATTCGAAGGCTCCCGCTCCGGTGAAGCAGAAAGTCGAGAGCTACGACATCAGCCGCTCGAATGAGACGCTGGACCTGGCCAAAGACCTCGCCAAGTTCATCAAGGACAACAAGCTCAGCACCACGGTGCAGGGCAAAGAGTTTGTCAACGTGGAAGGGTGGCAATACGCCGGCTCCCGCCTGGGCATTGTGCCCGTGGTCGAGCACGTCATCAACGTCGGCAACGACCAGGAGCTGAAGTACCAGGCCAAGGTAACGCTGTGGGACATGCGCTCCCAGCACACCGTAGGCGCTGGCTTCGCCGTCTGCTCGAATAAGGAGAGCGGCAAGAAGTTCTACCAGGAATTTGCCATCATGAGCATGGCCCAGACACGGGCCATCGGCAAAGCCTACCGCAACATCCTGGCCTGGATTATCCGTGCCGCCGGCTACGAGCCTACCCCGGCCGAGGAGATGGACTACAACACCAACATGCCCGCTGCGGCCCCGGCCCCGGCTGTTGCAGTAGCAGCGGCAGTGCCCGCCATGCAGGTAGTTCCTGCTGAGGCTGAAGCTGCCAAAGCGCCGGCCGTGAAGTACGCCACGTCGGCACAGAAAGAGGAAATCATCCGGCTGCTCAACAACCCGGTGATTACGCGGGGCGAGAAGACGAAAATGCTGCTCAACATCAGCAAACTGGACGAGGAGCGGGCGGCGCAGGCTATTACCAAGCTGCGCAAAGCCATTGACGAGCGGGAGAACGGCACTCCCAGCGCTGCCTAAGGTGAACACGGCTCCCTCTTCGGCCCGGGTTGCCAAGCCAACCGACCTCATTCCGAAATGCTTCGTGTCCGACCCGACCTACTGCCTGCTCTGGTGGCTGCGCAACCCGTTGCTGGTGTACCACTACCCCAACCGGATGGCAGCGACGGAGGCCCTGGTGCCGGGCATGAGCCTCGACGAGCGCCGGAAGAAAATCTGGGCCCTGCGCGGTGCCCGCAACAAGGCCCGGGCTACCAAGCCCAGCCCGCCGGAGCCCAGCGACGAAACCCCGAACGGGCTGCCGCGCATGCCCTGGGCACAGTTCGCCGAGCTGCTGGATGAAATCGAGGACAAAGCCGAGCGCGATGACGTGCGGGCCTTTGCCCGGCGCCACACCGAGTATGAGCTGCCCTGGCTGGCCGAGCAACTGCGCTTCGCCCTGCAGGCCCGCACCCAGGAGCTGGCCACCAGCCCCGAATACCAGCATTAATCCCAACCGGCCCCGCCGGTAGGGCGGGGCCTTTTCCCCCTTAAAAACATGGCTAAGACCATCACCACCGAACCTGTTTCTAAACCCAAAACCCACAAGGCCGCTGCCCAGCAGCCGGCCACTATGGCAACGGGTCCCCTCGATGCCAACAGCCACCCCCTGGCAAAAGGCGACCTGGTGCGGGTGCTGCACCCGACCAGCCTCTACACCGGTCAGACCGGCAGCATCGTTGAGATTCACCGCCCCGGCGACAACGCGGCCATGGCCACGGTTGACTTTGGCTCGACGGAGAAAGAGGAGCGCCGTTCAGGCTTCCTGACCCGCAGCCTGGAGTTTGTCGCCCGGCCCGTTGCCTGGCTCGACAGCACCGGCCAGGCGCTGGGCGAAGGCGACTTGGTGAAAGTGTTGCCCGATGTAAGCAGCCGCCTGTCGGGCAAGCTGGCCAACGTATTAGGCAACTACGATGCGGATTCCAAAAGTGTGGAAATCCTCGTGCTGGCCACCGAGGCGACGACGCGCATTCTGCCGTGCTACCTGGAAAAGCAAGGAGTTCCCGCTCTGTCCGAGCATTCCTTGCCGCAACCCGAGCCAAAGGGGGGCGTTGCTTCCGAATATGCAGCACCCGTCCTGTCAGCCCATGCCTTGAATGTGCTCAGCATTCTCGATGCCGTAGGGGGCGAATGCCCGACTGGCAACCTGCGCACAGCTGACGTAGCTATTGCCGAGCTAAAGGCTGCTGGAATGGTAAATGAAGGCCCAGGCACCTACTATCTGACGCCGACCGGTCGCCTAGCTGTACCTGCCGATGTCAAGGAGGAAGCGCCGGCAGCCCAGCAGGAAGCTGCTGCGGTGGCCACGCCCTCGGCCGAGCTGCGCAATATTCCGTTGTCAACCATTACCGTTACCCGCAACACGCGCAAGGTGTTCGACGAGGCCGCCCTGCAGGAACTGGCGGAGAGCATCAAGGCCCAGGGCGTAATTCAGCCCATCGTTGTGCGGCCGAACCTTGCCCGGCCCGTTGGCAGCATTCACCACTACGAGCTAGTGGCCGGCGAACGTCGGTACCGGGCGGCGAAGCTGGCAGGCCTTGACGAGATTCCAGCCACCGTGCGGCACAACATGGACGACCGTTCCTTCCTGGAAGTGCAGCTGCTGGAGAACCTGCAGCGCGTGGATGTTCGACCTGCCGATGAAGCGCAGGCCTTTGCTGAACTGCTCGGCAAGGATTTCACCGCCGAGGAAATTGCGCTGAAGGTCGGCAAGCCGGTGAAGTTCGTGCTGCAACGGGCGAAGCTGGCTGCCCTGGCTCCCGTCTGGTTGAAGGCCTTGGAGGAAGAGCGGTTGCCGCTGGTAGCCGCTCACGAATTGGCCCGCCTCCCGGCGCATGTGCAGGTCGAGGCCAAGCGCATGAGCGAAAGTTGGTACGGGGGAGATAACGTTGTGTATGATGCCGGCCGGCTGATTGACATCATCCGCCGCAATGTGCTGCGGCAGTTGGCCCAAGCCCCGTTTCCGACCGAGGACGCGACCCTCTGCCCCGTGGCAGGGTCCTGCATGACGTGCCCCAAGCGCAGCGGCGCCCATCAGCAGCTGTTTGACGAGCCGGCATTCGCCGCCAAAGACCAATGCCTCGATGCCAAATGCTACGCCAGCAAGGTGGAAGCCATCACCGAGCGCCACATTGCCCGGCTGACCCAGGAGCTTGGTAAAGCCCCGCTGCTGCTGGCCTGCGACGAAAAAGTGCGCCAAGCACGCGGCGCCTTCCGCACCTACGAGTTTCACGAGCAGGGCGAGAAGGCCAAAAACGTCGTGCAGGCCGTGCACCTCGACGGCTCCAAAGCCGGCCTGGTGGTGTGGGGTAAGCCTTACGATTATGCTAAACAGGCAGCAGATAATCCCGAAGCCGAGAAGGCACGACTCAAAGCCGAGCGCGAGGCCAATATTCGCAAGAACCGCCTGAAGCGCCAGGTAAACGAGTTGTTGGCCGAACGGCTGCGCGATGCCTTTGCGTCGGATTTGGAGGATACTGGACTCGAGGCCGGCGGTGCCCCCGTGGCCCATGCGCTGCTCAACGACTTTCTCGAAAGCGCCCTGCTGTGGGGCCGCAGCTGCACCACCAAAGGCACGGTTGCGTACCTGGTGAAGCAGTACGGCTGGCAGGAGCCCACCGAGAAAGACCTGGACAACAGCCTGCGCAAAGACGACGAAGGGGGCTACACGGCTTCGCACCACCGCGATTACCTGCGCCGGCAGTTGCAGGCCATGCCCCGCCTGGGCGACAAGTTCCTGCTCTTTTTTGACCTCAAATTCCGCGACGGGTTGGATGCCACCGAGCCGGGTAACCAGCAGCTGCACCTGCTCAAGGTGCTGCCAGCCGATTACCAAGGCATGGCCGGTGTCGAGCACGTGGCGGAAAAGATGGTTGAGGAGCGGTACTACTCGACCTATCGCAACGGAAAGAAGGGAGGGACCAAGTAATGGCAACGCCCCCTCCCTCGGCGTACTTCCTGCTCACGACCAACCTGAGTCGTGGGCAGGACGATGCCACCGCCAAAAAACGCGCCTGCACCTGGAAGCGGGAGTACTTCCGCCTCGATGGCGCGACGGGCCTGCTGCTCTCGGTCAATGAATACGAGGACGGCCTGCTCTACATGTCCACCGCGGCCCCGCTGCCGGTACCGGTGCAGGCCCAGCCCAGCACCGCCGCCGTCTACGAAGCCGCCGAAGAGCGGTACCTGGCCTACGCGAAGAAGAAGCGGGAACAGGAGCGCAAGGAGAAAGAAGCCCTGCGGCTGCTGCGCGACGGTATGAAGCGGCACGAGCACGCCAGCGAGGAGGCCGGTGCTGCCGACCGCCAGCCGGCTCCAGTACCGGCTCCGGCCCTGGTAGTCGACGAGCAGCCCCAGCCCGTGGCCGGGCAGCTGCTCGACACCTTCACCGTCATCGACCTGGAATTCCAGGGTTCCGACCTGCTGGAGCTGGCGGCCATCCGCTACGAGGCCTGGCAGCCCGTGGGCGAGTACGTCAGCTTCGTGCAGTTCCGGGGCCAGGTGTACTCGGCCGTCACCCAGCTCACGGGCATTACCGGCCTGCACGTCTACAACGCCACGCCCGAGAAGCAGGTGCTGCAGCAGTTTAAGAAGCTGGCCGGCGACTCGCTGCTGGTGTGCCACAACATCTCGGCCGACCGCCGGGTATTGGAGGCCGCCCGGGCCCGGCAGGGCGCTACCTCCGAGCTGCCCAACCCCTGGCTCTGCACGCTGGCCCTGGCCCGCAAGCGCCTGCCCAAGGGCCAGAAGTGTGGCCTGAGCGAGCTATGCCATCATTTCCACATCAAAGCCCGCGGCGCCCACCGGGCCAAGCGCGATGTCGAGATGTGCTACCAGGTGCTGCGCCACCTGCACCAGCAGCAGCCAGTGACCAAGGGCGACCTGCACGGCGCGCCCAAGCCCGGCAAAGGAAAATCCACCGTGGCCGGCCCTGGCCTGCTATTCGAAGCCGCATGAGAGCTGCCCATGCCCCCGCCCTAATGGCCGCCACCGCCGGCGGCACTGCACCCGCTTCTGCCCCTCGTATGTCTGTCACCTCGCACGACCTCTTTATTCCCGAATGGATTCTCAACCTCTCCGTAGGTTGGGATGCTCGGCTCGTGCTGGCCGAGGTGCTCAACCTCTACAAATGCAAAGGCCAGGTCTGGGCCGAAGACGACTACTTCGTTGACCGGCTCCGACTCTCCAAGCGCAGTGTTGGCCGCGCAATGAAGGAGCTGGAAGTGGCCCAGGTGCTGTATCGGGACACCAAGCAAAATCGCAAACACAAGCGACTGCTTACGCCCTCATTCGACGGCAAACCAGTTGCGCATCTGGCGGCCGACCTCTTGCCAGATTGGCAAGAGCCTATTGCCAATCTGGCAAGAGGTTATAGCCAGGATGGCAAGAGCCTGTTGCCAAATGGGCAAGAGCCTATTGCCAATTTGGCAAGCATAAATAAGAACTTAATAGATAAGGGAAATACAAACCAAACAAATTCGCGGGCGGGCGAAAATTTTTCTTCCCTTTCTCAAAGTTCAGTTACTGCCCCCAACCCCGTTGCGGCGCCCCCTTCCCCGGCCGCGCCGGCAGCGGTGGCCCTCTGCCTGGAGCCGGGCACGCCGGAGAGCCGGGCCCTGGCCGCTGAGATGGCCGAGTACTGGCACATCCGGGAGGGCAAGGACGCCCGGCGGTGGGCCCAGTTCGCCACCTTCACCCGCACCCTGGCCGCCCAAGGCCGGCTCGACGAAGTGCGCGAACAGTTTGCCGCCTACAAGGCCTTCCGGGAAATACGCGGCTTCCAGCGCCACGGCATCGACAAAATCCTGGGCAGTGAAGGCCTGGGCTACACCAACAGCGCCCTGCTGCACGAAGGCAGCTGGGTGGCCCAGCTCGAAGAGGCCCAGACCGCGGCCAAAACCAAGCCCTCGTTTGGGCCCGCCCCTTCGGCTGAGAAGTCCTCTGCCGCCCCCTCCAACCGCAAACAGACCTGGAAGTAATGGCCACTGCCACCAAACCCAATACCGTGGGCCACGTCCCACCCCATGCCGCCGAGCTGGAAAAGGCCGTGCTCGGCGCGGCCATGCTCGAGGAGCGGGCCACCCGCACCGTGCTGGCCACCTTTCAAGACGAAAAGGCCTTCTACGACCTGGCGCATCAGCACATTTTCCGCGCCATGCGGGCCCTGGCCAGCGCCGGCAAAGCCATCGACAGCCTGACCGTCGTGGCCCAGCTGCGCGAACTGGGCGTACTCGAGCGCGTCGGCGGGGCCGCCTACGTGGCCGGCCTGACGCTGCGCGTGAACTCGTCGGCCAACCTGGAAACGCACTGCCGCATTGTGCAGCAGTACTACCTGCGCCGCACGGTCATCAACCTAGGCCTGCGCCTGAGCCAGCACGGCTACGACGAGGCGGCCGACCCGCTCGACCTGCTGAGCGAGGCGCAGCTGGGCCTCAACAACGTGCACCGTAGTGTGGAGGGCCGGCCGGTGCAATCGGCCGCCGGCGTCTACGATGCCGTGTTTGCCCAGCTGCTGGCTGCCGTCGAAAACCCAGGCCTGACCGGCATCCCGACCGGCATCCGGGAGCTGAACACCGCCACCGGCGGCTGGCAGGACTCCGACCTGGTGATTATGGCCGCGCGGCCCGGCATGGGCAAAACGGCGGCCATGCTGCACCACGCCCGCACGGCCGCCCTCGACCACGGCAAGGCCGTGGCCATCTTTTCGATGGAGATGCCGACCGAGCAGCTCATCACCCGCATGATTGCCAGCGAAACCGGCGAGTACACCAATGCCGAGCTGCGGCACGGCAAGCTGCGGGGCGGGGCCGAGGAAGTCGGCCGGTTGCGCACGCTGGCCGAGCGCCTGCGCACCGACAAGCTGCTCATCGACGACACCCCGGGCCTGCACATTGCCCAGCTGCGGGCCAAAGCCGCCCGCCTCAAGGCCGAGCACGACATTGCCCTGGTGCTGGTGGACTACATCCAGCTGATGAAGGGCGAGGCCAAGGGCAGCCGCGAGCAGGAAATCGGCAGCATCAGCCGCGGCCTCAAAGAGATGGCCAAGGAGCTGAACGTGCCCGTCATCGCCTTGGCCCAGCTGAGCCGCGACGTGGAGAAAAGGGGAGGGGAGCACCGCCCCAAGCTCAGCGACCTGCGCGAATCGGGCAGCATCGAGCAGGATGCCGACCTTATCATCTTCCTCTGGCGGGGCGAGTACTACGACATCACCGAGTACAGCGACGGCGCATCCACTGCCAACACCATCCTCTACGACCTGGCCAAGCACCGCAGCGGCGCGCAGGGCGAAGTCATCACCGGCTGCACCATGCACAACGGGCGGTTTTTCGACCTGGGCAGCGCCGATGCCGAGTACGCCAGCCTGCAGGTGGGCCCGACCCAGTTGGGGGCGCTGCCGGCTTCCAAGTTTGATGAACCCGACAACGACCTGCCGTTCTGATGGAAGCCTACTCCGACCACATGAAGGCCTCCGTCATCAAAATGCTGCGCGAGTCCAGCCCGGAGGAGCTGGCGTGCCTGCAGGCCTACTTCGAAATCCGCCGCGGCCCCGGCTATGACTTGCTCCTCGAGGAGATGACGCGCCGCGGCCTGCGCCCCTCCACCATTTCCCAACCCCATAAGCCCCGCGTGGGCACCCTTACCCATGGCTAACCTAACTACAACAATTACCCCCATGACCGAGGAGCGTCGGGCTGAAATCACGGCCTGCCGCGCTGCCAGCACTCCCGGCCGCTGGTATTGGGATATTCGTCCTCGGTCGAACTCTGTGAGCCTGCTTAGCGCGAATCACTCAACCGTCTTAGATGCTACCCGCTGGGGATTCGGTGGCGCAACTATCCGAATGATTGATGCGCAAAATCACTGGCTGGTTTCAGGCATTCACGAAGATGCCGAGCCGCACCCGGGCAGGAAGCATCATGCCGGCTGGACCCTAACCTCCCGCCGCCCTGATGCGGTGTTCATTGCCAACGCCGGCGTTTTCGTCGATGAGCTGCTCGAAGAGGTGGCGCGCCTGCAGGCGGAGAATAACCGGCTGGAAAACGAAGCGCAGCAGTACGTCAGGGGTGCTCAGAAGCTGGCGCAGCGGTTCACGGATAAGCCGGCATTTAGCGAGTACTACGATGCCGCCGGCAACTGCCACCGGTGCGGCCGATTCTTCACCGTTTGCAATGGCTGCCATGAGTAATACCACTTTTTCCGAAAAACAACTAGCCGCAGCACTGCAAGAGTGCGAAGATTACCAGGTATCGACTGGTACCGGCAGCCCCAGCGACCGGCAAGTTGCCGAGGCCAACCTGGCCGCTTATGCCTCGTGGGCCATTCCCGAGCTGGTTGAATACGCCCGGCGACTTGAGGAGCGCCGGCAGTACGGGGCTGACCTCATCAACGACCTGAAGCTGGAGGCTGAGCAGGCCGATGCTCATACGAAGCAGGTGGAGCAGCAGCTGGTGAACGTCATGCGGGCCGTCACCCAGATAAGGCAGCTGGCTTCGGGTAGTGCCCCGCATTGTATCAACCTGGAAACCATCGACCGGCTGCTGGCCGGCATTCAGCTTGCCGAGGCCCCGGTGGTGCAGGTGTTCCCGCCGGCCTGCCCCCGCTGCAATGAGCGCCCCAGCCGCTGCCTGTGCACCATCTCTTCCCACGCCTCCAACTAACAACCCTTTACCATCAACCATCTCATGCAACCAGAAACCCACACCACCAACCCCGAAACCACTGTAACCGAGCAGTGGGCCATTCTTGAAATCATGGGCCACGAACGCCTCGCCGGCAAAGTCTCCACCGCCCTGGTAGCCGGCGCCCAGCTGGTGCAGGTCGATGTACCCGCCTCGGAGCAACTGCCCGCCTTCACCCGCCTGCTCAGCCCCACGGCGCTGTTTTCGCTTACCCCGGTACCGGAAGCCGTGGCCCGCGTGGTAGCTGGCAACCTGCAGAAGACGGCCGTCAGCGGCATCCCGGCCTACGGCTACACCCTGGCCCAGCAAACGACGATGCGCCAGGCCCTGGGCTTACCCGCCCCGGCCCCGGCCCCGGCCCGCTCCTATGACGAGGAGGAGGAGCATGACGGCAACTACGACCGGCCCTACTAGCCCATGAGCGGCCTACGCCTCCACACCAATTCTTTCTTCAACCAAAAATTTTACAACCCTAAGCCCATGTCACCCGCCCAAGAACAAGCCCGCCAAGAGTACGTGCTCAACATTCTATCCCACTACGGAACGCCCCCGGCTGGGCACTTGCACGTTGTTCGCGAAGTCGCCCACGGTGTTGAACCTGTCCATACAATCGAAGCCATCGACCCCGATTTTCAACACGAGAATACCGTCCTCATGCTCATCCCGGAGTACGGAGATTTTCTGGACGGGCAGTGCTACGACGCGCAGGGCTACGAGGTGTTTGCCGATTGATGACCCCGCCCAAACCCGCCCGGTACCACCACGCGCCGGCCCAGCTCGACCCGAGTCGCCGGCGCGTGGTCATCGACCTGCCGGCCGAGCAACTGCAGCAGCTGCTCGACTTTCTCAAAGAAGAATTAAAAGCCAAGCCTTACGGCTAAGTCACCGGGCGGCATCCGACGCCGCAAATGCCCCCACTGCGGGGCCCGCCTCACCTAACACTGCACCGCGATGCATCGCCCCGAAAACTTCACCCACGCCCCCCACCTCTACCAGGTGGCCCCGCACCACCGCCCGGCCTCGGCCCCGCTGCGGGAGCTGCTCGTACCGGCGGCCCCCGCGCCCCAGCTCAACGTGCACCCGCTGCTCACCGTCTACCGCGACGGCCTCTGCAACCTCAACGGCGACGCGGCCCGCGCCCTGGCCCGTGCCAAGGCCGTGACGCTGGCCGCCCCCACGGCCCCGGGTAGCCGGTGGCTGCTGCTGCCGCTGGCCGAGGAACAACCGGGTAGCCTGGCGCTGTACAGCCCCGACCGGGGTGGCCAGCGCTTCCGCGCCTATGCCCTGGCCGCGGCCGTGTTTGCCCTGCTGCCCGATACCCAGAAGAAGCTCTGCCTCGAAATGGCGCCCCTGCCCGGCGGCATCTTCCAGCTCACGGTGGCCTGAGTTGGGGCCGTGTGCAACAATAAGCCGCGCATAATTCGGCTTTCGGCCGGGGAGGGGAGGAAATTTGGTCATGCCCAACGCCATTCAACTCGTCCCCATCGAGCAGGTCCGCCTCAACGAGCAGAACCCGCGCCTTATCCAAGACAACCGCTTCGAGCAGCTGGTGCAGTCGCTGGTTGACTTCCCGCAGATGCTCCACCTGCGGCCCATCGTCGTAGACGAAAACTACGTTGCCCTGGGCGGTAACATGCGCCTGCACGCGGCCCTGCGCCTGGGCTACAAAGAAGTGCCCATCGTCATGGCCACGGGCCTGACCGAGCACCAGAAGCGCGAATTCGTCATCAAGGACAATGCCTCCTTCGGCGAGTGGGACTGGAACATCCTGGCCAACGAGTGGAGCGACGAGCCGCTGGGCGCTTGGGGTCTGGACCTGCCCAAGGATTGGCTGGAGCAGCCCTCGGTCACCGTCGACAATGGCGGCGCCGGGGAGGACGGTACCGCCAATTTCGATTTCAGCGGGGAGCCCAAGGCCTGCACCCTGACCATCAAGTTTGAAAGCCCGGAGCAGCTGCAGCAAGCCGAGGAGGACATCACCGAGCTCATCGACCGCAAGTTCAACGGGGCCAGCTACACCGTGCAGGTAGGCCAGCGCCATGGGTAAGTCGTCGCACACAGTCGCACAGCAAAAAAGCAAGCTGCTCGACGCACTCCGGGCCAGCCTGGGTGTGGTCGAGACGGCCTGCAAGCGGGCGTCTGTGCCGCGACGCAACCACTACGATTGGCTGAAGAAGGACAAGAAGTACGCGGCCGAGGTGGCCGACATCGAGGACATTGCCCTCGACTTCGGCGAAAGCCAGCTGCACAAGCTCATGAACGGCTACACCGTGCCCGATAGCAAGGTGTTTCTCGACCGCGACACCAAGGAGCCCATTGTCGTGCCCATCACCAAGCACTTCGGGCCCGATGCCGGCGCCGTCATCTTCTTCCTGAAGACCAAGGGTAAGCGCCGGGGCTACATCGAGCGCACCCAGGTCGAGCACAGCGGCAGCATCGGCGGCGTCAAGGTGACCATCCACAAGGGGAAGGAGCGCAACCGTGGCTAACATCGAACTCGACATTGCCGGCACCGAGTTGCTGGAGCGGACGCTGGCCAGCTCGGCCAAGGTGCTGGTGCACGAGGGCGGCACCTCCTCCTCGAAAACGGTGTCGGTCGCCCAGGCCCACATCATTTGGAGCTTCGAGGAAATCGGCAAAACCTTCTCGGTGGTGCGCAAAACGCTGCCAGCCCTGCGCCGCGGTGCCCTCAAAGACTTCAAAATGGCCCTGGCCCTGGCCGGGTGCGAAGACTGGTTTATCGAGAACAAATCGGACCTGACGTACACCAACCGCCAGACCGGCACCATCATCGAATTCTTTGCCCTGGACGATGCACAGAAGGCCCGCGGACCCCGCCGCGACCGCTTGTGGTGCAACGAAGCCAACGAGCTCACCGAGGAAGATTTCAGCCAGCTGGCCAAGCGTACCCGGGGCCGCATCGTGCTTGACTACAACCCGTCGATGCAGCGGCACTGGATTTACACCAAGGTGCTCACCCGTCCGGATTGTCAGGTTATCCACTCGACCTATCTGGATAACTGCTTCCTGACGGACGAAAACATCCGGGAAATCGAAATCGATGTGCCCGTGTACCAACTCACGGCCGAGGAGCTGCAGCGGCCGCACCTGGAGGTGCCCGGATACCACGAGGTAGCCGAAGGCCTGTTCACCGACTGGGACGGCACCTACCAGGGCAAGGGCCACCTCATCAGCGGCGACCCCTTCCGCTGGCAGGTGTTTGGCCTGGGCCAGCGCGGGGCCCCGAGCGAGAGCATCTACCCGGCGCTCTACGACTCGCAGGGCCTGACGCCCGGGCGGCAGCGCAGCCTGGGCCTCGACCCCGGCTTCAACCACGCCATGGTACTGGTGGACCTGGAGTACCGGGCTGCCGTGCCGGTACCGGGTGCAGCGCGGCTGCCCAAGCCGGAGTTGCACATCGACGAGCTGATTCACCAGTCCTACCTCACCACCGACGACGTGATTCAGCTACTGCCCGAAGTAGGCGTGGGGAAGCGGGATGCCATCTACGTCGACTCGGCCCGGCCCGACGTGATAGCCGACCTCAAAAAGGCCGGCTACAACGCCCACGAGGCCGAAAAGGGCCCGGGCAGCGTGAAGGCTGGCATTGATGCGCTGAAGAAGTGCAAGCTCTGCTTTACCAAGCGCAGCGAGAAAACCCGCAACCAGTTCCAGGACTACCGCTGGAAGAAAACCAGCAGCGGCGAGGTGCTCGACGAGCCCGTGAAGCACGCCGACGACGGGCCCGATGCCGTGCGCTACGGGGCCCGGCCCCTGCTCAACATTGTCAACGCCCCGCGCCGCCGGTCGGCCCAATCCTCCCTTATCCGCTAAACGCACCGCCATGTGTAACAACCTTACCAAGTCCCTGCAATCCGACCGCATCAGCTACCTACTTCCTGGCATCGGCGACCAAATGGAGCTGAATTCTGGCAGCCCGCCCCTGACGGTCGTAGCCGTCCATGCGCCGCTGCCCAACGACCCACCCGGTCAAGCGCCTACGGTGGACCTCTTCTATTTCCACGAGCACCAAGTCATGCAAATCCAGCAGCTCGACATCCGCTGCCTTCGCCCGTTGTCTCAGCACTAATGCCCCAGCACATCACCCTTACCCCCGTCAGCGGTGGCCCCCTGCGCACGCTGAGCGTGCCCACCAGCTGGGCCGACATCACCCTGGCCGACTTCCTGCGCCTGCAACAGGAGGGAGCCACCGGCGAAACCTCGGTGCTGGCCATCCTGCTGGGCCTCGACGTGGCCACCGTTGAGTGCATCCGCGCCGTCGATGTGGCCTACCTCTGCCACTGCCTGGCCTTCGTGCTCGATGCCTCCGAGCTGCTGGCGCTGCCCGCCTCGGCCGACCTGCCCGACATCGGCGCCGAATCCTACGGCCTGCTGCGCCTGGCCACCGACCACGTGCAGGACCTGCCCGAGGGCACCCCGGGTATTGTGGCCGGGCCTTACCTGTATGCCCTCTACCGCTGCCAGCAGCTGTACGGCAAGGTAGACGATGCCAAGGTCGAAGCCATGCGCCAGGCCGTGCTGGCCGAGCCGGTGACCACGGTCTACGCCGATGTCGCTTTTTTTTTGAGCAGTTACAGGCATGCTATCAGCGGCACGCGCCCGACCCCGACGATGCCATCGACTTCGAAGATGCCGAGCTGGATGCGGGCATTGAAACGCTGGGCGAGCGCTTCGGTGGATTCGCTACCCTCGACAGCCTGAGCGAGTCGCTACGCCTGTCCTATGCCCAGGTGCTCGACCTCGACGCCGACACCGTGCTGCTGCACTTAAGATACGCCAACGCGAAGGCGGCGTATCAACGCCGCCTGACGAGAATTCTTAACCCAAGCAATAAGTCCTAGTTATGACAGACAATCAATTGTATGTTGAAGGGGAGCTGCTAGACCTTGATGATGCATCGCATGAAAGTTTTTACCCCACCTTCCAAGCAAACGACCGTAGCAAGCCAGAAAGCATTCAAAGCTCGTTCACGCCCGAAGTCAGTTTGCCAGGCAGTCAGCGCAACCACCGGCTGCTTGGGCAGGCGGGAACAGGTCAAGAAACGGCAGGCACCCCTTACCGGCGCTTACAAGCTTCACTGGTGTGCGGCGGCATAGAAGTGCTGCCGTTTGCAATACTCATCTTGAAAGGTTATCGAGGCGGACGTTACCATGTCCAGCTTGTCGGAGGTAATAAACGATGGATTGAAGCACTGAATCGGCCCGATGGAAAGCCTAAGCTTCTTTCGGAATTAGATCTAAGTCGATACAATCACGAGTGGACACCTGCCAACATCATTGCTCGCTTATCCTACGATTATTTCGAGCAACACGGCTACGGCTACGAGGTATATGACAGGGGAAAAGAGGTGGATTTGGACACTATAGACCCATATAGCCTATACCCGTCAATATCTGCAAGGTTGGTTTGGGAGCAACTACTGCTGGAAAGCGGATTTGCCGCAACTGACCTCACCACGGAGCCAATATTCAATCAGCTAAACATCCCCACGGCCAAGCCTTACAGCTTTTCTGAGGATTTTAGAGAGGCCAGAGGCCTAGTAGCCGGGTGGCGTTATCAAGATGGGCGGATGTTTCGCAGGTACTCTGAATTCGGCCCAGTAGTATGGTTTTGGAATTATGTAGACCAAGCGCCATACCAAAACCCAACGGAAGCCGACTTTTCAAACCACCAATACACGGTAAGTACCTTGGGCTTCTATTCGCTTTCGGCGAGCCTAGAGGTTGTGTTGTCGTGCGCCCCTAGCCCGGCTCGCGGCGAAGTCAGTGCCAAGGTAGCTATTCAAGTGAACGGCAACCAAGTGGGCACCCCTGGCGAAATCCGCGTGGGCAACTACACAAAAACGACGCTTGTAGCCAAAGCCGAACGCATCTTGTTGCAGCCCGGCGATGTTGTCCGCGTAATTTTTCAAGGCGACGAATGGCAAACCTTTGGCGGCTGGCCAACAAACCCCTTCTGGCAGGTCGGCACGAGCCGCCCGTTTATTGTAATGTCAGACGGGCGAATTGTGGACGCCCCCATCCCTTACAATCCAAATCTTTTCAGGATTGATATTGTCAACCAGTTTAGAATTGAGTTGCTTGCTGAATGGCCACGTGGGGGCATCATTTCTTTATCGGACTGGTTGCCTGCTGAGATGACGCAATTAGAGTTCGTAAAGTGCATATTTCAGCTACTAAACGCGACAGTACAAACCGACCTATACAGCCCAACGATTTACATAAGCACTGGGGAGCGAGTGCTAGCAAATGTTGGCCGCGCCTTGGATTGGAGTGCAAAGCTAGACAGAAGCACCGGGGCTGAAGGTTTGCCGGAGCGAGAGACAGAGTACCGATTCGGTGATTATGCGCAACGCAACGAGCTACGGTGGAAAGAGGATGACACAGTAGCAAAGGGCTATGGCGACGGCGCTATTTTAATAGAGGACGAATCGCTGCCCGCAGTCGGAGCACTGGCAGAGCTACCCTTTAGCGCCTCGCAACCTTCTCAGGCGCTTGGCGGGTTTTTAAAGATTTTGGGCTACAAAAGGCGCGACCCTAACCCGGCCGTGGCCGCCGAATATGATACACTAAACCCGCTGCCCCGCCTGGTATTACGGCCGGATAACCTGTTGTTCAATATCGGAGTAGTAACCAATCCCGACCGGCCGCCCAACACCCCCGCCCAAGTAACGCGAGTTACGACCGCAGCCAGTTACTTTGCCAGTGCCGCCGCACCTTTCGACCTGTCGGCTGAACGCACAATTTTACCTCGCTTTTGGGGCGACCTCAAAGCCATACTAAAGGGGGCGCGGCACTTGAAAGAGTACTTTCGATTGACGCCGCGCGACATTGCCGAACTAGATTTTGCTATACCAATTTGGTGCGCTCCTTTGGGCGACTACTTTTTAGTTAGTGCTGTGCGAGAATATAGCTCAAACCAATCGGTACAGTGCGAAATCGTGCGACTGCACCCTACCTTAATACCGCCCCCCACGCTGGGGACAGGTCAGGAGTTTTATTCAGACGAATTCTTTGGGCCAGAATTCTGGTAGAACTATTCTTGCCCATGAAAACAGATACCCGGCCTATTGGGGCCGGGTATCTGTTTTTAAGATGTGCACCGACTAGCGACGGTAATTCTCGGCAACAGTCATAGTAGTAGCTCCTGCGATAATTATTTGCTCAAACTGCATATTGGTAGCAGTGAGCACCCGCACACGATACCTGTTGCGGCGCAAAGTGGAATTTGGCCCAATCTGAATGGAATCACCCCAGGTGCGAATGGGCGTAGCTCCGCTGGCATTGATTACGCCATTCACATAAGGCTGGCGTTCGGACGTGGTGAAGTTGTAATAGTAGTCCGTATAAGGCGTAGTGAGGCTACTGACCACTGCGCCTGAAGCGGTGTTAGTAGTCACTACTTGGTCGTTCACCAGTTGCCAGCGTCCCTGTATGGTGGGGGTAGTCGTGGAGGGTGCTGGATCATCATTGCTTGCCGTGGTGCAGCCGCCCAACATCAGGACGGAAACGAGAAATAGTAGAATGTTTTTCATGCTGCAATGTACTAAGAAAGCGCAAGCAGCAAAGCCCCAGCCCCAGCCCGCCGCACTCGCTCCCGTTGGTCGCTCAGAAGCCTATCTCGGCTGCGCCGCAGATAGAACGGGCAACGATTAGCTTTTACAGTGGACTGCCTACTCTGGGGCGGAATATAGTTAAATTTAAATTCTGCTACAAGCGTCGAATGGGCGAAAAAATACCCCAACCAGTGCCGGGGTATTTTCAACCAAAAAGCAGGAATGGGCAAAAATTTAGGCGAAGTCCATTTCTACCAGCTCGCGCCCTACTTGCCGGATGCCTTCTAAAATGCGGTGCGTCTGCCGTTCGCTGGGCTTCTTAGCGCCTGAAACGTACTGCGAGAGCAAGGATTGCGTCATACCCAGGCGCTTGGCTAAGGCAGAAGCATTAATCACTTTGTAGGCATCAAAAAACGACTGCAAGTCGCAAGTCAATTTCACGTCTTCAATGGTAATGCCGTTGTCAGCCACAGGCACGGCAATGTTTAACACGGCTACAATGTTGGCCTTTAATTCGTCGGCCGTGCTGCCCACGGTATAGGCTCCTACGGCTTCGCAGTAGGCACTATACCCGGTTGAGGTTTTCTCAACAATCATTTCATACTGGGGCTTTTTCATACTGGGGAGCGGTTGAGATGTACGGTTGGGGTGAACTGACGGGGTACTTTGTTGGGGTAGCAAGGTAGTATATAAACTACCATTGTAAGAGAAAAGTTGCGGCGGGGCTATTTCAGCCCCGCCTGTTTGAGAAGTTTTGCAGCTAATCCTTTACCTACTTCGCTGCTGCCGTGGTCGGTTACTGTGATGCCCCCGGTAGGCGTAGGGGCCTTTTTCGTGGGATGCATCATTAAAAAATGGCTACCCGGTTGCTGGTGTTCGATATACCACCCAGCGCGTTTTAGTTTTCGGATTAGTTCGCTGCTTTTCATATTGCAAAGGTAGTAAATTTAATACCCACAAAGCAAGCGTCCTGGAAAACATTTTTCTAGAATGAATAAAAGCCCCGCGCGGGTAGGGCGGGGCTTTTATTCATTCTAGGCGGGCAAAGCTTGGTGAGCAAAGCGAAAGGTCTATTCAACAACCTTGCCCTTGCCGGCCTCCCTGAGCGCGTCAGCCTCAAGCTCGGCTATCAGCAGCCCGCGTAGCAATGTCGAAAGATTGCCACCCTTGCGTTTTGCCAGGGCTTTGCCTCTTTCCGCCAAGTCTTTATCGATTCGCAGGTTTACTAGTGTCTTACCTGAATTTTCTTCTGCTGCCATGTCAATTGGATTTATGGCAAAGGTAATTGTATTTACATCGAAAGCAAAAATCTTTACTAAAACTTTACTCGTCCCTTGCTTTGTCTTTATTTTGTCTTTACATTTGTATCATTCCAAAAGGGAATACTCGGAAAGCAAAAGAGGCCAGACGCTGTAACGCCTGACCTCCCACACCGGCCGCTGTAACGGCCAATGTTTACGAGGCTTTTTCAAACCTCTTTCAACACCCCAAAATTACATGGAAAATGTAATTGCCCCCACCCCCCGCGTAGAAGGTCTGCGCGTCGCCATCCTGGAACTGGTCAACGCTTCGGCCTTTACCACCCCCGCCGAAAAGGCCACGGCTGCCCAGCGCGTAGCCGCCTGCCAAAACGAAGCCACCTTGACCAAGTGGTACCGCAACACCCTTGTGGAACTGGCTGAGCGCGAAGAAGCCGCCCCGGTTCAGGCCCCGGCCATCAGCTACGCCACGGCCAGCCAGAAGGAAACCATCATTCGCCTGCTGAACCACCCCACGGTGACGCGGCAGATGAAGACCAAGTCTTTGTTGAACATCAACCGCCTGACGGTGGAAACAGCAGACAAAGCCATTGCCGACCTGCAAGCCCACATCGACACCACCACCAACGGCCCCGCCCCGAAAGGGGGCGGGTGCTACCGCTGCGGGGAAGATGTGAGCCTTTCGGGCCGCTGCTATGATTGCGGCGCCCAGCAGCACCGCGCCCCAAAGGCTGCCGCTTTCCGCAATGCCCGCGCCTTCGCCCACTACGGCAGCGCCACCCAGCCGATGCTGCCGGGCAATGAAGTGGCTTTCACCCTTTGCAACAACTAAGGATGAAGACGAGCGCCACCCCCGCCCCTGCCTTCAAAGTGCAGCAGGCCGCTGCACTGGGCCTGCCCGCCGATCTGTTCGGCTACACACCTGCCGACAACTCCTATTGGAAAGAGCCCGGCCTGCCCTGGGCCAACGCGCTGGCCGCCTCGGAAACCGCCTGGATATTTCAAGCAACCAACGACCACATGGCCCCGCGCTTCCCGGCTGGTACCCGCGTAGTGGCCGAACGGGTAGCGCAAGCTGAGCCACTGGCTGCGGGCATATACCTGTGGAACGCGGGCGAAGGGGGTGAGACCACACCCTTTTGCATGGGGCGCTTCTTTGCCGTCTCGCTGGACAAGCAGCAGTTGCTGTGTTCGTTGGACAAAACCGGGGAAGCCGTTGCGTGCGCCCTGCGCTGGGAGGATCCGGGCTTTCGGCTCTACCGGGTGGTCGGCTATTTCGATTACCCGGTGTTCTAGCGTGAGCACCAAGCAATCCAACACCCCGGCCCCGGTAGTGGGTCGGGGTGTTTCGCGGAACACTAACCGTCGAATGGCTCGCTTTATCGCCCGCGCTGAAGCTGTGCACGGGATTGGTACATACGACTACTCGCAAGCCGTTTATGTGCATAGCACGCAAAAACTGACAATCATTTGCCCCTTGCATGGCCCATTTGAGCAAACGCCCAATGGGCACGCAGGCACGCGGCGGGGCTGCCCGAAATGCGGGATTGAGCGGGCAGCTCAAAAGCTGCGCTTTACCACGGCTCATTTCATCACTCGCGCCCGCGCTATCCACGGTTCCGGCACTTACGACTACTCGCAGGCTGTCTATACTGGTAGCGTGGATAAAGTTAAAATCCTGTGTCCTAAGCACGGCGCATTTGAATTGTTAGCACAACACCATCTCAGGGGCGCTGGCTGTTCGCACTGTAGCCGAAGTAAAACGGCGGAAAGGCAGAGGCTTAATACCGCTACCTTTATTGCCAAAGCACAGGCTGTTCATGGCGTCGGACGCTACGATTACACGCAGACCATTTACACCGATTCCCGAATTAAAGTAACCATTATTTGCCCTGAGCATGGCGCATTTGAGCAGATACCAAGAAGCCACGGGGCGGGCCAAGGGTGTTTGTTGTGCGGTAATGAGGTGAAAACGCGCCACAGTCGCTTAGGCTGGGCTGTAGCGACTGCTAACCAGCCCTCAATCCTTTATTTTTTGAAGGTCTATAACGAGATTGAAACCTTCTACAAGGTGGGCGTAACCCGCCGCTCGATTCAGGCCCGTTACCGGAATCTTTTTCGTAAGTCAGGCTACCAGTACGAGGTTCTCGCCTCTTATACATCCGTTAATGCAGCAGCGATAGGCGAGTGGGAAAAAAGCATCTTGGACACATTTGCCCACCTGCGCTACCGACCAAAGCGGGCGTTTGGCGGGCGAACCGAATGCTTCAGCAGCGCCTATGAAATTTTAGCTGTATTTCCCTTTTAGATTGAAAATACCCCGGCCCCGGCTGGGGTATTTTTTTGCCCGTTCACACCTTGTTGTAGAATTAAAATTTAACTATATTCCGCCCCAGAGTAGGCAGTCCACTGTAAAAGCTAATCGTTGCCCGGTTTATCGGAGCGAAGCTCGATAGGCTTCAGAGCGACCAACGGGAGCGAGTGCGGCGGGCGGCGTTTGGGCGGTTGCGGGCCATCCTTTATTGCTTGGGGCGCTGTGCAACAATAATCAGAAGCAAGTTAGGCCCCCTGTTTTTGAGGGGTAAAATTCGTGAAAGCCAAGCGACACCGTGCTGCTCAAGCTCCGCTACGAAAATGCCAAAGCTGCCTACCAGCGGCGCCTCTCCAAAATTCAGCACCCCCAATCCCACTAATCCATGAACAAAGGCCTCCTATCTCTTGCGCTAATGAGCGCCGCACTTGCCATGCCATGCCAACCCAGTGCCGGCCCTGGCTATTCCGCATCCGGAAATAGGCAGCGTCGCGTAGGGCGCGCCCAACCTGCATTCCTTTCATCTGACGACTTGGCTAGAATCGAAGCAGCTAAAGCAAAGCAGGCACGCAAGGAAGCCCGTCGCGAAGCTGACCGTCAACGCAGTAAAAAGACAATCTAATCCATGGCCACCCCTGTCCAATTCGACGAAGCAAATACTGTCCTGAGGGCCGCCCCCGGTACCGAATCCTGGGTGCGCGACCTGCCCATTTACCGCCAGTACGCCGACGGCGTGAACGACCAATGCGTCGTGTCCTGCTGGGAGCTGAGCCCGGAAGAGCAGGCCGAAGTCGCCCGCACCGGCCGCGTCTACTTCCAGTGCTTCGGCACCACCCACCCGCCGGTTTCCATTTGGGGCACCACCCCGTTCCGTCAACCCGAAGAAGCCAGCCGCTAAGATGACCTACGCCGATACCGTCAAGCACCTGGAAGCCGTCGCCCTGGCAGTGGGCGCCGGCTCCTTCTGGCATGGCCCCAAAACCAACCAGAACATCAACTACGACGCCGCCTTTCCGCAGGTGCACCTGTTTCTGCTGCCGGCCCCGCTGGAAGGCGAGAACGTGGTGTACCAGCCCACGCTTTGCTTTTACGGCAAGGACCTGCACGAGCACGCCGCCAACCTGGTAGACGAGGCGGCGGTCGGGCAGTCGCTCGACATTCAGAATGCCATGGACATCCTGAGCCAGCAGTTTATCAACGCCCTGCGCGAAGCCGGCCGATTCGAATTGTCGGAGCGCATCGACCGGGCCCCGGTGCTGCGGAAGGGCAGCACCATCGGCACCGGCTTCCTCTGCTCGTTCACCCTGAAGGCTCCGGCTGCTTACCTATGCTAGCCTCCGCTCGCGTTGCCTTTGCCCAAGCCGGCCCCGAGCTACTGGAGGCCTGCATCAATGCCCTGCGCACACACCCGCAGCCCCCACGGGGGCGCCCCGCGCATACCACCGGCAACACCGAGCGGCAGCTGCGCTTCGAAGAAGACGACAGCAGCCTCACCATGTTTGGACCGTCCCACCTGCAAACGCTCATCACCGGCCGCGGCCCGACCAAAAGCAGCACCGCCGGCGACACGCCGCTGCGGGAGATTCTGGCGCAGTGGGCCGAGGACAAGGGCATTCAGCTGAACGACCCGAACATGACCTATAAGCAGTTCGGCTTTCTGGCTGCCCGCAAAATGCATGAATGGGGCTCAGAGCTTTACGCCATGGGCCAGCCCAGCGGCCTGCTCGACCAGGTGCTCAGTCCCGAGTTTCTCAATACGCTGAAGGCCCGCATTGCCGCCGGCGAGATGGTGGCCATCACCAGCACCCTGCGCGGTGTGCTCAACTCCTAACGTTTAACTTTTAACTGATCGCCCAATGGCCTACACTTTCGACGCTATTCAATCATGCGCCTCGGCCGGGGGCCTCATCACCATCACCACGGTCACCGGCGCCCCGGCCGGCTCGCTGCGCTGGTACGCTGATTCGGCCAACGGCATCAGCCAGGCCGGCCCGGTCGGCGCCCTGCCCTTCGCCATCGGCCCCCTGGCCAACGACACCTGGACCGTGTACCTGGAGAGCGTATCCACCCGCGAGCAATCCGACCCGCAGACCTTCAACGTGCAATGCCCGCCCCCGCCGGCCACGCTGGCGTTTGCAGCCGGCAGCCCCAGCGCGACCGACGAAACCAATGCCCCGGCTACTGGTACCGTGTCGGCTACGGCCGAAGGCGGTACCAGTCCCTACACCGTGGAGCTGGTGGAGCCCCAGCTCTCGGCGCCCGGCGCCGATGGCGTGGCCACCACGTTTACCAACGTGGCCGCCGGCAACTACACCGTGCGCGTCACCGACTCCAGCGTACCGCCTCAGGTGATTCAGGACGGCGTAACGGTAGGGCCCTACGTGCCCGGCGTCGTCGGCTGCATGGACGAAGAAGCGCTCAACTACAACCCGCTGGCTACCGAGCCCGGGGTGTGCACGTTTGGGCCGCGCTGGCGCAGCGCCTGGCGCGAAGTAGACGTGCCCGCGGTTGCCGAGCTGCCGCTGCCGGCCTACCTCGAAGCGGAGCTGTGGGTGGGCTTTCCGGCCGCTCATCCCGCCTCGGCCCTTTACCCGCTGACGCTTTTAACCACGGTGCGGGCCACCGTCAGCCCGGGCGGCATTGCCCGGTTCAAGCTCGGGCCCTTCCTGCGCCCGTTGCTGGGGGCAGCCGATGGCGCCGGCGGCCGGCGGCTGGACCTGAACAGCGACACGGCCTTCTCCGACGACCTGTATATGGGCTATGAGCTGCGCCGCAACGGCCTGCTGCTGCAGCGAGGCCTCGTGCTGAACGCCTCGCTGCCGGATGAGCAGATAGGCAAGCCAGACGACACCATTCTCTCGCCCTTCTGGCCCCGGATGCCCTACTGGCACGGCTATCAAACCTACCGGGTGGCCGTTATGGGCACCCTGCCCGGTGGCCGCTACGGGCAGTTGTATGAGGAGGCCATTACCAACTACCCCCGCGTGGAGCTGCCCTGCCCCAAGAACCCGCTGCCCGTGGCCTGGCTGGCGCCCGGGGGCGGGTATGGCTTGTGGGTATTTCAGGGCAAGCCGCGCCAGGGGGACGACGTAGGCGAAGGCAGCCTCTACAGCGAGCCGGCCACCCGGGAACGGCGCTACAGCAGTCGGGGGCAGAGCCTGAAGCTGCTGGAGGCCAGCACCGGCGTGTTCCAGGGCGATGACTGGGCCGAAGCCCTGCGCACGCTGCGCCGCTCGCCCCAGGTTTGGTACCAGCCCGGCGGCCTCGGCACACCCTGGGTGCCGATTGTGCTCAGCTCCGGCAGCTTCGATGCCGGCCGCCTGGGCAATCGGCGCAGGGAGTTTTTCATCAGTTTCTCGGAAGCCGAGCCGGTACTCGTGCAGGGGCAGTAATGAGCAGCACCAACCAGATTTTCGTGCAGGGCGTGCCCCTCGACCTCGACGAGGAGACTCAGCTGGTGCCCACGTTCCAGGCCAACGACCGCAGCAAAACCGACTCGATACAGTCGGACTACTCGCCGGAGTTTTCAGTACCAGGGACCCAGCGCAACCACCGCCTGCTCGGCGTGGGCGGCTCGGCCCAGGCCACGGCGGGCACGCCCTACCGCCGGCTGCCGGCCGTGCTGCTCTCCAACAACGTGGAGACGTTGCCGCTTGCCCTGCTTTATGTGAAGAGTTTTCAGGGCGGGCGCTACTACCTGCAGCTGGTGGGTGGCAATCGGCGTTTTATTGAAACGCTCGGCGAGAAGAAGCTGGCCGACCTCGACCTCAGCGAGTTCGACCACGACTGGACGCCGGCCACCATTGCCGCCGGCCTGCCGTTTGCCCACTGGCAGCAGCACGGCTGGGGGTATGAAGTCATCGAGCGGGGCAAAGACCTCAACCTTGGCGAAGTGGACCCTTACCACCTGTTTCCCAGCGTGGCCCTGCGCCTGGTCTGGGGGCGCATGCTGGAAGAGGCTGGTTTCACGGCAACGGACCTCACCACCGAGCCGCTATTCGCCGCCCTGAACATTCCCACGGCAGCGCCTTACACGTTTCCCGGCCCGTACCGTGACGCCCGCACCCTGGCAGCCGGCTGGCGCTACCAGGACGGGCAGATGTTTCGCCGACGCAGTGAGTTCGGGCCACTCACCTTTCCGTTCAACTTTACGACCGAGCATCCCTACAGCGCGCCCACAGCGGCTACCTTCTCCAACGGCGAGTACACCGTCAGCACCCTGGGCTACTACGACCTGACCGCCAGCCTCGACGTGGTTATCAGCTGCGCGAGTGGCTACCCGGGAGAGGTCAGCATGAAAGTCGCCCTGCATGTGAACGGCAGCGAGGTC
Organism: Hymenobacter saemangeumensis; assembly: GCF_039541835.1. Lineage (NCBI taxonomy): Bacteria > Pseudomonadati > Bacteroidota > Cytophagia > Cytophagales > Hymenobacteraceae > Hymenobacter > Hymenobacter saemangeumensis. The sequence continues at coordinate 9,945 of NZ_BAABGZ010000064.1, read as the reverse complement.
GGCACGGTCGGTTACATCCGCGCCGGCAACTATACACGGACCACGCTCACGGCCTCCGTCACGCGCCTGCTGCTACGGCCGGGCGATGAGGTGCACGTCATCATCCAAGGCGACGAATGGCCTAATCAGTTTGGCCTGGGCCCGCGCGAGTCGTTCTGGCAAGTAGGCACTAGCCGCCCGTTTTTTGTCCGATCAGATGGAGTCATTATAGAATTTGGCCCCGCTTACAACCCCAACCTGTACCGCATCGATGCCGCCAATCGCTTTGGGGTAACGCTACTTGAGGAGTTCCCCCAGGGGGGCCGGGTGATGCTCAACCTATGGCTGCCGGATATGACGCAACTCGACTTTTTTAAGTCGGTGGTGCAGCTGCTGGGCCTGACGGTGCAGACCGACCTGTACGAGCCGCACCTCTACCTGAGCACCGGGGGGCGTGTGCTGGCCAACACCGAGCGGGCTATTGACTGGACGGCCAAGCGGGATGCGGCCGCGGCGCCGCAGGGCCTGCCCGACCGCAGCACGGCCTACCGGTTTGGAGACTTCGCCCAGCGCAACTACCTGCGCTGGTTGGAAGATGAAGCGGTTAGCGAGGGCTACGGCGACGGCATGCTTGTAGTCGAGGATGAGACGCTTCCGGAAGAGGGCACCCTGGCCGTTCTGCCTTACGCAGCCACGGAGCCCAGCCCCACGGTGCCGAGCCTGCTGCGCATCCGGAGCTACCGCCGGCGAGACCCCAACCCCGCCGTAGCGGCCGAGTACGACACCATGAGTCCAAAGCCGCGCCTCGTGCTGCGCGTGGAGCGGCCCACGTTTACTGTGCAGATAGTCATGGTGCCGCGGCGCATTGCGGGCTCGACCGTTGATGGGGTTTTCTACCCGGTCGATGTGCCGGCCGTTCTGCAGGAGGTGGTTACCACGGCCAGCTATTTCGCGGCTCCGAGTGCGCCGTTCGACCTCTCGGCCGAGCGCACACTGCTGCCTCGCTTCTGGCCCGACCTGGCCGCCACGCTGAAGGAAGCCCGGCACTTGACCGAATACTACCGCCTCACGCCCCAGGACATTGCCGAACTGGACTTTGCTGTGCCCATCTGGGACGGCGGCCTTGGGGACTTCTTCCTGGTGAGCCAGGTAGGAGAGTATGACCCCAAGCGGTCTGTCGAAGTGGTGCTCATGCGACTGCACCCAACGCTAATACCCCCGCCCGCGCTGGGCCAGGGCTTTGAGTTTTACCTGCCCGAGTTTGAGGGCACAGAGTTCTTTTAATCATGGCCGACGAAACCGTCATCCTAAAAGTGACCCTCGACGAGGGCAAAACCGAGCAGCAGCTGCAGAAGCTCGTGCTCGACATCGAGGCCACTCGTAAAAAACAGCAGGAACTCAACGCGGCCCGCAAGGCAGGTACCGTTGAAGATGCCGAGTATGCGAAGCGGTCGGTGGAGCTGCAGGCCCAGCTGAAGACCCAGCGCCAGGAGCAGACGACCCTGACCAAGAATTTAGAGCTGTACCGCACGGCATCCGGGGAGTTGGGCAATACCTACAAAGGCATGCAGGCCCAGCTCAGCTTGGCCCAGCGGCAGTTTCAGGCGTTGGACGGCTCGGCCGATAACAGCAGCGAAGCCGCGCAGGAGCTGACCAAGACCATTGACGGGTTGCGCAACACCCTTAAATCGACCGATGCCCAGCAGTCGCTGTTTGTGCGCAACGTCGGCAACTACAACGGGGCCATTGAGCCGCTGATACAGCAGCTGGTAAAGCTGCAGGAGCAGCAGAAAAAGACGGCGGAGGGCACAGAAGAGCATGTCAACGTAGCCCGGCAGATTGGCTTCGTGCAGCAGGCCGCCGCGCAGGCCGGGGCTAAAGCCGGCATGACATACGAGGAAACCCAAGCCAAGCTGAAGGGCTACAGCGATACCATCCGGCCGGCCGTTGCCAACCTGGTGCAGCTGGAAGAGGAGCAGCAGAAGGTAGCAGAAGGCTCTGAGGCATTTAATCAGATTGGGTTTAAGATTGCCCAGGCGAAAAAAGCCATTGAGGAAACCCCGGCTGAGATTAAATCAGTAGGAGAGGCTATTGAGGAAATCGATAGCACCACCAATGTTTTTGGTGGGCACATCGGCGACCTAAAACAGCGGTTCGCGCAGGCCAAGCAGGGGGTTGAGTTAGCCAAGGGCAGCTTCACCGGGCTCAAAGGAGCCATAGCGGGGACGGGCATCGGTGTGCTCATCCTGGCCCTGGGTGCGTTGTTTGAGTACTTCACGAAAACAGACGAGGGAGCTGAAGATTTAGCGGCCGGCCTTGCGTTTCTGAAGGGGCTGTTTGCCCCGCTCGGCGCAGTTGCCAGCGGTGCTGGCAAGGCATTGGTCGGGGTATTCAAAGACCCGAAGCAAGCAGCCAGCGACCTGATTGACTTTATCGAAGACCAGGTGATTAACCGCATCAAGGCCATTGGCGTTATCTGGGAGGGGTTGAAAAACGGCGACTTTAAACAGGCGACCAACGGGGTGCTGCAGTATGCCACCGGCGTCGAGGACGTTATCGGAAAAACGCAGGCCCTGGCGGCCGAGTCGAAGCGGGCAGCGAGTGCGGCCTATGAAATCAGCCGGGCCAAGGATGCGCTCGACGACGCCGAGCGCGACGAAATTGTGCGGAATGAGGAAAATAAAAACCTCATCGACCAATTAGTGCTCAGTGCCAAAGACCGCAGCCTAACGGAGCAGCAGCGCCTGGCCAACCTGGACCGGGCCGGCAGGCTGGAAACGGAAACGCTGCAGCGCACCATTACGCTGGCGAAGGAGCGCCTGCGTATTCAGCAGCTGGAAAATGCCGAGGCCGAGCGCACAGGCCGCATCAGCGACGAGCAGCGCACGGCACTGGCCGAGGCCGAGGCGGCCGTGGTGAAGCTAGCCGGCGAATCAGCTACGCAGCAGCAGGCCATTCAAAACCGGCGGGCTGCGCTGCTGGAGCAGGAAGCGGCCCGGGACAAAGCCGCGGCGGACCGGGCCAAGGCCGCCGCCGAAAAAGAGGCCGAGCGCAGGTTACAGATGCGGCGCGATGCCCTGGCGCTGCAAGGCGTCCTGCTCGACCGGGAGCTACAGCAGGTGCAGGCCGGCAGCGACCGGGAGCTGAGTATCCTGCAGCAGAAGCTTCGGGTTGGGTACCAGGCGGAGCTGAACGTTAAGAACCTCACCGTCGGTGCGAAGAAGGTCATCGATGCCAGGTATGAAAACGAGTCGCTGGCGCTGATGCTCGACTTCAACCGCAAGCGGCTGTTGGCAGCTCTGCAAACGGAGGTGGACCTCACCGCCGCGCAGCTCAGCCAGCAGCAGCAGGGCAGCGACGAGGCGCTTCGCCTGCAGCAGCAGCAGATAGAAAACCAGCGCCGGCTCGCCATTGCCGGCCTGGCCGAGAATGCCGACAACACGGCCAAGATTGCGGCTATCAACGCGCAGGCGGCCAACCAGCAGCGTCAGGCCGAATTCACCGAGGCCGTGCGTCTGCTCAACGTATACCTGGACGAGAAGCGCCGGGCCGTGGAGCGCGACCACGCCCTGGGCCTGCTTAGTGAAAACGAGTACCAGCGCAAGCTCAACGCCATCAACAAGGCGGGCGTAGAGGCGCAGGCCGTTGTGAATGCCGACTACCAGCAGAACAATGCCGAGAATGCCAAGCGGGGCGCCGATGTCGAAGTACGGGAAGCGCAACGGGTGGCCGCCGAAAAGAAGCGGGCCCGCGAAGCCGAGCAGCAGATTGACGCCGTGCGCCTGGCCGCCGCCCAGCAATTCACCGAGACCGCCATTTCCCTGCTGGGGGAGGAATCAGATGCAGGTAAGAGTTTTGTCGCTTTAAAAAAGGCACTCGCTCTTGTTGAAATCGGGCTCAACCTTCAGCGGGAATTAAGCGCGAATGCTGTAGCCGCAGCAACAATTGGTGCTTCAGCTGGCCCGGCAGGGCCGGCATTGCAAGCCGCATACTTGGCTGGCGCTAATGCGCTCTCGATTGCTAATGCGGCATTGGCTGCTGCCAACATATTGCAATTACGCAGGGGTGGCATTGCAGACGGGCCTAGTCATGAGCAAGGGGGCATACCCTTGCTGCGGCAAGGGTATCATACCGGCATCGAAATCGAGGGCGGGGAGGCAATAATCAACCGCAATAGCACCAAACTTTTCTTGCCACTGCTCAGTCAAATCAACCAGGCCGGCGGAGGGCGGGCGCTTACTGGCGCTTCCGCGCTCTCGACCCATCTGGCGCTAGGAGGTGTCACCACCGCACTTATACGCCAGTCATTAAATGGCAGCAGCGCCCCGGGAAACAGCCAGGAAGTCATTACCGCAGCCGTCAGCGCCAGCGCCAAAGAAATAGGGGCCGAAGTAGCCCACGCCCTACGCAAAAACCCGCCGATTACACGAATAACGGACGTTCAAAGTGCGCAGCAGCGCAGCTCTTTTACCACCGCTGAAACCGACGCCTAATGCAAGCCAACGAAATACTCGTAAATGGTCAGCTGCTAGACCTTGACAGCGAAAGCGCGTCAAGTTTTTTAATGACTTACCAAGCAAACGACAGGACAAAGCCAGAGAGCGTGCAGTCGGATTACAGCCCCGAGTTTTCAGCGCCTGCCACCCAGCGCAACATGCGAATTTTCGGGACAGCCGCAACGGCTCAAAACACGGCCGGCGCCCCTTATCGCCGCTTGCCGGCTGTGCTGGTGTCGGGCGGGGTGGAAACCATGCCCACGGGGGAGCTATATGTGAAGGGCTACCAAGCCGGGCGGTACCAGCTACAGTTTTTTGCGGGAAATCGTCGCTTCGTGCAGAGCCTCAACCACCCCAACGGCGACCCCAAAAAGCTTAGTGACTTAGACCTAGATAGATTCAGCCACTTATGGACGCCCGCCAACATCGTAGCTCGCCTAGGGTTTGATTTCTGGCAGGCCAACGGCTACGGTTATGAGCTATACGACAGGGGAAAGGAGTTGAAGCTAGACGAAGTTGACCCCTACGACCTTTATCCCAGCGTTTCGGCCCGCTTGGTATGGGAGCAAATACTTAGCGAGGCCGGATTTGAGGCTACGAACTTGCAGATAACCGAGCCACTGTTCGCCGCTCTGAATATTCCCACCGCCAAACCCTACGAATTTTCATCTGATTACCGCGCCGAACGCGCCTTGGTAGCGGGCTGGCGCTACCAAGACGGGCAAATGTTCCGGCGCAGGGCCGAGTTTGGCCCTATCGCGTGGCCTTTTAATTTCACTGCCGAGAATCCATACACAAGCCCAACGGCAGCCACATTTAATAATGGGGAATACACCGTTTCAACGTTGGCCCTGTACTCGATTACAGCCAGCTTAGAGGTTGTGTTGAGCTGCGCCCCCTCGCCAGCGCGGGGCGAAGTCAGTGCCAAGGTGGCAATTCAGGTTAACGGCAACCAAGTAGGCACAGCCGGGGAAATTCGCGTGGGCAACTACACCAGAACCACGCTAACCGCAAGCGCCAAAGAAATTTTGCTACAGCCCGGCGACGTGGTGCGCGTCATCGTTCAGGGTGATGAATGGCAAACCTTTGGCGGAGGCCCAACAAACCCATTCTGGCAGGTCGGCACAAGCCGCCCGTTTATTGTGAACGCCGATGGTTCTATGGTAGAGTTTGGCCCGCCTTACAACCCTAGCCTATACCGGATTGACATTGTAAATCAGTTTAAGGTGGAAATGCTGGGGGCATTCCCGCGCGGAGGCTTGGTGCGTCTTTCTGACTGGCTGCCCTCTGAAATGACGCAATGGGAGTTTGTCAAGACTTTGATTGGCCTAATGGGCTTAACGGTGCAGGTAGACCGCTACGACCCTTTTCTGTACCTAAGTACCGGCGGACGGGTATTGGCCAATGTTTCCGGCCGTGTTTTGGATTGGTCAGCCAAGCTAGACCGAGCACCTAGCTTTGAAGGGGTGGCCGACCGCGAAACCGTTTTTCGATTCGGAGAATTTGCCCGCCGCAATGAGTTCAAATGGAAAGAGGATGAAACCGTAACGGCGGGCTATGGAGACGGGGCGCTGCTGATGGAAGACGAAACGCTGCCCGCCGCAAGCACCCTAATTGAACTACCTTTTGCAGCTAGCGAAGAATCGACAATTATTAGCGGCCTGCTCTCCATACGGGGCTACAGGCGGCGCAATCCCGACCCAGCCGTAGCAGCCGAATACGACCTGCTGAGCCCGCAGCCCCGGCTAGTGCTTCGCACAGACGCGCCTGTGTTTAATATAAAGGTGGCTATGGTTCCGCGCCGCGTAGCCGGCAGCACGGTTGACGGGGTGTTTTACCCTAACGATATTCCGCCTGTGTTGCAGGACGCCGCCACGTCAGCCAGCTACTTTGCGGCTCCCACAGCTTCCTTTGACCTAGACGCACAACGCACCCTCTTGCCGCGCTTTTGGCCGGACTTGGCTGCCTGCCTAAAAGAGACCCGTTTTTTAAAAGAGTGGCTGCGCCTCACGCCCCGGGACATTGCCGAGCTGGACTTCGCCCGTCCGGTCTGGATAGAGCAATTAGGCGATTTCTTCCTGGTGAATAAAGTTAACGAGTACGACCCTAGTCGCTCAGTCGCCGTGGAGCTAATACGCCTACACCCAACCTTGATACCGCCCCCGGCCCTGGGTACAGGCTTCGAATTTTACCACGAGGAATTTGATGGGCTGGAATTTTTCTAATGAAAAAGCCCGGCTGGCATGGCTGGGCTTTTATTTTTTTTTTACCGTCGATAGTTTTCGGTTACTGTAATCGTGTTTGAGCCAGAGGTTCCGCGGCGCTCAAACTGCATATCAGAAGCCGTAAGCACCCGCACCTTATACCGATTCAGACGAAGCGGCGAGCTTGCCCCTAGTTGAATAGAGTCAGCCCAAGTAGTGATAGGGATGGAGCCACTTGTGTTTATTATCCCGTTAACATAGGGCTGCCGTTGTGTGGCTGTAAAGTTGTACACGTAGTCAGTATGGGGCGTTACTTGATTTGACACCACCGCAGTAGTTGCGGTATTGACGGTCAGCACCCGCGTATCAACCAGCACCCAGCGACCCTGTATAGTGGGGGTGGAAGTGGTGGGCGTTGGGTCATCATTGCCTGCCGTAGTGCAGCCACCCAACAGCAGGACAGAAACGAGAAATAGTAGAATGTTTTTCATGATGCAATGTACCAAGAAAAAACAAAAACCCCGGCCTGATGGTCGGGGCTTTGCAGAGGTTTTTTTAAGCCTGGGGGCTTGCGCGCCTTTTTCTTTCCCTCTCAACCTCCGTCTGTCTACGGCAGAAAGCGGAGCAATACTTAGTGCGTCTGTTCAATTTCGCAGGCACGCTCTCTCTGCAACGAATGCAACTGCGGGCTAAGAGTGCATCAGCTTTGCTCAGGATGGTTTCTGCTATCTTTTGTTTGCGCTCTAACGAAATGAGCGCGCCTCGATAAAGCACCGATACAATTTCTTCGGCTTGCCGATGCCCAAGCGCCAACTGGTAAATGTTTTCTTGCTTGCGTGGGGTGGCAGCAGCTTTCGGGCAATACCTTTTTACGAATGCCTGAAACTGGGTAAGCAAGTCTTTGGTGCCAACCAAATTGAGCACGGCTTGCCCCTTAGTTCCTTCCCCAATACACCCGTCCCCGTCTACAACCCCTCGCCAGAAATGAGGCGAATCTACCAGCTCTCGGCTCTTTGCTTGCGCTGAAATGGTTTTGTTTGGCCCGACACCGTAAGACTCTAAATCCCTGGCAATCTCGGCAGAGGCAATCGATAGCATGAATTTAGGCTGAACATTAGGACGTGTTTTACAGGAGCTGGCGTCTAGGGTGATGCTGTGAGAAGAACCCAGGAATAGGCGGTATTTTTCAATATGCTTCCTGTCCTTGGCTTGAAGCGAGAGCGTAACCCTTGCACTTAGAGGTGTGCGCCACCGAACGCAACCGTCTGCCATTAGGAAACCAACCCAGTAAGCACTTTCCGGGGTTAGCACCTTGAATGCCTTTTCATTCAGGCTTTTTGTCCGGTGGCTATACGAGGCGCAACGAGACGTATGTCCCGCCTCTTTGACTAGGCGCATAACAGTTTGCTCGTGTGTGTTGTAGCCCTTGCTGATGCTTGTGCAACTTTCCCCGTCGATGTAGCGGTGTACAATGTCGGCACGGTCAGAGATAGAAAGGTCGTTTTTCTTTGTTTTCATTTTTCTAAATATCGTTTGCAACAGGTTTCAGAAAAAACGTCCCCTTGCTAGGCAAGGCGGCTAGTATCGGTTCGGCATCCGAGTAGCACTCAGTGCGCCCGCCAAACGACAGGGCGGGCACATACGCCAACCCCGAAAATTCCGCGTGTAAGCGCTGCTCAAGGTCGAACACTAGCGCAGCATTCCAGCTACTAAATCGCGCCAACGTGCGCCATTTGTAGCACGTTTTTAAGCGGGCGAAACGGGCGCGTAAGTCATAGGTAATACCCAGCTTGTAGAACGCTTCGCCGTTGCCGTACACCTTCACCACATACAGCACCGCTTTCCGGCCCTTCTGCTGGGCTACCCAGGCAGCCCGCGAAACGCCCCGACCCGCTACCGGGGCCGGGGTGTTTGAATTTAGGCAGGCTGCCATTAGCCGAGTTCAGGGTAACGCTGGTAGTGGCTCACCTCGTACACGCCCCAGGTTTCCTCTCCGGCCGCTTCGCGCAGGGGCCACAGCATGTGTTGTTCGCGTGGGTTGCCGTTGTCGCGGGTTGCCTCTAAGCAGCTGTCGCCAATTACAGCCAGCCGCCCGGCGCACATTTCCTGTTTGCCTGTGACGTGGTTGGTATACAAATAGGCGTATACCTTGCCCACCGTCAATTGTTCGCGTGTAAATACGGGCGTAAGGTTGACAACCGTCCCGGCCGGAAATCGAGGGGCCATGCTGTTATTGCCGAACTCGACAAGCAGCCAGACTCCCGGCAGCCCGCGCTTGTCAATCGGCGGCGTGGTGCCCATGTCTTGGGGTGTCCACGGCAGGCCCGGCTCAAACCAGTAGCCGCGCTGGTCGGGCGTAAAGCCAAACAAAGTGGCCGGAAAGCCCAGGACAATGGCTTTCTCCGTTGCGTTCTGCGGAATCGTATTCGTTTTCATCGCTTGGCCCTCCCTTAGTTGTTGCCGAGTACAAAGGCCACGTCATTGCCCGGCATTGCCGGCTGGGCTGCGCTGCCGTAGCAGCTAAAGGCGTTGGCCTTGATTTGCCCGTAACGCTTTTCCCACCTGCGGCGCGGGGGCGTGGTGGTATCGATGTGGGCTTGCAGGTCGGCAATAACCTTGTTAGCTGTTTCCACCGTCAGGCGGTTGATGTTCAGCAGGCACTTGGTTTTCATCTGCCGGGTAACGGCGGGGTGGTTCAGCAGGCGAATAATGGTTTCCTTCTGGCTTGCCGTGGCATAGCTAATGGCCGGGGCCTGAGCAGGCGCAGCCTCTTCGCGCTCGGCCAGCTCCACAAGCGTATTGCGGTACCACTTGGTCAAGGTGGCTTCCGACTGACAGGCGGCTATGCGCTGGGCGGCCGTGGCCTTTTCGGCGGGCGTGGTAAAGGCCGAAGCGTTTACCAGTTCCAGGATAGCGACGCGCAGACCTTCAGCGCGGGGGGTGGGGGCAATTACATTTTCCATGTAATTTTGTGGGGTTGGGTAAGGAATGATTACCCAGCTTTCGAGGCAGCCGCGCTAACGGCCTGTCTTATCGGAGGCCAACCCTTGCCGGGGTTGGCCTCTCTTTTTGCCCTTCTGCTGGTGCTCCCCCTTTGGGAACAAAACAAAGATACGAACTATTTACAAAAAGTCAATAGTAGGGGGCGCAAAAAAGGGGCTTTAATTAAAAATACGTGTAAATACTGAGGTGGTCGGGTAATCATGGACAGAATAGGGTCTTATCTTTCGAATGTCATGAAAGACAGTCCCCACCCTGCCAAACGT
>NZ_BAABGZ010000063.1:0-43356 GCF_039541835.1 Hymenobacter saemangeumensis | reverse complement strand
TGGGCCGACAGTACCTGGGCGCCGTGGACACGGGCACGGGGGCAGCCACGGCCTTCAACCCGGCCCCGAACAGCACGGTGCACGCCCTGGCCTCGGATGGCACCACCCTGTACGTGGGGGGCAGCTTTACGAGCATTGCCGGCCAGAGCCGCAGCTACGCGGCCGGCTTCACGCTGGCCACGGGCGCGCTGACGGCCTTCAACCCCGGGGCGAACACGACCGTGCGCGCCCTGGGCCTGAGCGGCAGCAGCCTGGCCATGGGCGGCAGCTTTACGTATTTCGATACCGACAGCCGCCAGAACCTATTCCAGCTCAGCGGCGGTGGCCTGCCCAGCGGCGGGCTGGTAACGTCCTTCAACCCCGGCGCCAACTCGACGGTAACTGAGTTGCAGCGCGAGGGCAGCACGCTGTACGTAGCCGGCAGCTTTACCACCCTGGGCGGGCTGGGCCGCGTGCGCCTGGGCGCCGTGGACACGGGCACGGGCGCGGCCACGGCCTTCAACCCGGCCCCCAACACCACGATGTACGCCCTGGCTTCGGATGGCACCACCCTGTACGTGGGGGGCAACTTTACCAGCATTGCCGGCCAGAGCCGCAACTATATGGCCGGCTTCACCTTGGCTACTGGTGCGCTGACCAGCTTCAACCCCGCTCCCAACACCACGGTGCGGACAATAGCCACCGCCGGCACGGCCGTGGTATTGGGCGGCTCGTTTTCTACACTGCGGGCTTTTGCCATCAACAACCTGTTTGCTTACAACGTAAACACCGCGCAGGTGCTCACGGGCTTTCAGCCCAACCCCAACGGCGCGGTAGAAGCCCTGGCCATGGCCGGCAGCACCCTGTACGTGGGGGGCAGCTTCACGACGCTGGATGGCGCCGGCCGCTCCCGCCTGGGTGCCGTAAATGCCACGTCCGGCGTGGTAACGGCCTTCAACCCGACTGCCAACAGCACGGTACACACCCTGACCACCGATGGCAGCACGCTCTACGCGGGCGGCAGCTTTACGACCATGGGTGGGCAAACGCGCAGCTACCTGGCCTCGTTTGCCTTGCCCAGCGGCGCCCTGAACGCCTTCAACCCCGGCGCCAACAGCACCGTGCACGCCCTGGCCCTGGATGGCAGCACGCTCTACGCGGGCGGTAGCTTCACCACCTTGGGCGGCTCCCCCCGCACCCGCCTGGCAGCCGTTAATGCCTCTACGGGCGTGCTTAGCTCATTTGCCCCCAACATCAACTCCACGGTACTGGCCCTGGCTGCCAACAGCACCACGCTGTATGCCGGCGGCAGCTTCACCACCTTCGATGGACAGCCCCGCTCTTATATCGGGGCCATCAGCAAAGCCAGCGGCAGCGCCACTTCCTGGACGGCCAACACCAACAGCACGGTGTATGCCCTGGCCGTGAGCGAGGACTTCGTGACCATGGCCGGCTCGTTTACGACGGTAAATGGCGTTTCCAACTCCTACCTCGGTGCCGTAACGGCCGGCACGGGCAGCCTGATTACTACCCCGAACCTGAGCAGCACCGGCTATGCGCTTTCGCTTTCGCAGGATACGCTGGTCGTGGGCGGCAGCTTCAGCTCCGTGGGCGGGCAGCAGCGCGACAACCTGGCTACTATCAAGCTGGTAGCTCCGCCCACCATTCTGTCGTTTACGCCCACGAGCGGCCCGGCGGGCACGGTGGTGACCATCACCGGCGCCAACCTGCTCATGGCCCAGGGCGTGAGCTTCAACAACGTGCCGGCAACGTCGTTTACGGCCAACTCGGCCACGAGCGTAACGGCTACCGTACCGGCCGGCGCCGGCACCGGGCCCATCCGCATTACCACCACGGGCGGTGTTGCTACATCGGGCACGTCGTTCGTATTCACGGCGCCTGTGCCCACCATCAGCGGCTTCACGCCCACCTCGGGCTCGGGCGGCACCAGCGTCACCATCACCGGCACCGATTTCAGCGGCGCCACGGTGGTGCAGTTCAACGGCACTTCGGCCCCGTTCTCGGTGCTGAATGCTACGACCATCTCGACCAGCGTGCCGGTAACGGCTACCACGGGCAACATCAGCGTGACTACGCCCGGCGGCACGGCCACCTCGGCGGCGGTGTTTACGGTAGGCTCGGCGCCGTCGGACCTGACGGTGAGCACCACCACCACCATTCCGGGCGGGGTGTATAACAACGTCACCGTAACGGGCAGCGGCAACGGCACCCTGGCCGCCAACATCACCGTGGCCGGCACCCTGACGGTGCAGACCGGCGGCATCCTGGCCGACGGCTGCTTTGTAATCGGCGGCCCTGGCAACTTCGTGCTCGCCGCGGGCGCCACCCTGCGCATCTGCAGCTCGGCCGGCCTAAGCAGCAGCGGCACCACCGGCGCCCTGCAAGTGACCGGTGCCCGCACCTTCAGCCCCGACGCCAGCTATGTGTACAACGGCAGCGGCGCCCAGGTAACCGGCACCGGCCTCCCGGCCCAGGCCCTGAGCCTGACCATTGCCAACGCCGCCAACGTAACCCTGACCCAGCCCCTGGCAATTAAGGAAGTGGTGCGCCTGAGCAGCGGCAGCCTGCTGCTGAACGGCCAGCCCCTGACCCTGCTTTCGAGCGCTGCCGGCACCGCCCTGGTGTGGAACGAAGGCAGCGGCTCGGTGCAGGGCGCCACCGGCACCATGCAGCGCTACATCGACGCCAGCGGCAACACCGGCACCGGCGGCTACCGCATGTACAGCAGCCCGGTGGCCAACAGCACCGTGGCCGACCTGGCCACCAGCACCGGCTTCACGCCGGTGGTGAACCCGGCCTACAACACGGCCGCCCTGCCCGGCAACCTCTCGGTATACCCCAACGTGTTTGGCTACAACGAGCAGCGCCTGGCTACGCCCACCAACAACTACTCGGCCTTCGACCAGGGCTACTTCTCGCCCGGCGCCCTGACCGACCCGCTGACCGTGGGCCGCGGCTACACGGTGCAAATCGGCAACCAGCAGCTGGTAGACTTCACCGGCACCTTCAACACCGGCAACGTAACCATCGGCGGCCTCACCCGCGGCACGCAGGCAGAAGCCGGCTGGCACATGGTGGGCAACCCGTATCCCTCGCCCCTGGACTGGGGCACGGTGCCGGCTGCGGCCCTCAACAACGTGGACGCCGCCGTGTATGTGTTCCAGAGCACCTCGGGCTACGTGGGCCGCTACCGCTCCTTCGTGAACGGCGTCGGCGGGGGCACCAACCTGATTCCGGCCGGCCAGGGCTTCTTTGTGCGGGCCAGCACGCCCGGCACCACCGGCAGCATCAGCCTGAACAATGGCAACCGCCGCAGCGTGTACACGGGCCAGCCCAACTTCCAGCGCACCACGGCCGAAACGCGGCCCCTGCTGCACCTGCATATGCAGGCGGCCAACGCCGGCAGCAGCCCGGTAGTTGACGACACCTTCATCTACTTTGAAGCCGGCGCCAGCGCCGCCTACACCGGCCGTTTCGATGCCTACAAGCTGCCCAACTCCGACGGCCTGTACCTGGCCTCGGTGGGTGTGTCGGCCGCCGGCGTAGCCGAGCTGCCGCTGTCGGTAGACGGCCGCGCCCCCCTGAGCGGCACGGCCGACGAAGTGGTGCCCCTGTGGGTGGCAACCACCACGCCCGGCACCTATACCCTGCGAGCCGCCGAGCTGCTTAACTTCGACGTGGCCGGCACCACGGTGTACCTGCGCGATGCCCTGACGGGCAGCTTTGTGAACCTGGCTACTCAACCCGCTTATACTTTTAGTGTGGCGGCGAATGCGCCTTACTCCGGCCGCTTCAGCGTTGTGTTCCGCCCGGCGGGCTCGCCGCTGGCTACGCGCCCGCAGCTAAGCGGAGCGATGGCTTCCATCTATCCCAACCCGGCTTCGGCCACGGGCGCCTCGGCTACCTTGTCGGTAACGGGCCTGCCCACGGGCGCCCGCACCTTGCAGGTAAGCGTGCTGAACGCCGTAGGCCAGCGCGTGGGACAGTACCAGGTGCCGGTAGTGGCCGGCACGGCTGGTAGCACGGCCCGGGCCACACTCCCCGTGCAGGGACTGGCGCCGGGTATCTACCTGGTGCGCATGCAGGCCGATGGCAGCAACGGCCAACTCACCCAACGGCTGGTAGTGGAATAAGCTTTGGCGGGCAGCTCCCGGGTGGGAGCTGCCCCTGGGCACATTCCTTTCTCCTTCCCTTAGACAGATATTTTCATGAAGCATTCACTTGACTTCGTACGCCGGCTGTTGCTTTCGCTCTGGCTGGTTTCATTTGCCCTGGCGGCCGCAGCCCAGCTGCCCGGCGGGGGCAACACCGGCGGCCCGCCCGGCGGCAACGGCGGCGGGGGCACCGGCACGCCCGGCGGCCCTGGCAACGGCGGCACCACCGGGGGCCCTCCCGGCCCCAACACCTCGGTATCCACCATCATCGGCTTCACCCCGGTTAGCGGCCCGGTGGGCACAGTGGTTACCGTGACCGGCACCAACCTGACCGGCACCACTTCGGTGGCCATCAACGGCGTGAACGCGCCGGTGTTCACCGTGAGCTCGGCCACGGAGCTGACCGTGACGGTGCCCAGCGGGGCTACTACCGGCCTGATTTCGCTGACCACGCCCAGCAGCTCGGCTACCAGCACCAACAGCTTCACGGTGACTTTGCCGAGCACGGCTTTCGGCAACGTGGTGACGATGAACGGCAGCACCGATAAAATCACGGCGCCTGGCCTGGCCTTTACAGCTACCGACAACTTCACCCTGGAAGCGCTGGTGCGCCCGGCGGCCCTGCCCACTACCGGCTTCAGCATCATTCTCAGCAATGGGTATGACAATGGCACGGTGGGCAACGGCATTGCCCTGGGCATCGGCAGCGGCAGCGGGGGAGCGGGCAGCAACCTTGTGGTGCTGTTCAGCGGCGTGAGCTTCTTCAACACCGGCTACACCTTTCCGGCGGCCAACCAGTGGTACCACGTGGCCGTGACGCGCCGCAACGGCACCACCTTCACTTACGTGGACGGCGTGCAGGCCCCCAACACCACGACCACCGCGCCGACGGCTCCGACTTCGTCGGGTGCCCAGGCCGGGCACTTCACCGTGGGCGCCCAGGACGGCATTCGCTTCCTGAACGGCCGCGTGGACGAGGCCCGCGCCTGGAGCGTGGCCCGCAGCCAGGCCCAGCTTCAGGCGGGCCTGGGCGGACAGCTGACCGGCACCGAAACCGGGCTGGTAGCCTACTACGACATGAACCGCACCGGCCAGGGCGCGGGCCTGACCGTAGCCAACCGCGCCGCTACTACCGGCGCGGCCCTGAACGGCGTGACGGAGGGCACGGCCAGCACGCCGGTGTTTACGCCGGTGAATGCCGCGCAGGCCCCCACCATCAGCAGCTTTACGCCTGCTTCCGGCGTGGCCGGCACCAGCGTAACCATCACCGGTACCAACCTGACGGGCACCAACAGCGTGCAGTTTAACGGCCTGGCGGCGGTGTTCTCCAGCGTGACCAGCACCAGCCTGACGGCCACCGTGCCGGCCGGCGCCAGCACCGGCCCCATCAGCCTGACCACACCCCACGGCACGGCCAGCAGCGCGGGCAACTTTGTAATTAACACGGTACCGGTGGTAAGCAGCTTTACGCCCACTGCCGGCCCGGCCGGCACCAGCGTAACCATCACCGGCAGCAGCCTGGGCGGCGCTACCAGCGTCACCTTTGGCGGCGTAGCCGTGACGGCGCCCATCACCAACAACACCAGCACCAGCCTCACGGTAGAGGCCCCCGCGGGTGCTCCCACGGGGCTTATCTGCGTGACCACGGCGCTGGGTACGGGCTGCTCGAACACCAACTACAGCTTCCCGCCCACCATTACCACGAACACGGTTTCGCCGCAGACCTTCTGCGCGGGGGCTACCATCACAGTGCCCTTCAGCACCAACATGAGCGGCTACGCGGCGGGCAACACCTTCGGGTTCCAGCTTTCCAACGCCAGCGGGGTGTTCGACCCCGGCAGCCCCGTGTACGGCACGCTGATTTCCTCGGGCTCGTCGGGCGGCACGGTGTCGGGCGCGGTGCCCAACACCACGGCCGGCGGCAGCGGCTACCGCGTGCGGGTGGTGTCGAGCAACCCTGCCATCACGGGCTCGGCCAATACCGTGAACCTGACCATCAACCAGGCGCCCGTGAGCCAGGCGGGCGGGCCGGCTTCGGTGGCTTATGGCAGCAACATCGGCCTGACGCTGACGCCCACCTACGCCGGGGCTAGCTACAGCTGGAGCGGCCCCCAGGGCTTTAGCTCTACCCTGCAAAACCCCACCGTGACCAACGCCACCAACGTGGGCGTGAACCGCTACACCTGCGTGGTGACGCTGGGCAGCTGCACCTTCAGCAGCTTCGTGGACGTGACCGTGCAGGCCCCCACCACGCCCACGCTCACGCTCAGCGCCTTCGCCGGGCCGCTGTGCCCGGAAGCTACGCTCACGCTCAGCTTTAACGTGACGGCCATGGCTTTTGCCAGCGGCAACATCATCACGGCCCAGCTGTCGAACACCAGCGGCTCGTTTGCCTCCCCGGTGGCCATTGGCTCGGTGGCCTTCAGCGGGCAGGGAAGCGGCAGCCTCACGGCTACGCTGCCGGCCGGCCTGGCCGGCACCAGCGGCTACCGCATCCGCCTGGTGGGCTCCAGCCCGGCCACGACCAGCAACGACAACGGCTCCAACCTGACCGTGAACAACCCGCCGGCCGTGACGCTGGCAGCCTTTGCGCCGGTGTGCGTAAATGCCAGCACCTTCACCCTGACGGGCGGCAGCCCGGCCGGCGGCACCTACCGCGTAAACGGCACGGTGGCCAGCAGCTTCAACCCGGCAGCTGCCGGCGTAGGCAGCTACACCATCACGTATACCTTCACCGATGGCACGGGCTGCTCGGCTACCGCCACCCGCACCCTGGAGGTGCGGCCCCTGCCTAGCGTAACCCTGGCGGCCCTGGCTTCTACCTGCGTGACGGCCCCGGCCTACGCCCTGACGGGCGGCAGCCCGGCAGGCGGCACCTACTCGGGCCCCGGCGTGAGCGGCGGGCAGTTCAACCCGGCCACGGCCGGCGTGGGCACCCACACCATCACGTACAGCTACACCGATGGCACCGGCTGCTCGGCCACGGCCACCCGCCCGCTGACGGTGCTGCCCACGCCCACCTTTGCCTCCTCCGCTACGCAGACGTGCACCGGCCAGTCCGTAACGCTGACGGTAAGCAACGCCGGCGCCGGCGCCACTTACGCCTGGAGCACCGGCGAAACGACGGCCAGCATCTCGCCCGCGCCCACCAGCCAGACCACTTACTCGGTAACGGTGACCAACGCGGCCGGCTGCACGTACTCGTTTAGCCAGACCATCACCATCAACCCTGCGACGACGGCCCCCAGCGTGGTGGGCCAGATGCAGCCCGTGGACAACACCAACGGTCTGAGTTTGCCCATCACCTTCTCCTGGAGCCCGGCCACTGCTACCACCGCCTACGACCTGTACGTATGGCCGGCCAGCGGCAGCCAGCCCACGACGGCCACGGTGAGCGGCATCAACTCGCTGCAGTACACCTACGGCGGCCCGCTGCCCTACGGCGCCCAGTACCGCTGGCGCGTGGTGGCCCGCAACGCCTGCTTCAGCACGGCCGGCCCGGTGCAGAGCTTCGGCCTGCGCGAGCTGCCCGACCTGCGCGTGAGCTTTATTCAGAACCCCGACACGGTGTATGCGGGCCAGACCATGCAGATGGCCTGGAACGTGACCAACATCGGCACCGGCAGCACCCTGGCCCAGCAGTGGCGCGACGAGGTGTGGCTGAGCCAGGACTCGGTGTTCAACGCCGGCACCGCCATTCGGGTAGGCGACTGGGGAAACACCACCTTCCTGCAGCCCAACGCCACCTACATCACCAACGCCACCTTCCAGGTGCCGTACTCGCAGGCCGGCTACTACTACGTGTTCGTGCGGGCCAACTCCAACGGGGCCCTGCTCGAAACCAACACGGCCAACAACCGCCGCCGCGCTACCCGCCGCACGCTGATGATAGTGCCCGAGACGCCGGACTTCTCGGTGGAGAACTTCGTGTCGCCGCCCGACCCCTCGGTGGGCTACACCGACGTGACCATGCGCTACCGCGTGTACAACCGCGGCACGGTGACGGCCACGGTGCCGCGCTACGATGAGTTCTTCATCTCGCCCGACACCATTCTCAACATCAGCCAGAACACCGGCCGCCTAGCGCTGGGCCCCAACGCCATCTCGCTGGGCCGCCGCCGCGTGACCGATACGCTGGGCATCAACGGCTTCTACAGCCGCACCGTAACGGTGCGCGTGCCGCACACCGAGTACGGCCGCCGCTACTTCTACGCCTACACCGACACCGACAACGCCATCTTTGAGACGGCCAGCACCAACAACGTGAACCGTCCGGTGCCGGTGGAAATCATCCTGCGTCCGCCGGCCGACCTGGTGCCCATTCAGCTGACGGCCCCGGCCACCATGCTGGCGGGCACCAGCGCCACCATCACCTGGGACGTGCGCAACCAGGGCAACAACGCGCCGGTAGCCGAGGAGCGGTACTGGGCCGACAGGTTCTGGCTCTGCCCGTCGGCCACCTTCGACCCGAACACGGCCATTGCCGTGGGCACGCTGAACATCTACAACGGCGACACCCTGGCCGTGCAGCACCACTACCGCCGCAACGTAACCCTGAACATTCCCAACGGGCTGTCGGGCACCTACTACGTGTATGGCATGGCCGACTACGTGCAGGGCTCGACCCGCGGCAACGTGTTTGAGTACATCTACGAAGGCAACAACATGCGCCGCTCGGGCGCGGTAACGGTAAACCTTACCTATGCCGACCTGCAGCCGGTGGCCTTTACCGGCCCGGCTACGGTAGACGCTTTCCAGACCTTTGTGGTGAACTACACCGTGCGCAACAACAGCACGGCCGTAGGCTCGGCCAATGGCACCTGGACCGATGCCGTGTGGCTGGTGACGCCGGGCGGCAGCATCGGCGGCTGCCTGCGCCTGGGCAGCGTAACGCGCACCGGGCCGCTGGCCCTGGGGGCCAGCTACTCCGGCTCGATGACGCTCAGCATTCCGCGCTACGTGGCCCCCGGCAACTACGAGCTGGTGCTGAAGACCGACGACGGCAACACGGTGTATGAGTTCAACTTCGAGAACAACAACGAGCGGCGCATTGCCCTGGCCTACAACTACTCCGACGACCTGCGCCTGACCGCGCTGAGCACGACCGGCACGGCCTACTCGGGCCAGACCGTGGCCGTGAACTTCAGCGTGGACAACCAGGGCCTGTTCCGCACCCTGGCCACGGGCTGGGCCGACCAGTTCTTCCTCTCGACCGACGCCACGCTGGACGCTGCCGACCTGCAGCTGAGCAGCGTGACCCGCAACGGCGAGCTGGCCGTGGGCAGCAGCTACAACGGCACGGTAAGCGTGCGCCTGCCCCATGGCCTGCAGGGCAACTTCTTCGTGATTGGCAAAGCCGGCGTACCCGACGGGCGGGGTTACTGCGGCGGCACCGCCTCCAGCGTGCTGGCGGATACCAACCCCGCCAACAACCTGCGCAGCACTGCCCTGCCCATCACGCTGACGCCGCCCTGCGACCTGATTCCGACGGCCTACACCCTGCCCACCGACGTGGTGGCCGGGCAGCAGGTGACCATCCCCTTCACCGTGCGCAACCAGGGCGTGGGCGCAACGCTGGAAGGCAACTGGGACGACGGCGTGTACCTGAACACGGCCCCGACGGTGAATGGCTCGGTGCGCATCGGCACCTACCGCCACCCCGGCACGCTGGGCGCGGGCCAGAGCTACTCGGCCAGCATCACGGCCACCATTCCGGCGTATATGTCGGGCAACTACTACGTGTTCCTGGTGACGGACCTCTCCGGTACCGGCGGCTACTACCCCAGCAGCCAGTGGGGCGGGGCCGTGCAGTACGGCACCGTGTACGAGCACCAGCAGGAGCTCAACAACGTGGTGCAGGGCAGTGTGCTTATCCGCGTGCCGCAGCCGGCCGACCTGGTGGTAACCAGCGTGACCCTGCCGGCCAGCCGCAAGCTCGGCGAGGTGATGACCATTCACTACGACGTGCGCAACCAGGGCGTGAATGCCGCCGTGGGCCAGCTCAAGGACGGCCTCTACCTCAGCCAGGATGCGACGGTGGATGGGGCCGTGGACCAGCTCTTCGCTAGCCAGACCCGCAACGTGAATATTGCGCCGAACACGACCCGCAGCGGCGTGGTGCGCTCGCGCCTGCAGGGCATCATGCCCGGCAGCTACCACGGCCTGATGGCCACCAACCTGTTCAACGACATCTACGAAGGACCGGTGAGCAGCCCGGCGGCCAACAACAACGTGACCGACGCGGCCAACCGCCTGGCCCTGGGCGTGAATAACCTAGCCCTGCGCACCCCCACCAGCTTCCCACTGATGCGCGACTCCGTGGTGTACTACCGCGTGAGCCCGGGCGCCAACAAGGACATGGTGCTGACGCTGACCAGTAACAAGACCTTGGGGCAGAATGAGATGTACGTGGCCCAGGGCCGCGTGCCCACGGCGGCCGACTACGACTTCATCTACCTGAGCCAGGTGAGCACCACCCAGGAAATCCTGGTGCCCACCACGGCGGCCGGCGACTACTACGTGCTGGTGAAAACCCCGTACCAGTACACCAGCCTGCAAACCGCCACGCTGTATGCCGACACCCTGGGCTTCCAGGTGCGCAGCATCACGGCCAACCGCGTGGGCCGCGGCCGGGTGACGACGCAGGTGCTGGGCGCGGGCTTCCGCCGCCTCCGCACCGGCAGCAGCGGCTGGCCGGCCACGCGCTTCTACCTCACCAGAGGCAGCAGCCCGGCCATCCGGGCCGAGGCCCAGGTGCTGCGCTACCGCAACAGCACCGAGGTGACGCTGCGCTGGTACCTCGACACGCTGAGCGTGGGCGTGTACAACGTGGTGGCCGACAACAACGGCACCCGCGTGGAGCTCACCAACGGCCTGACCGTGGAGCCGGCCCGTCCGCTGAACGTGGACTTCGCCACCATCATCCCGCAGGTGGTGCGCGTGGGCACCAACGCCAACTGGACCTACTTCCTGCAGAACAACTCCAACGTGGACGTGCCCTACTGGGAGTTTCAGTACGAGCTGCCGCCGGGCCAGAACCCGGTGATTACGCACACGCCCAACGTGCGCAAGAAGTCGGACTTCCACGCCGGCGCCCAGAGCGCTACGCCCCGCAACCGGATGGACGACGGCCTGACCGAGGTGCTGCCCTTCGTGGCCCGCGACCTGCGGCCGGATGAGGTAATTCAGGTGAACCTGCGCCTGACGCCCACCCGCATCGGCGGCTTCCCCGTGGTGTGGAACCAGGCGGCCATGACCGAGGAGTGGTACACCCGCCAGACCCTCGACCACATCAGCCGCTACCGGGCGGCGGTGCTGGCCCAGCCGGCCAGCTACCCCACCGGCGTGGTGAACCTGGCCGCCAACGCCACGGCCTGGCAGGACAGCCTGCGCCGCTACTACGTGCGCAACGGCCTGCTCGACACCATGGCCCTGCGCGTAGGGCGCCTGCGCACCGGCTACACGGCTCCCTCGGCTTCTATCGCCATCCCCGGCGGGGTGTGCGGCGACTGGGGCGTAACCGAGTGCGTGCGGCCCTTCCGCCCCAACCCCTTCGATGCCAACGCCTACCCGGCGGCCTTGGTGGGCTGCGCCGACTCCATCGTGTTTACCTACAAGGGCCGCGGCGCCAGCTGCACCCAGGTGGTGGGCTCCGTCGACCCCAACCTGATTGTGGGCCCGGATGGGGCCGGCCGCCGCAAGATGGTGGGCTCGCAGCAGCGCCTCAACTACCAGGTGCAGTTTGAAAACGACCCCGAGCTGGCTACCGCGCCGGCCCAGGTGGTGCGCATCAACGTGCCGCTGAGCAATGCCTTCGACCCGCAGCAGTTCCGCCTCGGCTCCTTCGGCTGGGCCGACCACACCTTCCAGGTGCCGGCCAACTCCAGCTCGTACACGGCCATGCTCAACATGCCCGACTCGCTGGGCTACGACGTGCGCGTGCTTGGCACCGTGGACGTGGTGGGCCGCCGCCTGGTGTGGCAGTTCGAAACCATTGACCCCAACACCGGCGTGGCGCCGGACGACCCCAACAAGGGCTTCCTGCTGCTCAACGACTCCACCGGCCGCGGGCAGGGCTTTGTGAACTACACCATCAAGGCCAGCCCCTCGGCAATTACCGGCGACACGCTGGCGGCCCAGGCCAGCATCGTGTTCGACACCAACCCGCCGCTGCTTACCAACCGCTGGAAGAACGTGCTCGACGCCGTGGCGCCCAGCAGCCAGCTGGCGGCTCTGCCGGCCAACCAGCCGGGTGCCACCGTGGCCCTGAGCTGGACGGCCCAGGACGACCAGGGCGGCTCGGGCCTGCGCTCCTACGACGTGTACGCCAGCCAGGATGGCGGGGCCTTCCAGCCCGTAGCCACCAACCTGAGCAGCACCAGCTACACCTTCACCGGGCAGCTGGGCTCGCGCTACGACTTCTTTACCCTGGCGGCCGACACCACCGGCAACCGCGAGGCGCTGAAGCTGGTGGGCGACACCCACACCACGCTGGCCACGCCCACGGCCTTCACCTGGACCGGCGCCAGCTCCACCGACTGGAACACGCCGGGCAACTGGAGCACCGGCGTGGTGCCCGGCGGTGCCGATGCCGTGACCATCCCCACAGGCATGCCCCGCTACCCGGTGAGTGCCAGCGGCACGCTGTCGGCCTTCGACCTGACCCTGGCTTCCGGCGCCAGCCTGACGCTGAGCGGCGGCACGCTGGACCTGAAAGGCAGCTTCACCAACTACGGCACCCTCGCCCACAGCGGCGGCCAGGTGACGCTGACGGGCACGACGCCGCAGACCCTGGCGGGCACGGCCACCACGACCTTCCACGAGCTGCGCGTAGGCAGCGCCGGGGCGGCCCTCACGGGCGGCCCGGTGCAGGTGCGCCGCCTGCTGACCCTGACCGGTAACCTGGCCGCCGACGGCCGCCTCACCCTGCTTTCCGACGCCGCGGGCACCGCCCTGGTAGTGAACAGCGGCGGCGAAGCCACCGGCCAAGCCACGGTGCAGCGCTACATCTCGCCCTCCCTGAACCCCGGCGCTGGCTACCGCCACCTGGCTTCGGCCGTGAACGGAGCCACGGTGGCCGACCTGCACGGCCCGGGCGGCAGCGCCCCGCTGGTGAACCCGGCCTTCAACACGGCCGCCAACCCCTTCGCGGTAACGCCCTTCCCGACGGTGTTCAGCTACAACGAGCAGCGCCTGACCACGGCCAGCGCCACCACCAGCGACTTCGGCTTCGGCTGGCAGTCGCCGGCCCTGGCCGACAACCTCGGCGCGGGCCAGGCCTTCACCGTGAACCTGGCGCCGACGACGGTGAGCCTGACCGGTACCCTGCGCAACGGCAACTACCCCGTTACGCTGAGCCGCGGCAACACCGCCAACTCGGGCTGGCAGCTGCTGGGCAACCCCTACCCGGCCCCGCTCAACTGGGACAACCTGGCCCGCCCGGCTGAGGTGGAGAATGCCTTGTACGTGTTCCGCTCCAGCAGCCAGTACGGCGGCTCTTATGTGGCGTATGTGAACGGCGTAGGGCCGGCGGGGGCCAACCTCGTGGCCTCGGGCCAGGGCTTCTTCGCCCGGGTGAGCAGCGGCAACCCCACGCTCACCTTCACCAACACCGCCCGTGAGACGAGCTACACCAACCCGGCCATGTACCGCGGCACCGCCACCGATGTCCGGCCCATGCTGGAGCTGGCCCTGGCCCCGACCGGCAACGCGCCCCTCGGCGACGTGCTGTACGTGTACCAGGAAGCCGGCGCCACCACGGGCTTCGACGCCCGCTTCGACGCCGTGAAGGTGCAGCTCAACGCCGGGCAGCAGCCCACGCTCTACCAGCAGGCCGGCAGCCAGAGCCTGAGCATTCAAGGCCTGCCCGTGCTCACGCAGGCAGTAGCCCTGCCGTTGGGCGTGAATGCCCCGGCTACGGGCGCCTTCGTCTTCACGCCCCAGCGCCTGGCCAACTTCCCGGCCAGCACCGGCGTGTACCTCGAAGACCGCCTCACCGGCACCCTGCACAACCTGCGCCAGGGGGCCTACGCGGCCCAGCTCACGCAGGGCCTGCACGCCAGCCGCTTCGTGCTGCACCTCAACCCCCAGGCTGCGCCGCTGGCTACTGCCGGCAGCTCTCAGCCTTTCGTGGAGCTGCAGGTGTTCCCGAACCCGGCCACTGGCCAGGCGGCGGTACAGGTAGTGGCTACCGGCACCCAGGCCGCCATTGGCAAAGCCCGGGTGGAGGTGTTCAACGCCCTCGGCCAGCGCGTGTACCAGTCGGCCGAGCTGATGGCTACTGCCCAGGGCCTGCGCCTGCAGGTGCCCACGGCCGGCCTGGCCACCGGCATCTACACCGTGCGCCTGACCACGGCCTCCGGGGTGCGCACGCAAAAGCTACTGCTCAACTAGGAGCGTTTTGTAGGATTAACATCATGCTAGAAAGACCCCGGCAGCTTGCCGGGGTTTTTTTGTGGGCTTTAGCTGCCTGCTGCTTTTCAGGCGGCAGCGTGACGATGGCGCCCGCTGTGGCGGCCGGCGTAATGGAATGGCCAGCACGAGTAGATGAGGACGCCGCAGTAGGCCGTAGGGCATTACCTTGCACCGTATGCGCCCAGTGTCTTATTGGCTTTTTCTGCTTGGCTTTTTACTGGTTCTGGGGCCGCCGGGCCGGGCGCAGCCGGCTGCGGCAACGGGCAGCCCGCCCGATACTCTGTACCTGGGCAAGCAAAGCGGCTGGCCGCCCGGCTACACCTTTCGCTTCCGCGCCGTGCACCTTAACAGCCGGGCCCGGCCTGAATTCCAGGAGCGCCCGGATAGGCAGCTGCGCTTCCGCAGCGGCATCCCCAATGATGCGCTCAACCTGGGCCTGCTGAACCGTCCGGCCCGGGTGTGGGTGCGGCTGCCCGTAGCCAGCACCCTGGCCGAGCGCACCCGCTTTGTATGCAGCGTAGAGCAGTTTGCCGACAGCGCCGTGCTGTTTGTGCAGCGGGCCGGGCAGCCGGGCCTGGTGCGCGTTGCCGGGGCCAGCTCCTGGGTGCCGGCCGCTCAGCGGCCTTACCCGGCCCGGGTGCTGGCCCTGCCCTTTACCCTGGACGCCGGCGAGCGTGCCCTGCTCTACCTGCGCATTGACGTCCGGATGGGGGCCGTACGCCTGCCCTGGCGCATCAGCACCGAGGACTGGCTGCGGCAGCGGGAGGCAACCTACCTGGTGGATAGCCGCTGGCTGTGGCTGCTGGGCTTTTACCTGGCCAGCGCGGGCTTTGTGCTTCTGCTGTTTGCCTTCCTGCGCGACCCGATATTCCTCCTCTACAGCCTGTACGTAGGGCTGGCGTCGCTATTTCTGATGATGAACGACGGGCTGGATGCCTACTTCCTGCCCCCGGCGCTGTATCGGGCCCTGTGGCAGGTAGGCGCCTACAATGTGATGCTGCTGGCCGAAGTATGCGCGCTGGGCATTCTGCTGCTTTTCGTGCGCCTGCGGGCCACCCAGCCCGAGCTGTACCGCATCGGAGTGGTGCTGTGCGCCACCGCGGTGGTATTTGTGGGGGCTTTCGCCGCGCTGCTGGAGCTGCGGCCCGACTGGCAGGTAGGTATCTACATCATCCGGGAGCTGCTGCTGGGAACCGTGCTGCTCTACGGTGGGGTAGGGCTGGGGGCTGCTACCGAAAACCCCCGCCAACGCAAGCTGGCGGCTTATTTCTTGCCCACCTACGTGTTGTTCTTTATTGGCTTCACCGTGGCCTGGCTAAACCATGCGGGCCTGACGAACCGGCATTACCTGCAGCCTAACGACCTGGCCTGGGCCTTGTGTGCCGAGATGCTGGTGCTGAGCGTGCTGCTGGCAGCCCGCTTTCGCCATACGCTGCGCCGTCATGCCCTGGGGCGGGTGCGGCAGGCACGGCAGCGCGAGGCCTTGGGCGTGCGCCTTATCACGGCCCAGGACGAGGAGCGGGAGCGCCTGGCCCGGGAGCTGCACGATGCCCTGGGCCCCACCCTGACGGCCCTGCACCTGGCCTGGCAGGGGCGGGCCGTGCGCGAGGCGCTGGCTACCTCGGAACAGGCCAGCCAGGCCGCCGCTCAGGCCGACCGCCTGCTGCGCCAGGTGCGCGACGAAGCCCGCGCCATCAGCCACGCGCTGCTGCCGGCCGAGCTCAGCGCCGGCGGGCTGGCGGCTTCCCTGGCAGCCCTGGCCCACGACCTCGACCAGCCCGACGGGCCCGTGCGGGTGAGCACCGACTTAGGCACCGACCTCGATGAGCTGCCTACGGCAGTGCAGCTGGCGGCCTACCGCATCGCAGCGGAGCTGCTGCATAATGCCGTGCGCCATGCCCAGGCCCGCCGCATCGTGGTGCAGGTGCTGCGCTATCCGGCCTGCCTGGAGGTGGTGGTGGAAGACGACGGCCGGGGCCTGAACCCCAGCGCCAGCACCGAAGGCATTGGCCTGCGCGGCGTGCGGGCCCGCGTGGCTTATCTTGGCGGGCAGGTGCATGTCGACTCCTCGGAGCGCGGCACCATTATCATTGCCGAGCTGCCCCTGCTCCCGGCCTGACGCTTCTTCCCCTCATGCTCCTTCACCCCACTTCTGCTGCCTGCCGACTGCTGATTGTGGACGACCA
This sequence comes from Hymenobacter saemangeumensis, assembly GCF_039541835.1. Classification (NCBI taxonomy): domain Bacteria; kingdom Pseudomonadati; phylum Bacteroidota; class Cytophagia; order Cytophagales; family Hymenobacteraceae; genus Hymenobacter; species Hymenobacter saemangeumensis. The sequence goes on along the minus strand of NZ_BAABGZ010000063.1, from coordinate 26,603 downwards.
CCCCGCCCTGGCCCAGGGCCTGGCCACCTGGCTGGCGCAGGAGCCCGACCTGGCCGTGGTGGGCCATTATGGCAGCGGCAGCGCGCTGCTCGCGGCCCTCGAAGCCGCGCCGCCGGAAGGCCCCCTGCCCGCCGACGTGCTGCTGCTCGACCTGCACCTGCCCCCGCCCGATGGCCTGGCCCTGCTGCCCATGCTGCGGCAGCGCTGGCCGGCCCTGCGGGTGCTGGTGTTCAGCATGGCCGCTTCCCGCAGCACCCTGGCTCAGGTGAAAGCCGCGGGTGCAAGCGGCTTTGTGCAGAAGTCGGCCGATGCCACCGACCTGCTCAGCGCCATCCGCCGCGTGCATATGGGCCAGCTGGCGTTTCCGGAAGACCTGAGCGAGGCCGCCGCTACCGAGGCCGGCGAGACTGCGGGCCGCCTGCGCCTCAGCCGCTTGTCGGAGCGGGAGCGGCAGGTGGTGTTCTTTATCTGCGCCGGCCTCACCACCCGCGCCATTGCCGAGCAGCTCTGCCTGTCGGAGCTGACCGTGGGCACCCACCGGCGCAACATCCTGCAAAAGCTGGAGCTGCCCAACACCGCCTCGCTGGTGGCCCTGGCCCGGCAGCAGGGCTTGTATTAAGTGCGGGGCAAGCTAAAGCGCCTAACGCAGTTTCGTGGTGGGTGTAGCGTGGACTCTGCGAGTCCGCGCGTGTGAACGTTCAACCGCGCGGACTCGCAGAGTCCACGCTACAAATCCATTGACTCTGAAACCGCTCTAAACAGTTTATTTGAATTTTGTAAATCCTGAGCATAATTCTGCCCCGCTGGCCGCTGCCCCGCCCCTTACCTTTGCCGGGCCATGCCACTCCCCGACGATACCGCCCTCGACGCCCGCCTGGCGCAGCTGCGCCGGCACGACGAAGCGGCCTGGATGGAGACGGTTTTCAAAGCCTACTACGCCCCCCTGGGCCAGGTAGCCTACCGCGTGGTGCGCGATAAGCAAGTGGCCGAAGACCTGCTGCAGGACGTGTTTCTGCGGCTCTGGCAGGGGCGCGCCGCCTTGCCCGACATCCTCTCGTACCGCGCCTACCTCACGCGGGCCACTCTGAACTCGGCCCTGCGCTACCAGCAGCGCAGCCAGCGCCAGGTGGCCTGGGACGAGGCACCGCCCGAAACGACCGCCGCCCCCGTGGCCCCGGAAGCCCTGGCCGCCCTGCACCAGCACGACACCGAAGCCGCCGTAGCCGCCGCCCTCGACCGCCTGCCGCCGCAGTGCCGCGTGGTGTTCGAGCTCAGCCGCTACGAGGAGATGAGCTACCAGCAGATTGCCGAGGCCCTGGAAATCTCGCCCAAAACCGTGGAAAACCAGATGGGCAAGGCCCTGCGCGTGCTGCGCGGCGTATTGGCCAGCACCCTGCGCGACCTGTACAGCGTGCTGCTGTAAGGAATGAGAGCAGGGGTTGGGCTGTACCCGACGGGCTTGTCCCACATATCCAACCGGGAAGTAGATGGGTAGATGCCGCGTTATTCCCTTCGCAGAAAAAAATAAAAAAAGTTTTCCACCGACGTAGGGGTTGGAGCGGGTTTGTGCGTCATCTATCCAAACCCACTTCTTTTTCTATGTACAAACCTCTTTCTGTAATTAGCCGGCGAGCCACGCTGCTCGGCTTGCTGGCCCTGGTACCCGGGACCCTGCTCGCCCAGGAGCAGGCCAAGCCAAGCACCACCAAAGCCAGCCGCTCGGCCGGCAACGTCACCCTGAGCGGCTACCTCAGGGATGCCGCCACCGGCGAGGCCCTCATCGGGGCCAGCGTATTCGTTAAAAGCCTGGGCGTGGGCGGCACCGCCAACGAGTACGGCTTCTATTCCCTTACCCTGCCCAAGGGCAGCTACACCTTCACCTACACCTACGTGGGCTACGCGCCCACTGAGGAAACCCTGGAGCTGACGGGCAACCTTACCCATTCCATCAAGCTGAACGTGCAGCGGGTGCAGACCGACGAGGTGCTGGTGCTGGGCAAGCAGCCCGACCAGAACGTGAAAAGCGTGGAAACCGGCGTCAACCGCCTCGACATGCGGCAGGTGAAGCTGGTGCCGGCCCTGCTGGGCGAGGTCGACCTGGTGCGCAACATTCAGCTGCTGCCGGGCGTGACCACGGTAGGGGAGGGCGCTACCGGCTTCAACGTGCGCGGCGGTGGCATCGACCAGAACCTGATTCTCATGGACGAGGCGCCGGTGTACAACTCCTCCCACCTGTTCGGCCTGTTCTCGGTGTTCAACCCCGACGCCGTGAAAGACCTCAAGCTGGTGAAGGGCGGCATTCCGGCGGCCTACGGCGGGCGCCTTTCCTCCTTGCTCGACATTCGGATGAAGGACGGCAACTCCCAGCGCCTGGGCGTGAGCGGCGGCATTGGCGTGGTGAGCAGCCGCCTGGCCGTGGAGGCGCCCATCGTGAAAGACAAAAGCTCGTTTATCGTGGCCGGTCGTCGCTCCTACGCCGACGTGTTCCTGAAGGCCATACCCGAGCAGAAAAACAACCAGGCCTATTTCTACGACCTCTCGGCCAAGGCCAACTACACCCTGGGCGAGAAAGACAAGCTCTTCCTGTCGGGCTACTTCGGCCGCGACGTGTTCAAGTTCGGCGACCTGTTTCAGAACAACTGGGGCAACGCCACCGGCACGCTGCGCTGGAACCACGTGTTCAACTCCCGCCTGTTCATGAACGTGACCACGCTGGCCAGCAAGTACGACTACGCGCTGGGCATACCCAACGGCAGCCAGGGCTTTGAGTGGCGCTCCAACATCAACGACTACAGCGCCAAGGCCGACTTCGAGTTTTTCCAGTCGCCGCAAAGCACCCTGCGCTTCGGCGTAAGCGGCATCTACTACACCTTTCAGCCCGGGCACGTGACGCCCACGGAGAAAAGCTCCATCTTCCGGGAGCTGAAGCTCGATGCCCAGCGCGCAACCGAGTGGGCCGCTTATGTGGATGAAGAGCGGCAGTTTGGCCCGTCCCTGTCGGTGCAGCTGGGCCTGCGGGTGTCCATGTTCGAAAACCGCAGCAAGGGCACGTTCTACGACTACGTGGGCGAGCGCGGCCGGCAGCTGCTGCCCATCAATGGGCAGCAGTTTGAGGGCAAGCCCGTGGCCAGCTATCCCAACCTGGAGCCGCGCCTATCCATGCGCTACTCCCTCACCGAAAGCGCCTCGCTGAAAGCCAGCTACAACCGCATGGTGCAGTACATCCACCTGATTTCCAACACCACGGCCGCCACCCCGCTCGACGTGTGGCTGCCCAGCACCCGCAACATCAAGCCCGAGCACGCCGACCAGGTGAGCCTGGGCTACTTCCAGAACTTCAAAAACAACGCCTACGAGGCCTCGGTGGAAGTATTTGCCAAGCGCATGGACAACCAGATTGACTACATCAACGGCGCTAACACCCTGCTCAATACCCAGCTGGAATCGGAGCTGCTATACGGGCAGGGCCGTGCCTACGGGGCCGAGTTCTTCGTGAAGAAAGCCGAAGGCCGCCTCACCGGCTGGGTAAGCTACACGCTGAGCCGCTCGGAGCGCCAGGTAGACGGCCTGAACCGCGACAAGTGGTACGCCAACAAGTACGACAAAACCCACGTGCTGGCCGTGGTGGGCGTGTACGAGCTGTCGCCCCGCCTGTCGGTGTCGTCCACGTTCAACTACAGCACCGGCGTGGCCACCACCTACCCCGACAGCCGCTTTACCTACCAGGGCCTGCAGGTGCCCGTGGTGGGCGACGACGCCCGCAACAACTTCCGCGTGCCGGCCTACCACCGCCTCGACCTGGGCGCCACCCTCAAAGGCAAGCACAACCCCGACCGCCGCTGGCAGAGCTCCTGGACGTTCAGCGTGTACAACGTGTACGGCCGCCGCAACGCCTTCGGCATGTACTTCCGCCAGAAGGCCGACAACCCCGCCCAGACCGAGGCCGTGCGCATGTCTATGTTCGGCACCGTGCTGCCCAGCATCGCTTACAACTTCAACTTTTAAGTAAGGCGGAATTCCGTTCCGCGCCTGCGCCGGCCTAAGCAGATACTCGCTGCGCTCGTCGCGGAATGAAATTCCACGCTACCTCTTTTTCTTATGAAACGCATTCTCTTTTTTCTGTTCGCCGCATTTATTTCCTTGAGCCTCAGCAGCTGCCTCGACGTGGTGGAAATCGATATTCCCGAAGGCAAGCCCCTGCTGGTGGTAGAGGGCCAGGTAACCGACCAGCCCGCCCCGGCCTGGGTGAAGCTGAGTATGACCCAGGCTTACTTTGCCGACGCCCTGCCGCCCGTGGTGCGGGGAGCCAGCATCTCCCTGCTCGACGACCAGGGCCGGCGCGATGTGCTGCGCGAAACCACCCCCGGCCTCTACGTGGGCAGCGGCGCCGTGCAGGGCCGCGTGGGCGGCCGCTACACCCTCACCATTGAAGCCAACGGCCAGAGCTACCAGGCCGAAACGGAAATCAAGCGCACGCCCGAAATCGACAGCGTGAGCCTGGAGTACATGCGGGGCCACTCCTTCTTTAAAGATGGGTACTACGCTTTCTATAATGGCCCCGAGCTGCCCGGCGTGGGCGACTACTACCGCTTCAAGGTGACGAAGAACGGCAAGCTCTTCAACGACCCCGGCGACCTCATCGTGCGCGCCGACGAGCTGGTGGACGGCAACTACATCGGCCGCGTTCAGCTGGTAGACGAGCCCCTGGTGCGCGGCGACAAGCTGAAAGTGGAGCTGAACGCCATTCCGCGCGACTACTTTTATTTTCTGAACGAGATGTTTGGCCAAATCAACAACGTGGGCTTGTTTGCCACCACCCCGGCCAACGTGCGCACCAACATCCGCAACACCCGCGCCGACGCGGATAAGTCGGCCGTAGGCTATTTTGCCGGCTTCACCGTCCGCACCGACTCCGTAACAGTGCGATAGAAGGGAGTTATGAGTTATGAATTATGAGTTATTGACCGTCTAGCGGTACTAACAACTCATAATTCATAACTCATAATTCATAACTCAATAAACCATGCCCCACCGCTACCCTGACCCGGCCGATGCCCCCTGGGACCTGCTGGCCCGCCACCTGGCTGCCGAAGCCACGGCCGGCGAGCAGGACCGGCTGCGGCAGTGGCTGCACGCCGACCCCCTGCACCTGCAGGTGCTCACGACCGTGACCCGGGCCTGGGAGCGGGCCGGGGAAAAGGCGCCCGCGCCGGTGGTGTTCACCCCGGCCGACGTAGAGGCTGCCTGGCAGCGCTTCCGCCCGATGATGGGAGAGGTGGCGCCGCCCCGGGCAGTGGCCGAGCCCGCCGCGCCGGCCCGCCCGGAGGCAGTAGCGCGGCCCACCGGCACCGGGCAGGGGAGCTGGCAGCCTACCCTGCTGCGCGTAGCGGCGGCGCTTGTGCTAATGGCAGGCGGCGCCTACGCCTTGTCCAGAGGGGTGTTTTCGGCAAAGACCGAGGCGGTGGCGGCCAGCTTCGCCAGCGGCAGCCAGCGGCGGTTTGTGCGCCTGCCCGATGGCAGCACGGCCTGGCTGAATGCCCACTCCCGGCTAAGCTACGGCAACGCCGGCCCTGGCCGGCCCCGCGCCGTGCAGCTGGCCGGCGAAGCGTTTTTTGAGGTGAAGCCCAACCCCCGGCAGCCCTTCCTGGTGAGCAGCCCCACCGCCCGGGTGCGCGTAACTGGCACGGCCTTCAACGTGCGGGCCTACGCCGCTGAGGACTCGGTGGAGGTGAGCGTAACTCACGGCCGGGTGTGGGTAAGCCGCCTGGCCGGCCCGGCCGACAGCGTGCTGCTCACGGCCGGCCTGCGCACGGCCCTGCGCGCTGCCGATGCGCCGGGCAGCATTGCCGCCCCGCTCCGCAGCAGCCCCGCGGCCGATGCCAACTTCCGCGCCTGGCAAACCGACACCCTGCGCTTTCAGGACGCGCCCGTGGCCCAGGTGCTGCGCACCCTGCGCGCCGCCTACGGCACCCGCGTGCACCTGGCCGACGCCGGGCTGGGCCGCTGCCGCTTCACCGGCACCTTCGCCCATCCGCGGCCGGCGCAGGTGCTGGCCGTGCTGGCCGTGGCCACCGGCAGCACGGCCGAAGCCGCCGAGGCCGGCGGCTACGTGCTGCGCGGCCCCGGCTGCGCCGAGGTGCCAAGTGGGCAATAGCGAACCGAAAAACGGCTTCCGCTTCGGGACTTTAATCAGCCGGATTGCCCACCTTTGTGGTTATGTTGAGGCTGGCTTGGATATTTATCGGTTTGTGGCTGAGCAATAGCCTGGTATATGGTCAGGCTGGCCCTTCGGCGCTCGGCCGGCCGGTGCAGCCTGGGCCAACCGATGCCCCGCTAGCTCAGGTGCTGGCTGAGCTGTCGCGGCAGAGCGGCGTGCCGTTCAGCTACAGCAGCACGCGCATCGGGGCAGGCCGGCGCTGCCAGCTGCGGGGCGGCCCGCCCCGCCCCCTGGGTACCGTGCTGCACGAGCTGATGGGTCCGCACCGCTTATCCTATGGAATGCTTAACGGCCAGCTGGTGCTGTGGCCTGCTGCCGAAGCCGCGCCGCCCGGCATTGCCGCGCTTAACGGTTCAGGCAATTCCGCGGATGAAGCCTCGCGGCTGGGGAGCGTGTCCGTGGTCAATCCGCGGGCAGGTGCTGTGGGGAAAGCCTGGGCAAAACCCGCCGCTACCGCTGTAGTTTCGGCAGAGGTGCGTGCAGTAGGCCCTGCCGGCAGCAGCCAGCAGCCAGGCACTGCCCGGCTACCCGCTGCTGCCCTCGGCGCCGGCTCCCTTAATAAGGATACTGGGAAATCAACCGGGCTGGGAGCTACTGCAGACCTGGCCACTGCGGGCCTTGCAAAAAGTCTGGCCGAGCCGGCGGCAGGGAAGCAAAAGAATAGCAGGGCGCTTGCCGCCGGTATGCAGCCCGGCTCTGCAGGAGGCCGCCGGCAAACGGCAGAAATGAAATCCGGCAGCACCGGGGACAGTAGCAGCGGAGCGGCCCGACGGGAAGCGGCTGCGGCGAGCACAGCCCTGCTGTCGCCCCGCCCCGTGCTCTGGCGAGACTCTGCGGCAGAAAAAGCTGGTTTGCTCCCGGGCACCCTGACTACAGCCCCGGTTCCGGCGGAGCCTGCACGGCGGGCCCTGCAGCGCCGGGCGGCGCAAGTTTCCTTTATCGGACCGCTGGGCACGAACTGGCTGGCCAACGCCCGTAGTGTAAACGACTACTCCCTGAATATCCTGGCGGGCTATTCAGCCGGGGTGCGCAGGGTGGAGCTAGGCGCCTGGCTGAACGTGGTGCGCGACACGGTGCAGGGCTTTCAGGCAGCCGGCATTGCAAACGTAACGGGCACCGATGTGCGGGGCGTGCAGCTGGCCGGCATCGTCAACCTGAATGGGGGCGGGGTGCAGGGAATGCAGGCCGCTGGCATTGTAAACGTGGGCCGCGACGATGTGCGGGGCGTGCAGCTGGCCGGCATCGTCAACATTACCGGCGGCGCGGGGCAGGCCCGGCAGCGGCCGGGGCAGCCCACGCGGCTGCGGCGCCTGCTGGGCCTGCCCCGCCTTCTTGCTACCGACCCCCTGGGCCAGCTGCCGGCAGCCCCTTCCACTGCGCAGCCAGGGCTGCTGCTGCAGGCGGCATCCATTGCCAACATCACCGGCACTGATGTGCGCGGCTTGCAGACGGCCAGCATCCTCAACGTGGCCCGCCGCGTGAAGGGCGTGCAGTTTGGCCTGGTTAACGTGGGCCGCCACGTAACCGGGGCCCAGTTCGGCCTTATCAACTTTGCCGATTCCGTGACTGGCGCCTCCATCGGCATCATCAACATTGTGCGGCACGGCTACCTGCACGGCGAGGTGTGGGCCAGCGAAAGCTTGCCCCTGAACGCCGTGGTGAAGCTGGGGGTGCGGCGCTACTACACCCTGCTGGGCGTGGCCTCCGAGCCCTTCGCCAACCGGGTGCAGTGGGCCTCAGGTTTTGGCGTGGGCACAGCTGGCCAGCCCAAGGGCCGGGTTACGCTTAGCCTCGACGTAATACAGTGGACGCTGGCCGGCACCAGCGACGACCCCAACGCCGAAACCATCGACTCGCGCTTTCTGACCCAGCTACGCCCGGCGCTGGCCTGGCAGATTGAGCCCCAGGGCCGGCTGCAGCTGGTGGTGGCGCCCACCCTCAACCTAGCCATAGCCTGGAGCAACGACCGCCAGCCGCAGTGGGACTTCGGCGCCAACCAGAAGCTGTGGATAGACACGGCCGGCGCCCAGAGCCGCACCCGCCTCTGGCCCGGCGCCCAGATTGGGCTGCGGTTTTGAGGGAAAATAAAAAAAGAACTAATGAACGACGGCTCTCCCGTGCCAAGGAAGGTGCGTCAAGTTTGTAGGGCTTCCGTGGTATCGGAACAGAGTTCGCGCCGCTTCAACGAGTATCGTTCCACGACGGGCGGAGCCCAAGCCCATTCCTGCCACTATGCTGACATACATGCCGAGTGTACTGCATTTGTATACAGTTAATAATTAAATATTTGCTAAGCCTATTCTGGCGGCGTTGCCGGACTTGCCTGCAGGGAGCGAGGGAGCCATTGGGCTAAATCAGTCTCCCGGTATTTTAGGAAAGAAGGTGTATATTGACTGCCATAACGACTTGCTTTTGGGAGCCGGCTTTGCCCGCCTGCTCATTGCTGCCGCTCCTGGCCCAAGCTTCCTCGCGACTCCTGTATTGACAGGTGTGCCCGCTTATCGGAATTGAAACGATTTAAGTAGTGCTTTTTGCTGGCGCGGCTCTGGTAGCATCGTCATAAGATATGTGCCCTGGCAGTAGCTAACACCCATTGGCTGCTGACTTTTTTAATTTCCCACTTTCCCCCCCAAGTCTATGCTAACAAAACTATGCAACTCGGCGTGCTGGCCTGCTGCCTGGCTTCTGCTGCTCACCTGTCTGACGCTGGGCTCGCTTCGGGCCCAGACGGTGACCATTGGCGCTATAGCTGTGCCTGTGGTAGCGCCGGCCACCAGCAGCTATCTATACGGGCCGCTGTACCGCTCTTCCACGGCGTCTACGTTCAACTACTCGCGCTACGCTCACCTCTACCAGGCCACCGAGCTTAACATTCCTACCGGGGCTGTTATCACCGAGCTGGCCTGGCTGAAATCGACGGGCGCGGAGCTTACCGGCAGCAATACCTTCTCGGTGCTGCTGGCCAACTCGTCCCTCACTACGCTGCCCTCGCCCCAGCCCTGGAATACGCTTAGTGCCGGCGCCACGCCCGTGTACACCTCGGCCAACCAGCAGGTGACCGGCGCAGCGGGCACGTACTTCAGCGTGACGCTCAACCAGCCTTTTGTATACACCGGCGGCAACCTGCTCATCCTGACCAACCACGAAAAGCGCGGGACTGCCACGGCTGCGTTGAACTTTGTGACCAACCCGGCTGCGGGTCTGGCGCTGGGCTTTGCCTCGGGCACGGCCCCCACGCCTGCTACCAACCTAACCACTACATACGGCAACCGCCGGCCCACGCTGCGTATCAGCTTCGTACCCGGCGGCCCCTGCACGGCACCACCCACGGCGGGTACTACCCGCGCCGCCTCTGATACGCTTTGTGCCGGCGGCAGCACCACGCTGTTCCTAAACGGCGCCTCCTACGGCCAAAACCAGACCTACCAGTTCCAGCAGTCGACCGATGGGGTTACCTACACCGATATTGCCGGCGCAACCTCACCGTTCTTTGTCACCGGCGCTTTGAGCGCGCCCCGGTTCTACCGCGCCCGGCTGACCTGCGGCGGGCAGACGGCCACCTCTGCGCCCGTGCGGGTATTTGTGCAGGCGCCCGTGTATGCCACCCTGCCCGTGCAGCAAAGCTTTGAGCAAACCTGGCTTAGCATCTGCGGCCTGCGCGACGCGCCTTCGGCCAGCTGGCGCAGCAACCCCGTGGTGGGCAACAACGCCTGGCGCCGCTACGACGACCCTAGCGGGGCCGGCTGGACCAGCCCCACCTTCGGCGGCTATACCCCCCAGGCCAGCCTGGGCAGCCATTCGGCCCGCTTCCACTCCTACATTGCCACGGCGGGCCTGGTGGGCACGCTAGACCTGTATGTAAACCTGAGCGCTCCCGGCCCCAAGGAGTTGACTTTTGACCACATCAACACCAACGGTACCGACTCCTTGTTTGTGCTGCTTTCCACCGATGGCGGGGCCACCTTCGGCCGGCCGCTGCTGCGGCTGGGCAGCGCGGCTCTGGCCAGCTTCACCTCCGAAAGCCTGCCGCTGACTACTACCTCGGCCACCGCCGTGGTTCGCTTTCTGGCGCGCAGCGACAATGGCACCACCGATATCGGCCTCGATAACGTGCAGATAGCGGCCACTTCGTCGTGCCTGGCTCCCGCTGGGCTGCAGGCCACCGGCATCACCAGCACCAGTGCCACCATTAGCTGGAGTGGCGCCGGCGGGCCGTACACGCTTGAGTATGGGCCGGAAGGCTTCACGCCCGGTACCGGCACCATGGTAGCCAGCCAAACGGCCGCTTCCTTCACTATCAACGGCCTGAGCGCCTTTACCGAGTACGACGTGTACGTGACGCAGGTGTGCGGCCCGGGCCAGACGTCTACCAGCAGCCCGCTCACCTTCACCACGCGCATCAGCAACGACGACTGCGCCACGGCCCTCACGCTCACCCCCGGGGCCACTTGCCTGGCGGTACGGGGCTCGGTGTTTCAGGCCACGGCTTCGGCCGGGGCGCCGGTGTGCACGCCCAGCGTGGGCACCCCCGACGATGACGTGTGGTTTACGTTCGTGGCTACGGCCACTGCCCACGACATTCGCCTGGCCGAAGGCGTTGGCTTCGACGGGGCCATGCAGCTGCTGACCGGCACTTGCGGCACCCTCGTAAACCGGCAGTGCGTGGACGCCACCACGGCTAACGGGGTTGAAGTAATTCAGGCTACCGGCCTCACGGTGGGCGACCGCTACTATGTGCGCGTGTACTCCTGGACGGCCACCGCGCCCACGGCAGCCAACAGCAGCTTCAGCATCTGCGTGAGTGCGCCCGCTACCATTCCTACCAACGACAACTGTGCTGGTGCCATCAGCCTGGCTTCGCGCAACACCTGCTCGCCGCTGCTAGGCACTACTTTCCGGGCTACGGCCTCGGCCGGGGCGCCGGTGTGCACGCCCGCGCTGGGCACAGCCGACGACGACGTGTGGTATTCCTTCGTAGCCACTGCCGCCTCACACGACGTGCGGGTAGATGAGCTGGCCGGCTTCGATGCCGTGGTGCAGGTGCTGGCCGGCACCTGCGGCACCTTGAGCAGCGTGCAATGCACCGACCGAACCGCCGCCGGCGGCGTGGAGCTATTCCGCGTGGGCGGCCTCACGGTAGGCAGCACCTACTTCGTGCGGGTGTACTCGTTCTCGAATACGGCCCCCACCATCAGCAACAGTAACTTTACTATCTGCATCACCAACGCCCCGCCGCCACCAGCCAACGACGACTGCGCGGGCGCCACGCCCCTGCCGGTGCGGATAGGTGCCACGAGCTGCACCTCGCCCACCACGAGCACCAACGTGGGTGCCTCGGCTTCGGCGGGCGTGCCCGCACCCACGGCCTGCACCACCCCTACTTCTGGTACGGCCAATTACCAGGGCGGCGACGTGTGGTTTGAAGTAACCGTGCCCCCCGCCGGCATTATCCGGCTGGAAACCGGCCCGGTAGCCAGCAGCCCCATCCTCGATACGGGCATGGCCGTGTATGCCGGCACCTGCGGCAGCCTCACCCAGATTGAGTGCGATGACAACGACTCTCCCAATGGCAACTTCTCCCTTATCTCTCTAACCGGGCGTAGTCCGGGCGAGGTGCTGTACGTGCGGGTGTGGGAAGCCGGCAACGACCTGGAAGGCAGCTTCACCATCTGTGCCACCGCCCCGGCAACCTGCATAGTCCCGGCCGCGCCGGGCGCCGATAACATCAGCGCGACCGGCGCCGACCTTACCTGGGGCGGCGCGGCGGCGGCCGGGGAAAGCTTTACGGTGGAGTATGGCCTGGCGGGCTTTGCACCCGGCAGCGGCACCACGCTGATGAACCTGACCACCAATCTGACGTCGCTAACCGGCCTGCAGGCCGATACCGAGTATTGCTTTTACGTAACCAAGGTGTGTGGCGGCACGCAGGGCAACAGCCCCACGGCAGGCCCCATCTGTTTCCGCACGCTGCAGGCGGTGCCTGCCAACGATGAACCCTGCGGGGCTATCGTGCTGGCTGTGAGCAGCAGTGCGCCTACCTACCTGGCGGCTACCACTGTGGGGGCCACCACCAGCACCGACAACGACCTGCAGCTACCGGCCTGTTCGCCTGCCCTGCTGCCAAAAGACGTGTGGTTTGCCTTTACGGCTCCGGCCCCCACGGTATACCTCAACGTAACCGGCAACCCTGCTGGCATGGTACGGGTGTTCGAAGGAGCTAATTGCCAAGCTTCATTTACGCTGCTGGGCTGTCAGGGCGTAGGCAACAACCAGGCGGCTGGGGCCATCACGGCCACGGGCCTCATGGTCGGGCAGCGTTACTTCGTGGCGGTGTCGGGCTATGGTTCCGGCGATGTGCAGGGCGCCTTTAGCATTGCCGCGTCTACTGTAACGCTGGCTTCGCGCTCCAGCCTTGCAGCGGCTCTGAGCGTGTATCCCAATCCCAGCGACACGGGCCGGCTGACCGTGCAGCTTAGCGGCGGACAGGCAGCCGTGGCCCAGGCCACGCTGCTGAATGTGCTGGGCCAGGCTGTAATCACGCAGTCGCTGAGCCTGCACGCGGGAGCAGCCACGGAAACGCTGCATGTGGCCGCGCTGGCCCCCGGACTGTACACCCTGCAGCTGCGGGTGGGAGGCGTGCTGCTTAGCCGCAAAGTAGTGCTGAAATAAGACGGAATTTGCGGCTAGGCTTCGGGAAAAGGACCGGGTATATCCCCGGTTCTTTTCCCGGCTTTGTCCGGGTAGCCTTTTGGGCATCTCTGCCGGTTCAGCCCCCTCTGCGCTGGTTGCTAGCCCTGGCAGCGTATTTGAAAAGTGAAATAAGACGGCTCGCAAAGCCTGCCGTTGGGCCGGGCTGTTGTGCTGTTGTAACTTATTCACAATTTGGGCGTATGGCTTAGCCTAATGCAAGTATGCTTGCAAAGTGCTTCCAGTGTTAAATTGGAATAATTATATTTAACCTAATGCTTGTCAGTGTCTGAAGACAGATGATGTTAAGGAAATCGAAGCCCCCAGCTCCTGACTTAGTAATAACCTGACTTTTGTTTTTTCCACCCATTCTCTCCACAAGCCTATGCGCATATTTACAAAACGCTGGAAGCAGCTCTGGTTCGGTCAGACTCCCTTCCTCTCCCCCCGTCTTCGTAAGCGGGCCAGCCTGGCCGGGCTGGCAGTACTGCTGAGCAGCCTGGGCGCCCAGGCCCAGCTTTCGGGCATCAAAACCATCGACCCGGCCGGGTCGGGGCCCAACAACTACACCACCTTCACGGCGGCCGTTAATGCCCTGAACGCGGGCGGCAACGTTACTGCAGCGGGGGGCGTCACCTTCAACGTGGCCAAGGTAGCTTTTACCGAAGCCACGGGCGTGCCCGCCATTACGGTGTCGGGCTCGGCCACGGCCCCCATCATCTTCCAGGAAAACGGGCTGACGCCTTCTAACCTGGCCGACAACCCCACCATTACCCGTACCACGGGCAACAGCACGCTGACTGACGCCGTGGTGGCCATCAGCGGGGGCGACTACATCACCTTCGATGGCATCAACGTGGACGTTACCGCCGGCCTGGGCGCCAACGCGGTGGAGTTTGGCTACCTGGTGCGCAACACCGCCAGCAGTGGGGCCATCTTCAACACCATCCGCAATGCGCGCATTGTGCTGGACCGGGCCAACGTGTCGTCGGTGGGCGTGCTGCAAAGCTCCAGCGCCGCCACCACGGCCGGCGCCTCGGGCGGGGGCGGCGTGAGCGTAGCCACCGGCGGCACTAACTTCAACACCAACAACACCTACAGCGGGCTGGTGATTGAGAATGCCTACAAGGGCATTCACCTGCTCACGGCCAGCACCACGGTGTATGATGCCAACACCACCATCTCGGGCTGCACCATCGGGGCCAGCATGGCCAGCGTGCCCGGCGGCGACATCGGCAACGCCACCGGCACCTCGCTGGGCACGGTAACGGCCGGTATTCAGGCTGTTCGGCAAACCGAGGTCAACATCTTCGACAACACGGTGCAGAACGTGGTGTCGTTCGGCGCCATCGGCTCGGGCATCTCCGTGGAAGGCGCTTACGGCCCAAGCAACGTGTACCGCAACCGCGTGCTGCACATCCGCAACGTGGGCAGCAGCAGCACCAGCACGGTGTATGGCATGCGCCTCGACATTGCCCCCATCAGCAACGCGGCCAACGTGCTGACGGTGCACAATAACTTCGTGGCTGGCATCTCCCACGCCTACACCACGGCCACCTCTTCGCGCTACCTGGTAGGCATTGCCACCCAGGTAACGACCAGCACGGCCACGGCTAACGGCAGCATCCACCTGTTCTACAACAGCGTGCGCATTGAGGCGCTGCCCAGCTACGCCGGCTCCAGCATTGCCTTCAACGCGGGCGCGGCGGCCACCACCGGCCCGGTGCTCACGGTGCGCAATAACATCTTCGCCAACTTCTCGCCGGTGCAGGCCAGCGTTACGCCCAGCCGTATCGCCATTGGCTCGACGACCACCGCTACCTTCGGCGGCACGGGCTCGACTTCCGACTACAACGACCTGTACGTGCTGCCGGGGCAGGGTGCCGCCATCGGCTCGGCTGGCACTACCATAAGAGTTACGCTGGCCGACTGGCAGACCTCCTATCCCAATACCGGCCAGGGCGGAGCGGTGCCCATCGATAACAGCTCGCTGACGGTAGACCCCGAGTTTGGGTCAGACACCGACCTGCACACCTCGCTGGCGGCGCTCAACAACGCCGGCACGCCGGTAACTTCCAGCGCCCCCGGCATTGGCGTCGACATTGACCTGCAGGCCCGCAGCGCCAGCACGCCCGACATCGGGGCCGACGAGTTTACGCCGGCTGCCAGCGACGTGGCCGTTCTCAGCCTGGCCTCGCCCACGGCGCCCGTCGCCACGGGCCCGCGGACGGTTTCGGTGCTCATCCGCAACAACGGCACCAGCACCCTGAACACGGTGCGCCTGGAGTATACCCTGAACGGCGGCAGCGCCGTGGGCCAGAACTTCACCATTGCCGGCGGCCTGGCGCCCAACGCCACCACCACCCTCACCTTCACCACCCAGGCCACGCTCACCAGCGGGGCCAACACCTTTGTGGTGACCGGCAGCCTGCCCAACGGCGGCGCCGACCCCACCGCCGCCAACAACAGCATTACGGCTACGGTATACACGGCCCTGAGCGGCACTTACACCATCAACCGCCTGGCTGGCGCCAGCGCCACCAACTTCGTGAGCTTTACGGCAGCGGCGGCGGCCCTCAACAACGGCGGCATATCGGCTTCGGTGCGCTTCAACGTGCTGAACGGCCCCTACACCGAGCAGTTCGCGCTGGCTGAGGTAGCCGGCGTGAGCCCCACCGACACCATTGTGGTGGACGGCGGGGCCAGCAAGCAAACCCTGAGCTACTCGGGCACCGTGTCGCAGCCGGCTGCAGTTCAGCTCAACGGCACCGACTACGTCACCCTCAACAACCTCACCATCGACGTATCGGCCGGGGCCACCTATGGCATTGGCGTGCACCTGGTGGGCGCGGCCAACTTCAACCGGGTAAGCAACTCGGTAATCCGGGCGCCCTCGGCGGCCACCAGCGCTACGGCCAACTACGGCGTGGCTGTCAGCGGCAGCGTTACCTCCGGCACCACGGCCGGCTCGGCTACCGACCTGCGCGTGCAAAGCAACACCATCAGCGGGGGCTACAACGCGGTAATTGCCACCGGCGCGTTGGCCACCATGCTCACGGGCATCTACGTAACGAACAACGTCATAACCGATACCTACCTCTACGGCATCGACCTGGAGTTCACGGATGGCGCCACGGTGACCGGCAACGACATCAGCCGCCCCACCCGGGCTACTTTCTCCACGTTTGCGGGCCTGTATTTCACGGGCGCCACGCTCAACGCCTACGTGACCCGCAACCGCATTCACGACCCGGCCACGGCCACGCCCACGTCGACCAGCGCGGCCTACGGCATCTACTTCACCTCGGCCGACGGCACGCCCGGCAACGGCAACGTGGTGTTTAACAACCTGGTGTATAACTTCATCACGGCCGGCATTCAGTACGGTATCTACAACGTGGGCTCCGACTACGGCCAGTACTACCACAACACCATCTCGCTCGACCACGCGGCCAGCACCTCGACCTCGGTAACCTACGGCTTTTACCAGACCACCCAGGCCGACGGCATTGAGTTCCGCAACAACATCGTGAGCGTAACCCGCGGCGGCACGGCCAACCGCGTGGCCCTGTACTTTAACACTCCTGCTTCCAATATCAGCTCCAACTACAACGACCTGTACGTGGGCACGGGCGGTAACTACTTTACTGGTTACTACGGCGCCACGTATGCGACGCTGCTGGATTGGCAGGGAGCCAACGGCAGAATCTACGACCAGAACAGCGTGCAGGCCGACCCCAACTTCGTGGGTGCTACCCTGGTGCCCTCGTCGGCGGTGCTGAACGGAGCCGGCGACCCGGCCCTGCTGCCCATCGTGCCCCGCGACTTTGCCAACGTGCTGCGCAGCAACCCGCCCGACCTGGGTGCCTACGAGTTTACGCCCGTGGCCAACGACGTGGCCGTGCTGGGCTTTGTGGCGCCGGCTCCGCCCATCGCGGCCGGCTCGTCGCCGGTAACCGTGACGCTGCAGAACAACGGTGGCGGCACGCTCAACAGCGTGACGCTGGCTTATACCTACAACGGTGGCACCACCGTCACCCAGACCTTCACCGGCCTGAACATCGTCTCGGGCCAGACCGGCACGGCCACCTTCACCACGCCGGTAGTGCTGCAGCCAGGCAGCGCCACGCTCAGCGTAGTGGCCTCGCTGCCCAACAACACGGCCGACGGCGACCCCAGCAACAACACCTTCACGACGACCTTCAACACGGCGCTGAGCGGTACCTACACCATTAACAACCTGGCGGGGGCCAGCGCCACCAACTTCGTGAGCTTCACGGCCGCCGCAACGGCCCTCAACGCCGGCGGCATCCTGGGCCCGGTGCAGTTCAACGTGCTGAACGGCCCCTACACCGAGCAGATTGAGCTGGGCCAGATTGCCGGTACCTCGGCTACCGACACGGTGGTGTTCAACGGCAACAGCCGCACCATCCGCTTCGGCTCGGCCGATGCCAACCAGCGGGCCGTTATCAAGCTCAACGGCACCGACTACGTAAGCTTCCTGAACCTGACCATCGACGCCACCAACGGCGGAGCCACGCCGGCCCCCACCTACGGCTGGGGCGTGCACCTGATAAACGGCGCCGACTACAACCGCTTCCGCGGCTGCGACATCCGCACGGACATGGCCTCGACCTCGTCGGTAAACTACGCCGGTATTGTGGGCAGCGGCTCCAACACCAGCCCGGCCACGCTGGGCAACTCGGCCAGCTTCCTGCGCCTGGAAAACAACACCGTGAGCGGCGGCTACTACGGCATCATCCTGAACGGAGCCAGCACCACCGTGCGCAGCCAGGGCCTGCTGCTGACGGGCAATGAGGTGCGCGACTTCTACCTCTACGGCATCGACGTGGAGAACAGCGACGGGGCCCGCATCGTGAGCAACAACGTGCATCGCCCCACCCGCGGCAACGGCAGCACCTTCTACGGTGTGTACATGAGCGGCAGCATCAACGCCGCCGTGGAGCGGAACCGCATTCACCATCCCTTCACGGGCAACCCCACTTCTACGTCGTCGGCATATGGGGTGTACTTCTCAGCCAACGACGGCCTGGCCGGCAGCGAGAACGACGTGGTGAACAACCTGATTTACGACTTCAACGGCTCGGGTATTGCATACGGCATCTACAACAGCAGCTCGGACTTTGCCCGCTACTACCACAACACGATTTCGCTCGACAACACCGGCGTGACCAGCACCTCGGCCACGGCCGGCTTCTACCAGACCACGCTGGCTACGGGCATTGAGTTTGTGAACAACGTGGTGAGCGTGACCCGCAACCCCAGCGGCACGGGCGCCAAGAACGCGCTGCTCTTCAGCACCGCCACGTCGTCTATCTACTCCGATTACAACGACCTGTTCGTGGGCACGGGCACCAACTTCTACACCGGCACCCACGGCACCACGACGTTTGCCACCCTGGCCAACTGGCGCACGGCCAACAACAACAGCTACGACGCCAACAGCGTACAGGCCGACCCGCTGTTCGCAGCGCCGGCCTCGGGTAACTTCGTGCCCATGGCAGTGGCTCTCAACAACGTGGGCCTGCCCTCGGTGCTGGCCCGCGTGCCCCGCGACTTTGCCAACGTGCTGCGCAACAGCCCGCCCGACCTGGGTGCCTTCGAGTTCACGCCCGTGGCCATCGACCTGGCGCCGGTGGCGCTGGTTGCCCCCCTGAGCAACCCCTCCTGCCCCGGTACAGCTGAATCGGTCGAAGTAAGCGTGCGCAACATGGGCAGCAGCACGCTGAACTTCGCTGCCAACCCTGCCACGGTAACGGTGAGCGTAACCGGCGCCACCACGGCCACCCTGACCGCTACGGTTAACAGCGGCACCCTGGCATCGGGCGCCACCCGCAGCGTGACCCTGTCGCCGACGCTCAACATGAGCGCCGTGGGCACCTACACCTTCGCCATCTCGGCCGCGGTAGCCGGCGACCAGAACAGCAGCAACACGCTGCTCACGCCCAGCCCCACCGCTACCGTAGCGGCCCCCGTAGCGGGCACCATCACGCCCAGCTCGGCCGTGCTGTGCGTGAGCGGTACCGTCACTTTGAACCTGGCCGGTGCCGCCAACGGCAGCACGCAGTTCCAGCAGTCGACCGACAACATGAACTTTGTCGACGTGAGCACCGGCACGGGCGGCACTACGACCAGCTACACCACCGGCACGCTGACCCAGACCACCTACTTCCGGGCCCAGACCCGCTGCAACAGCAGCGTGGCCAACTCCAACGTGGTGACCGTGACGGTAAACAACCCGCAGCCGGCCGCCACCAACGCGCCGCAAGCCATCTGCAGCGGCTCGACGGCTACGCTGACGGTAACGGGCACTACCGGCCAGACGTTCCAGTTCTTCGGCAGCGCTAGCGGCGGCACGGCCCTGACCAGCACCACGGGCGGCACGGCCAGCAGCCCCACGGCCAGCTTCACCACGCCGGCCCTCACGGCCAACACCACTTATTATGTGGAGACCTCCACCGGTGGCGTGGCCACGGTAGGCCCGCTCACCAACACCGCCGTGAGTACTTCCGGCGGCGGCTTCTCGCCCACGGTGAAGTACGGTATGATATTCAACGCCACCAATGCCACCACCCTGACCGGGGTGTACGTGTACCCCACCGCCGCCGGCAACGCCGTGATTACGCTGGAGTCGGCCGTAACGGGGGGCACGGTGCTGCAAACCTACACGGCTACCTTAACGGCCGCCGACGTGAACCAGAAGACCTTTGTGCCGCTGAACTTCAACGTGCCGGCCGGAAACGGGCTGCTGCTGTCGCTGGCTACCACCACCAACGGCACGACGGCCGTGCTCTACCGCAACACGGCCGGGGGCAACTACCCCTACGTGAGCAGCGACGGCAACGTGACCATTACGTCCAATAACTTCGCCTCGCAGGCCACCACGTACTACTACTACTTCTACGACTGGCGCCTGGGCTCTACCTGCACGGGCAGCCGCGTGCCGCTGCAGGTAAACGTGACGCCGGCCACCACGCTGTCGGGCACCCAGTCCAGCGTGTCGGGCACCTACTGCGACGTGAACATCACCGGCAACGCCACCCTGACCGGCCCGCTGACGGTGAACGGCACCCTGACCCTGGCCAGCGGCGCCAGCCTGAACACCAACTGCCAGACCATTAGTGGCACGGGCAGCTTTGTGATGCAGGCCGGCAGCACGCTGCTCATCTGCTCGCCAGCCGGCATTACCGCTTCGGGTGCCAACGGCCCGGTTCAGGTAAGCGGCACCCGCAGCTATAGCCCCGATGCCAGCTACGTGTACAATGGCAGCGCGGCCCAGGTAACCGGCAACGGCCTGCCCGCCCAGGTGCGCAACCTCACCGTGGACAACGCCGCTGGCCTGAGCCTGAGCCAGGCCCTGAGCGTGGCCCAGGTGATTCGCCTCAGCAACGGCAACCTGAGCACCAGCGGCAACGGCCTCACCCTGCTCTCGTCGGCTGCCGGCACGGCCCTGGTGGTGAACACCAGCGGCGTGGTGAGCGGCACCGTGACGGTGCAGCGCTACATCGACCCCAGCCTCAACCCCGGCCTGGGCTACCGCCACTACGCGCCCCCGGTGCTGGGCTCCACCGTAGCCGACCTGGCCACGGCTACCGGCTTCACGCCGGTGGTGAACCCGGCCTACAACACCTCGGCCAACCCCGGCTTTGTGACGCCCTTCCCCACGGTGTACGGCTACGACGAAACCCGCCTGGTCAGCTCGCCAGCCACCAGCCTGGCACCTTTTGAGAAAGGCTGGTTCTCGCCCGCCTCGCTCGCCAGCCCCCTGCAGAACGGCCGCGGCTACACCGTGAACATCGGCGCCAACCAGCTGGTCGACTTCAACGGCACCCTGGTAAACGGCGACCAGACCTTTGGTAGCCTGAGCCGCGGCACCGACGCCGAAGCCGGCTGGCAGTTCCTGGGCAACCCCTTCCCGTCGCCCATCGACTGGAGCATGCTGTCCACGGCCGACTTCACCAACCTCGACCAGGCCGTGTACATCTACAAGTCGACCGGCCGCTACACGGGCGCTTACACCGCCTACGTGAACGGCGTGGGCGGCCCCCAGGAAATTGCCACCGCCCAGGGCTTCTTTGTGCGCACCAGCAGCCCCGGCACCGGCACCCTGCGCCTGCCCAATGCCATCCGCAAAACCACCTACTCGGCCCAGCCCACCTTCAACCGCACGGCCGGCACCCGTCCGCTGCTGCAGCTGGAGCTGAGCGGTGCCTCGCTGGCTGATGCCGCCTACGTGTACTTCGAGCAGGGCGCTACGGCGGCTGCCGACGGCCGCCACGATGCCGTGAAGATGCCCAACACCCACGGCCTCAACCTGAGCTCAGTGGCGGCCGGCGCCAGTCTGGCCATCAACGGCCTGCCTCTGCTGGGCAGCCAGGCCACGGTAGTTCCCTTGCAGGTAGCCGCGCCCCAGGCCGGCAGCTACACCTTCGCGGTGGCCGAGCTGCTGAACTTCCTGCCCGGCACCCAGGTAGAGCTGCGCGACGCCCTCACGGGCCGCAGCACGCTGCTGCAGGCGGGCACCCGCTACACCGCCACGCTGCCCGCCGGCTCAGCCGGTACCCGCTTCAGCCTGGTGTTCCGCGAAGCCGCCGTTACGGCCAGCCAGTCGGCCCTCGACGCGGCCCTGGTCAGCCTGTATCCCAACCCGGCCCACGGCCGCTTCACGCTGCAGGTGCCGCCGGTGAGCGGCCACGCTAAGGTGCACACCACCCTGCTCAATGCCCTGGGCCAGGTGGTAGCCGAGCGTAGCCTCCCGCTAACGGCAGCCGGTGCCACCACGGAGTTTAACACGAGCAGCCTGGCCGCCGGGGTGTACACCCTGCAGGTGCGCGCCGGCCAGCTGCTGGTAACCAAGCGCGTGGTGGTGGAATAAGCCCCGCGAAGCGTAGTAAACTAAAAAGCCCCGGCGTTTGCCGGGGCTTTTTTTGTTGGCATTTTCCGATTGGCAGCTGCCTATTCCAGCCGGAGGTAGGGCCGCATCTTCTCCCATTCCTCGGGCTTGAGCCGGGGCATGGCCTGCAGCTCGTCGGCCGACTTGAAGGGCCCGTGCTGCTGGCGGTAAGCCACAATCAGGCGGGCCAGGCTTTTGCGGATGTAGGGGTGCCCGTACATCTCATCGAACGTAGCCGTGTTGATGGCCACCTGCTGGGGCACGAAGCCCGGGGCAATAAAAGTGTACTTCTTCAGGCTGTCGCGCAGGTCGGGGGCGTCGCGCAGCACGAAAATGTCGTCGAGCTGGTCTTTGTGCACGTAGCCGCCCAGCAGGTTGCGCTGCTGCACCACCCATTTGGCCCGGCCCCGGCCTATGCCCCGAATCTGCATGAGCTGGGTGGTGTCGGCCAGGTTCAGGTCGAAGGGCTGCAGGTGGCGGGGCTTGCGCGGGTAGGCGCTTGTTTCCTTATTACCGGCCAGCGTTGAGCCGCTTTGGTTGCCGTAGCGGGGCGTTTCGCGCCGGGGCAGCTCATCCGGCAGCTGCATGAAGGGCGCCAGGCGCTGGTACAGGGAGTCCTCCAGCCCATACATTTTCTTTATCTGGGCCTTGGCCTTGAAGCCCCCGGCCGCCGCCCGGTATTTCACCAGCCGGGCCGCCACAAAGTGGGGCAGGCCCCGCGCTTCCCAGCCCTCGGCCGTAAGCGCGTTGGGGTCGAAGGGAGCCAGCGGCACCCGGGCCACGGCGGGAAACCGTGAGCGGCCCCGCCCGGGGTACTCCCGCTTCGGGTAGCGGGCGGGGAAGGAGCTGGCAAAGCTGCTGCGGTGCTCCTTCAGGGCGGCCACCTGCCGGTTGAGGGCTTGTTGGTCGGCCGCCGGCAGGTAAGCGGGCAGGTCGGGCTTGAGAAAAACCGGGGCGACGGCTACGGCCAGCATCAGGGCCAGCAGCAGCGCTAGGGCGCGGGCTTCGCTGCGCGAGTAGCCCAGGTAGCGGCGCAGCCAGTGCAAAACGGGGTTACGCCGGACGGTGGTCCGGGGGTGGGTAGAAGTAGGAGCAGGCAAGGCAGCAGCGGTGAGTGGGTAGAACGCAGGCAGGCAACCCGGTCAGAATATGAACGAATAGCGCGTTCAATATAAACAGGATTCACCGTAAAGCGGAATTCCATTCCGCTCACCCACTACTTCTTCACCTAACCGCGGAATGAGATTCCGCGCTGCACGCTAGCGGCTGCGCACCCCCGCCGTGCTGCCCGTCACTTTGGGGTTGGCCGCGGTGCGGCTGCGAACCGGCGCTTTGGCTTTGGGCCTGGGCCCGGCTGGCCGGGCCGGCTTGGGCTTGGGCGGCTCGGGCCGCTGCACCGTCACGGGCAGAGCCGGGGCGGCGGGGCGGCCGTGGGCTACCAGCCACTTGCGCATTATCTCCAGGCCCTCGGGCGAGAACGCCGCTTTCTGCTTGCCATTCACCAGGGGCCAGTCGGCCGGGTCGGGCTGAAACCAGTGGTTGACGCCGCTGAGCTTGTGCACGTCCACGCCAAACGGGGTGCGCTTCAGCCCCTTCTGCAACGGGGGCAGGTTGCGGCTGGCCGTCACCTGCAGGTCGGCCGTGCCGTTGAGCAGCAGCACCGGGCACTGCACCTGGGCCAGCTTATCCTGGGGGTTGAAGTCGAAGAAAAAGCGCGACCAGGGCGAGGTCAGCTGGGTGGCGCGGGCCCGGGCCATGGCCGGGTCCAGGCCGGCGTTGGCGCTGCGCAGCAGGGCCGCCACCTTAGTGCGGGCCGCTTCGTTGTCGGGCGTTTCGCGGATAATGGCCACCGTGCGCTCGTACAGGCCCTGCACCGCCTTCACCTGGGCCCGGTCGGAGCCGATGAGGCGCATAATCTCGCCTTCCTGCCGGCGCAGCACGTCGTAGCCCGGCAGGCCGTAACCGGCCAGCGACACCACGAAGTCGGGGTTTTTGGGCTGCGCAGCGGCCAGCAGGGCCACGTTGGCGCCCTCGCCGTGCCCAATCAGCCCCACGTGGTGCTTGGAGATGCGCGGCTGGCTGCGGAGAAAGGCCAGCGCCGCCTGGGCGTCCGTCACGAAGGTGTTGGTAGTGGCTGTGGCGTAGCTGCCCGTGGAGCGGCCCACGCCGCGGTCGTCGAAGCGCAGCACGGCAATGCCGCGGCGGGTAAGGTAGTCGGCCAGAATGCCAAACAGGTGGTAGTCCTGCAGCTCGGCTTCGCGGTCCTGCGGGCCCAGGTCGGAGAGCAGCACCACGGCGGTGAAGGGGCCCTCGCCGGGCGGCACCGTAAGCGTGCCGCTGAGCCGCACCCGCCCGGTGGGGTTCATAAAGGAGGCTTCAATTTCGCGGTAGGGCGGCGTGAGGCGCATTTTGGTGGCGGCCTGCGTAGCGGCGGGGGTGGTCGAGCGCTGCAGTACGAGCGGCGCGGTGAGGCCCGGCTGCTGCCACTTCCCGCTGAGGGTGGCGCCCTCGTCCAGCACCTTGCCGGTGAAGCTGCTGCCGGCCTGCTCCACCCGGAAGCTGATGTCGTCGTCCTTCACCGTCACTTCCACCGGCATGCGGCTGATGCGCTGCTGGGGCACGTCGAGGGCGGCGTAGTAAGTGCCGTTGCTGAGCGGCACAATGGTAATTATCATTTTCAGCGCGCCGCCCGGGACGGTCAGCGGGCCTTCCCACTGCCCGCTCAGGCGGGGTGGGGTAGGGTCGGATGCGTGGCAGTGGGCTCCCGGTAGTACAATGCCTAGTAGGAAGCAGAGGCGCAGTAAAAATTTATCCATAAAGTGCAAAAAAATGGCCGGATAGGTCCGGAAGCTTGTTTTCAACGGGGAAGTTACAGCTAGGGTAATGAAATCCAGCCTTTATTTTTTCTTTAGAAAATCTTATTTTTTGCTTAAGAAAGAAGGATGGTATTTTTGAATAGCTTCTTACCGTATTAGATGTTGGGCTTGCCATATCCAACAATCCGACATCAAAAGGAAAGCTGGGAATGATTTCAAGTTATACCTTTGTTATAACCACACCTGAGGCAATTATTATGATACAGACAGTCCGCAAAATCGGTAATTCCAGCGGGGTATTATTACCCAAGGCCATGCTGCAGGCCTGCGGCATTGAGGGGCAGGTGGAGGTAGAAATTCGTGATAAAACCATTGTGCTACGCCCGGTGGCAGCGCCACCACGTGCCCACTGGGACGCAGCGTTTGCGGCTGCCCTGGCTGCGGGCGATGCGCCCGAAGGTGACCTGTTCGAGGGAATGACCAACGAGTTTGACCGCACCGAATGGTAAGCGCCGCCTACCCACGCCGCTTCGAGGTATGGCTGGTGACGCTCGACCCTACACTGGGCAGTGAAATCGCAAAAACGCGCCCTTGTGTGGTGGTGTCACCCGATGCCGCCAACAAATTCCTGCGAACGGTATTGGTGGCCCCGCTCACCCATACCCAAAAGCGCTACCCGACGCGGGTTAACTGCACGTTTCAGCAGCAGCCCGGGCAGGTCGCCCTCGACCAGCTGCGGGCTGTGGATACCGTGCGACTGGTGAAGCACCTGGGTGAGCTGGAAGAGGCCACAGGCCGCGAGGTATGCGCCGTGCTGGGAGAAATGTTTGCGTGGTAGCTAAAAGCTGACGGCAATTGACGTCTCTTGATGAGATGTTGGAATCTGCTGAACAGCATAAAGTGCGTTCGTGATGCAGTCACTGGCACTATAGTGGGTGTAAATAAATACCTGCTGTGTATTGTAAAGTGTCGCGGTGCTGGAGCCTACCAGTGGTTTGGTTTTTGAAAGCAAGAAACGCTTTTTACCAGCTTTATCGGGTAATGGCAGCTGTATTGCGGGATTAGTTGCCAGGGCCAGCCGGCAAACTTCCAGCAAAATGTCCTTCCAGGTCTTGATGGGCTTTATGCTGCCATCAGGCAAGCGAAGCATTTTAGGCTTCTGGCCTGGTGGCAGGGAATGCATATGAAGCTGGCTTAGGTCGATATAGTCTGGTTGGTGCGTAGCGACTTTAGTAGCTGCCTTCGTTTTTGCTGCCGGCTTCTGAGCATTGGTTTTAGTTCGCGTAACACTGCTGTCCGATGGTTCATGCACGCCCGATGCTTTGAGCCCTGAGCCGATTCCGTGGCCGCTCTGCGCCGAGTCGAGCCAGTCAATGAGATGGTTTGCGGACGCTAGTAATTCTGATTCAGTTAGTTCGAATGTAATTGGCTCAGACTTGCCCTGGTGTAGATTGGAGTGGATATGCCAGCTAATACCATCGGTAATGCAAACCGTTTGCACATTGAGAGCTATTGCGTAACCTAGGATTTTCCCCACGTAGCTGTATTTATCCAGGTTGCTGCCCAGGCATTTGGCTTCAATAACGATACAAGGTCTTCCCAAAGCATCCCTAAGGAGGTAATCCACCCGCAGGTCATTACCAAGCGTCTTCTCAGGCTCTACCATCTGCACGTTGGCCGTATCCCAGCCCAGGGTCCGTAGCAGCGGCTCAATCAAGGCCGTGCGAGTTGCTGCCTCATTCTTGTGGAAGATGGACGCATGGCTTTCGGCTCGGTTACATATTTCCTGCAAGGCTTGGTATACAAGGGCAATGGGGCTCGGCGAAGACATATTCACAAGAAACTAAAATTGCGCAGGCAGTATAAACTGCAATGTTAGCCAGACTATGAAGCTGTTTAGGAAGTAGGGTGCCAATAAAAAAGACTTCCACGACGAGGCGAAATTTGGGGTGCGACCCACCTCATTTTT
>NZ_BAABGZ010000062.1:0-39893 GCF_039541835.1 Hymenobacter saemangeumensis | reverse complement strand
TTTACCCTGGCCCAGGCCTCGTCGCTGGGCCTGCGCCTGGTGCAGAGCCTGGCCCGGCAGCTCGGCGGCCAGCTGCTGCTGCCCCCGGCCGGCCAGGCAGACTTTGTCATCTCCTTCCCCGCCGGGCCTGATGCCCCGCCCGCCGGTGATGCATTGGTATAGAGTATACTCCAAAAGAAAAGTAGCTACGGCTACCTGCAGCCCTTAAATCCACTCAGCTTGACCTACTACCCTGCCATGTAACCCAACAGGAAGCCCTGGGCTGCTTTACCACAGAAGCTGTTTAGGAGGTATCAAAACTCTCTCTTGACGTTACTGCTGTTTACTTCCAGGCCGCCATTGCGGCCGCTAGCACTGCAGGCTATGGAGGCAGAATAGGCCCGCGCCATTGAGCTATACCAGCGCCTGATGGCCATCCAGCCGAAGAAAGCCGACTATTTCCGGGCCCAGATTGACTCCCTGCCGCCCCGGCCCAGGCCTAGCTTTGCTGGTGCCGGTCGCCCGGCTTATCTGCTGGCTTATATTCGGGCCGATAGTGCAACGAAATGTGACGCCTCCATGCTGCGCAAACTCACGGCCTTCGCCGCATTTGCCATTGGCTTGTCCCCGGTCCGCGCCCAGCAGCCCGGGGTGGTAGCTGATACCGTCTGGTGCCGCAACCATCCCCGGCAGAGCTATGCGCTGTATTTGCCGGCTGGCTACAGTACCGCCCGGACCTGGCCGGTGGTGTATATGTTCGACCCCGCGGCCCAGGGAGCGCAGCCGCTGCGCCGCTACCAGGGCGCCGCCGATGCCTACGGCTTTATCCTGGCCGGCTCCAACAGCTCGGCCAATGGCGCCCTGGAAAGCTCGCTGGACGCGGCCCGGGTACTGCGGGCCGATATTGAGTCCCGCTACTCCGTGAACAAGCAACGGCTTTATACCAGCGGCTTCTCCGGCGGCTCCCGCGTGGCGTCGGCCGTGGCCATGCTCACCGAGGGCATAGTCGGCGTAGCTGGCTGCGGCGCCGGCCTGCCAGACCTGCCCCCATCGGTAAAGCTGCCCGCGGGGCTGGCTTACGCGGGGCTGGTGGGCCTCGACGACTCCAATTATGGCGAGATGCTGGAGCTGCGGGCCCAGTGGCGCGGGCAACACACCCCGCATACCTTACTTGTGTTTGATGGCGGCCACGACTGGCCTCCCGCGTCCACCTTTGGCCAGGCCCTGGAATGGCTGGAGCTGCAGGCAAGCAAAGCCGGACAGCGCGACAAGCAGCCGGACGGGCTGACGGCGTATTTCCAGAAAAGGCTGGCGGCGGCCCGGGCAATAGCCGAGCCGCTGGCTGCCTGGGAAGCTTACGAGCAGCTCCGCACCGACTTTGCCGGCCTGCTCGATGTTGCCGCAGCCCGGGAAGGCGCAGAGGCCCTGGCCCGGAAGCCGGAGCTGCAGCGGGCCCGCCAGCAGCAGCGGACCATCCTTCAGCGGGATAGTAGCTGGCAGCGGGAAACGGGCCGGGCCTATTACCAGGCCCTGGCCACCAGAGCCCAGCCCGGCACCGCACCAGATGCGGCCGGGTGGCGCAGCCGGGCAGCCGCGGTGCAGCAGCTCCGGCAGAGCTCTAATCCAGCCGAGCAACACCTGGGCAACCGGCAGCTGCACTTTTTACGCCTGCTGTTCGACAGCCAGGGCGAGGCCGCACTGGCCAATCAGGACTTCTGGGCCGCCGTCACCACCTTTCGGCTCTGGACTCTGGTGGAGCCGGGTTCGGCGGCGCCCTACTACCAGCTGGCCGCTGCCTATGCGCTGGAGGGCCAGTCGGCCCGGGCGTTCAAAGCGCTGGAACAAGCCCGCACCCAGGGCTTCAGCAGCCGGGCCGAGCTGGAGAGAAACCCGGCCTTCAGGAGCTTACGGGTAGATAAACGGTACCAGAAGCTCCTGGCTTCCCTGCCTGAGAAGCCTTGAGCCAAGGAAAGAAGAGCACGGCTCCCGGACCGAGCCATATCCCTTGAAAAGGCGCCGCAATGGGTCGAGGCATATGTTTTCAGGATATTTATCCGCCTCAGATAGTGAAACAGCCGGAAAATTTGGCGTACTTTGCGGCCTGATTTTAACCTGCAACCCCTGGCTTAGCCAATAAAGCCCAGCTTTTTACCCACCATGTACATTGCCCTCGTTATTCTGATTCTTCTCGTGTGCTTCCTGCTGGCCCTGGTGGTGCTGGCCCAAAACCCCAAAGGAGGTGGCCTTTCCAGCCAGTTTGGCGCCGGCGGTGCTGCCAACCTGATGGGCGTACGTCGCACCGGCGACCTGCTGGAGAAACTCACCTGGGGCTTTGCCATTGGCCTGGTGGTGCTGTCGCTGGGCAGCCACATGCTCACCGGCACCACGGCCGGCCCGGTACGCAGCGTAAACCAGCAGCGTGCTCTGGAAACCAAGCTGCCGGCTCCGGCCGCTCCGGCTGGTGCTCCCGGCGCAGCTGCTCCTGGCACTGCAACCCCGGCTGGCACGCCCGAAGCCGGAGCTCCGGCCGCCGAGCCCGCCGCGGCTCCGACGCCTGCCGAGTAATTCCCTCCGCGATGATTGTGAAGCCGGTGGTCCCTAAGCGGGGCCACCGGCTTTTTTCTTTCCCGCCCCGCTACTTCTGACAGGGTCCGGGAACTAAATCCTGTCATTCGCCCGCCAAGTCTGCCACTTTTGTCAGGTTTGCCGCCTTGGCACAGGAAGTGACGAAGGGCAGCACACCCTGATTTTTCAACTTTCTTACTCCAAATACCACCAAAATGGCACTTAGCATGAAACCGCTAGCCGACCGCGTCATCATCAAGGCCGCGGCCGCCGAGGAAAAAACCAAGTCTGGCATCATCATCCCCGACACCGCCAAGGAAAAGCCCCAGCGCGGCGAAGTGGTTGCCGTTGGCGAAGGCAAAGTGGCAGACAGCGGCTCGCTCATCAAGCCCCAGGTAAGCGTGGGCGACCAAGTGCTTTACGGCAAGTACGCCGGCACGGAAATCACCATCGATGGCGAGGACTACCTCATCATGCGCGAGTCGGACATTTTCGCCGTGCTCTAGGCCTGTCCTGGACCGCGAGAATTCCCCATCACCTCATACCCAAAATCACCTCATCCCTAAAAGATGGCTAAGAACATCCAATTCGATACCGACGGCCGCGACAAGCTGAAGCGCGGCGTAGACAAACTGGCGAATGCCGTGAAAGTGACCCTGGGCCCCAAAGGCCGCAACGTCATTATCGACAAGAAATTCGGTGCCCCGAGCATCACCAAGGACGGCGTGACCGTGGCCAAGGAAATTGAGCTGCGCGACCCCATCGAGAACATGGGTGCCCAGCTGGTGAAGGAAGTAGCTTCCAAAACCGCCGACCAGGCCGGCGACGGCACCACCACGGCTACCGTACTGGCCCAGGCCATCTACACGGCCGGCTCCAAGAACGTAGCCGCCGGTGCCAACCCCATGGACCTGAAGCGCGGCATCGACAAGGCCGTACAGGCCGTGGTTGCCAACCTCAAGGCGCAGTCGAAGAAGATTGAGAACAGCGCTGAAATTGCCCAGGTAGGCACTATCTCGGCCAACAACGACTCCGAAATCGGCAAGATGATTGCCGACGCCATGGACAAAGTGGGCAAGGAAGGCGTTATCACCGTGGAAGAAGCCCGCGGCACCGAGACCGAAGTAAAAACGGTAGAAGGCATGCAGTTCGACCGCGGCTACCTCTCCCCCTACTTCGTGACCAACCCCGAGAAGATGGAAGTGGAGATGGACTCGCCCTTCGTGCTCATCTACGACAAGAAGGTGAGCACCATGAAGGAGCTGCTGCCCGTGCTGGAGCAGGTGCTGCAGACCGGCAAGCCCCTGGTTATCATCTCCGAAGATGTTGACGGTGAGGCCCTGGCTACCCTGGTAGTAAACAAGCTGCGCGGCTCGCTGAAAATCGCGGCCGTGAAGGCTCCCGGCTTCGGCGACCGTCGTAAGGCCATGCTCGAAGACATTGCCGTACTCACTGGCGGTACCGTTATCAGCGAAGAGCGCGGCTACAAGCTCGAAAACGCCACCCTGGACTACCTGGGCACGGCCGAGAAAATCATCATCGACAAAGACAACACGACCATTGTCAACGGCAAGGGTCAGAAGGAAGACATCACGGCCCGCGTCAACCAGATTAAGGCCCAGATGGAAACCACTACTTCCGACTACGACAAGGAGAAGCTGCAGGAGCGCCTGGCCAAGCTGTCGGGTGGCGTAGCCATCCTCTACATCGGTGCCAGCACCGAAGTGGAGATGAAGGAAAAGAAAGACCGGGTAGACGATGCCCTGCACGCCACCCGCGCCGCCGTTGAGGAAGGCGTGGTACCCGGCGGCGGCGTGGCCCTGGTGCGCGCCCTGGAGTCGCTGGAAGCCGTGGATACCCACAACAGCGACGAGCGCACCGGCGTCAACATCATCCGCACGGCCCTGGAGGCTCCCCTGCGTACCATCGTGGCCAACGCCGGCGGCGAAGGCTCGGTAGTGGTGCAGAAGGTGCGCGAAGGCAGCGGCGACTTCGGCTACAACGCCCGCGAAGACCGGTACGAGAACCTGGTGGCTGCCGGTATCATCGACCCCACCAAGGTGACCCGCCTGGCCCTCGAAAACGCTGCTTCTATCGCCGGCCTGCTGCTGACGACCGAAGCTGTGATTTCGGACGAGCCCGAAGAAGACAAAGGCGGTGCCGGTGGCGGCGCTGCCGGCGGCATGGGCGGCATGGGCGGCATGGGCGGCATGATGTAAAATCGCTGATTGCTGCTGATTCGGCTGATTACGCTGATTCTGGTAGTCACAAAAAAGCCCCGCTGGCGTTGCCGGCGGGGCTTTTTTGTAACTAGCAGTGCAGAACGGCGTGGTGCCACGAATTGCCCGAAGGGCTTCGTGGTACCACTAAAACCTGAACGAGGACACAGTGCTGCAGACAACTACGTGCCATAAATTAACCGAAGGCCTACGTGGTACCACTAATACCTAAACGGCCTTCTGTTCTGGCTATTAGTGGTACCACGAACCGCTGCGCGGAATTCGTGGCACCACACCAAACACAAAAAAAAGCCCCCGACACAGTTCGTGCCGGGAGCTTCACTATTTGAGCAGGCTACAGGCTATTAGCCGCGGCCGTGCATCATGTGGAAGAGCTTCTTGGCAATGGCAACCAGCAGGAAGCCAGCCAGGATAACGAAGGCTGCGATAAGGCCAAATACTTTCAGGGCGCCCAGCTCCTCCACGTAGGAAGCGATATAGCCGCCGGCAATCTGAGCCACGAAGGGCGCCAGGAACCACACGCCCATGAGCATAGAGGCATAGGTAACCGGCGCCAGGCGCGTCACCATGGACAGACCGATGGGCGACAGGCACAGCTCGCCGATGGTGTGGAAGAAGTAAGTAGCCAGCAGCCACATGATGCTGGCCTTCACGGTTTCGTCGGCTACGTCACCACCGCGCTGCAGCACAGCGCCAACCATGAACAGGAAGCCTACGCCGAGCAGAATCATGCCCAGGCCCATTTTCACGGGAATGCTCAGGTCGCGGTTTTTAGCCGCTAGGTTGGTCCAGAAGCCAGCCAGCAGCGGAGCCAGCGCTACGATGAACAGCGGGTTTACCGACTGAAACCAGGAAGTAGGAATTAGGTAGCCGAACACCTCGCGGTTGATGTATTTGTCGGTGTAGAGCGTAAGCGAAGAACCCGCCTGCTCGAAGCCGGCCCAGAAGAACACTACCAGGATGGTGATAATGAAGATTACGGCCATGCGGTCGGTCTCCTCTTTGGTCAGCACTTGCTTTACTACCACTTCATTCGTGTCTTTCTTCACCGGAGCCAGGCCCAGGTTGCCGAGCAGGCGTGGGCCAACCAGGTTGAAGATAAGCTGCCCCAGCACCATGCCCATACCAGCCGCCAGGAAGCCGTAACGGAAGCCAAAAGAGCTTACCTGCTCAACCCCGTCGACCACCGTCTTGGTGGCAAACAGGTCTTCGGCCAGGTAGCCGCACACCAGCGGTGCCAGGAAGGCTCCAATGTTGATGCCCATGTAAAAGATGGTGAAGGCCGAGTCGCGGCGCGGGTCACCCTGCTGGTAAAGCTGGCCTACCAGCGTGGAGATATTGGGCTTAAAGAAGCCGTTGCCGATGATAATGAGCAGCAAGCCCAGGGCGGTGCCGCTAGGCAGGCCAAAAACGGCCGCCGGGCTGCCGGGCTGGGTGTAAAACAGGCTGAACTGCCCCAGGGCCATGAGCACGCCCCCGATGAGAATGGCCCGGCGCTGCCCGATAAACTTATCGGCCAGCCAGCCCCCGATGATGGGAGTGAAGTATACAAAGCCGGTGAAGTAGCCGTAAATCAGGGTAGCGGTTGCCGTGGGCACCCCCAATCCGCCGGCGAGTACCGACTTGGTCAGGTAAAGCACCAGCAGGCCACGCATGCCATAGTAGCTGAAACGCTCCCACATTTCTGTGAAGAAGAGCATGTACAGCGCCTTCGGGTGTCCTTGTTTAACGGCCGGCGCAGACTCGTGCGTGGCGGTAGCAGTTTGCATATTGGGGTTAATTAAGTGAGAGATTGGGATGTGAAATGTGTAAAATGCCCTTCTCTTTGCGGATTAGGCAAAAAGGGGTTGGTAAATCTAGGAAAGAATCGGCACTATGCCGGCCCAACAGCAAATAATCGCAGCTTTGTTCGCCCGCTCCTACTCCGCCGGCTCGGGCCGCTGCGCTTTGGCCTGGCCTTCGCTGCGGTAGGCCTTGGCGCGGTAAGCCCCGGGCGAGAGGCCGGTTTGCTTGCGGAAAAAGCGGGTGAAGTAGCCGGCATCGGCAAACTGCAGGGCGTAAGCAATTTCCGACACTGACAGCGAGGTGTATATAAGGTAGTTGTGGGCCTTGCGGATGGTGTGGGCGTGCACAATCTGCTGGGCCGTCTTGCCTTTCACCGCCTGGCAGATGCGGTTGAGGTGCACGGGCGTAATCTTGAGCTCCTGGGCAAACTCGGCAATCTTTTTACCCGAGGGCGCCGCCCCGATGGCTTTCTGAAACTCGCGGAAGTAGTGCAGGGCCCGGTTGGAGTTGTCGGCTTCCTTGCGCTGCTGCTGCAGCAGGCGGTAGATTTTCAGAAACAGCAGCTTGAAGTAGGCGTTCAGGGCCAGCTGCTTGCCGGGCAGGTCCAGGTTCATCTCGGTGTGGATGTGCTGTTCCAGGGCCAGCAGGTCGGCAAAGCTCACTTCGTCGTTGAAGTCGGACAGGATACGCACCGAGTTCACCTCCACCAGCACGGCCGGCGTGGCTTGCAGGATGGTGTCCATCAGGGCCTCGGCCAGGGTGAGGGTGCGGCCCTGCACCTGGGGGCTGAAGGTGAAGCTGTGCACGGTACCCGCCGGAATGAGCACCATGCAGGGCGTGGTGAGCTCCACCGACTCGGTGGAGTGAAAGGACGCCCGGCCCGCTTCGAGAAAAAACAGCTGGAACAGGTTGCCGTGCAGGTGAGGCTTGAGGCCCCAGTCGCTGGGCCGGGTGCGGGGCACAATCAATTCACTCTGCAGGTAGTCGTGCGAGACGCGGGCCTTGTCGTCGCCGTATAAGCCGTTGTAATGTGCTATCTTTTCTTTCATGGAGCGGGAACGATTGCAGAAAATCGGGCCTGAATTGTATGAATGGCGACGAGTGAACGTGCAGCGAAAGGCTGAAACCAGCCCCCAAACGCCATTATTTCCGTACTCAACCGCAACTTAGGTTTGATTTGTCCCAGTAAAGTTGCGAATTGTTTCACTCCGCTTGCAAGCCCTGATTTTACCTTTGTACTATTAATTCTTCATTCCCACCTACATTTTTCATTCCCATGTCCGAGTCCACCGCTTCCCTGTCGACTGCAGCTGACCGCCTGCGCCCGTTGGGTTTCTCCCAGACGGGCACCGTACACCTTAACCTGACGCCGGCCGAGCTGGTGGAGCACGCCCTGCGCAACGGCGAAGGCACGCTCACCGACACCGGCGCCCTGATGGCCGACACCGGCAAGTTTACCGGCCGCTCGCCCAAGGACCGGTTTGTAGTGCGCGACGCCAACACCGAAGACAGCGTGTGGTGGGGCGACATCAACATTCCCTTCGACGCCGACAAGTTCGACCAGCTGCACGAGAAGATGCTGGCTTACCTGGCCGACAAGGACCTCTACGTGCGGGAAGCCTACGCCGGCGCCAACCCCGACTACCAGCTGAAGCTGCGCATCGTGAACGAGCAGGCCTGGCACAACCTGTTTTGCTACAACATGTTCCTGCGCCCCGCCGCCGGTGCCGACACCTCCTGGGCGCCCGACTTCAGCATCATCTGCGCCCCCGGCTTTGAGGCCGACCCGGCCGTGGACGGCACCCGGCAGCCCAACTTCGCCATCCTCAACTTCACCAAGAAGATGATTCTGATTGGCGGCACGGGCTACGCCGGCGAGATGAAGAAAGGCATCTTCGGCGTGCTGAACTACCTGCTGCCCCACGAGCACAACACCCTGAGCATGCACTGCTCGGCCAACGTAGGCGCCGACGGCGACACGGCCGTGTTCTTTGGCCTGTCGGGCACTGGCAAAACCACTCTCTCGGCCGACCCCAACCGCGGCCTCATCGGCGACGACGAGCACGGCTGGACGCCCGACGCCGGCATCTTCAACTTCGAAGGCGGCTGCTACGCCAAGGTGATTGACCTGAGCCGGGAGAAGGAACCCCAGATTTGGGATGCCATCCGCTTCGGCTCCATCGTGGAGAACACCCGCTTCGTTCCCGGTACCCACACCGTGGACTACGCCAACAAGAGCGTAACCGAGAACACCCGCACCGCCTACCCCATTCACTTCATCGACAACGCCATCGAGCCCTCGGTGGCCGATGCGCCGAAGAACATCTTCTTCCTGACGGCCGATGCCTTCGGCGTGCTGCCTCCCATCTCGCGCCTCGACAAGAGCCACGCCATGTACCACTTCATGAGCGGCTACACTGCCAAGGTGGCCGGCACGGAAATGGGCGTGACCGAGCCGCAGACCACGTTCTCGGCCTGCTTCGGCGCCGTGTTCCTGCCCCTGCACCCCACCAAGTACGCCGAGATGCTGGGCCAGAAGATGGACGAGAACCCCGACGTGAACGTGTGGCTGGTGAACACCGGCTGGACGGGCGGCTCCTACGGCGTCGGCTCGCGCATGAAGCTGGGCTACACCCGCGGCATGATTACCGCCGCCCTGAATGGGCAGCTGAACGAGGTGAAGTTCACCAAGCACCCCATCTTCGGCGTGGAAGTGCCCGGCGCGGTGCCCGGCGTGCCCACCGAAATCCTGGACCCCCGCAACACCTGGGCCGACAAAGCTGCCTACGACGCTACCGCCGCCTCGCTGGCCGATAAGTTCGTGGCCAACTTCAAGAAGTATGCCGACTACGCCAACGAGGAAATCCTGGCCGGCGCTCCCAAAGTAGCCGTAGCGGCCACTGCTGAAGTAGCTTAATTACTGTTTAAGGTAAAAAAAGCCCCGCTGGTTTGTTCCAGCGGGGCTTTTTTATTCATTGCCTGGCATGCCGTCCGGATTAGATATCGAATGCCCCTTCTGTATGAGAAAATGAAGCAACTGCTTATAAGTAGCGGTATCGGCCTCTACTTCCTCTCCCGTATGAGTTAACATCTGGTCACAATCGAAGCAGATGTTGAGCACAGCGGTTAAATTATCCTGGGCATCATAGAAAGCCAAGGCATCCCGATACACCGGTCCACACATCCAATACATTCTATTAAGGACTGGTGCCTGCAATATGCCCGCTAGCTCAAGCTGTTCTGGCGAGTCTCTACTGATTACTGACACCGGTGAGGCGGTTATATTGTAAGCCGTTGGCCCTTGAGTCAGGCTCAGCATGTCAATGCCATGGGTGCGCTCCAAAAGGCGGAGCTGTTTCCGAAGTAAGGGAAGCTGGGAAGAAGGCACCACCAACAGCTGGCTGCGAATTTCTTTGACCAAAAGCTTGGCAGCTTCTTGAATGGCATCAAGCTTGGGTCCCCGGTTAAGCGAGTATGTTATGATGTAGTCGAAGCTTGTAGCTAGCCAGAACTCGCTGGTGGTCATATTTCTTTAACTGGTCTTATTAAATACCTGCTAGTGGCAAATGTAGGCTTCCTCATCATTGGACGAAATTGAAGCATGTTTTCATTGAACCAGCGGCAGGCAACGCCCATGTATAGCGGAGGAGTCTGGAAGGATACTTATGCAAACCAATTCCCCAACCTCGCCCATCATCACCGCCAGGCGCAGCATTATAATTAACGCCCCGCTTGCCGCGGTATTTGCATTCGCCGCCGACCTGCGCAACGACGCCCAGTGGCGAGCCGAAGTCCACGGAACAGAGCTCAGTACCCCACAGCCCCTGCCGGGCAGCGTGGCCACGGAGGACGCTTTCCTTTCGGCGAAAGTACCCCACTCCATCAAGCGGCTGCTATACCTGCGCTATGATGACGGGCAGCTGATGCGCTGCACCACGGAAGCCGGCGACCCGAACTGGCTGAGCATGGAACGCCGCTTCCAGCGTGTGGGGACGCAGGCCACGCGCCTGGAGTACGCCCTGGAGTTCGAGCGCAAGGTGGTGGATGAGGCAATGGGCTTTGCTCCGCCCCTATGGTTCCTGCGCTGGTACACCAACTGGATGATGGGCCGCTACCTGCGCAAGCTGAAAGGGCTGCTGGAAGCCGAGCAAAAAACGGCGGTGCCCGCCGCTTCGCTGCAACGGGCGGGTTAAGCAACGCCTAGCGCAGTACCCGCCGTATGGCTTTCAGGCCGGAGCCATCGGTGAAAACCAGCACGAATACGCCCCCGGCCGGCAGCTGTAGCTCCAGTACGCCGGGCGAAAGCTCCCGGGTGTACAGCAGCTGACCCAGGACGTTGTAGACCTGCAGGTCATAAGGCTGGCTGGTCTGTACCGACAGCAGCCCAGGGCCGGGATTGGGAAACAGGCTGATGTCGGCGCCAAAAGCAGCGGCAGTGGCTGCCGTCGCGGTGGCACACCCTCCTACCGCCAGCTGCAGGGGGCTGTTCCGTTGCTGCTGGTAGCCGGCCGCCGTGCCGGTTGGAGGGTGGGCGCGTCGAAATACAGGCTGCGGGTAGTTTGCAGCGTGCGGAAGTGGGTGGAGGCCGTGCCGCAGCCCCCGCCGAGCGGGTCGGTGCAGACGCTGCCGTTGAGGAACTGCACGCTCACGCCGCTGGTGCCCCAGGCCTGCCCGTCGCCGGTGCAGTTGGAGGCCGGGTTGGCGCTGTTGTCGTCGTAGTAAGACGAAAACGTAGCATCGGTGGCCGTGAGCGTTGTAGCACGGCTGTGCAGGACCGACAGCGTGCCGGGCGCCCCGCTTACCTGTTCCCAGCGCAGGTCGCCCAGGGCTACAACGTCGGGCCGCCCGTCGATGACCACCCCATTCGTGTTGAAGTTGTTGCGGTACACCATGCCATTGGCTGCCGGGCTATAGTCGAAGGCGTCGAAGATGCTCACGATGTTGTGCACCCGCAGGTCGGTAATGATGTCGTGCCGCCCCTCATAGAACAAGTGCGTACGCTGAGTCAGGGGGCCGCTCACGGCGCCCATGTAGGAGCGAATAACCCGCAAGGGGCCGGCTTTCACCGTCACGAAGGCGTTTTCGGCTGCCGAGAAGGCATCTTCGTGGCGAATGCAGTTGCCATTGGCAAAGAAGTTCTTGTGGCGGTCGAGAATGTCGGTGTTGGAGCCTATGGCCAGCTTCAGCTCGTCGCTTACCCACTCGGCGGCGAAGTGCCAGCTGTAGCGGGCGGTGCTGATGGTGGTGTTCTCAACATTGGCGCCCATGAGGTGGGCCGGGTAGCCGGGTGTAGTGGCCAGGTTGGAGGCATAGTTCACGTAGCGCTGCCCGGCATTCTGCGCCAGCGCGCCAGCATTTTGGAAAAGGTACACGTACCCCAGCCCTCCTAAGGGGTCGGTAAGGCTTACTTCGCGGCAGCTGCCGGGTACTACGCCGGCGGGCAAGCTACCCGCCGGCGCTCGTCCGCCCGCATCTTTGGTCATGAACACCAGCTCATCGTCGGCATCAATGGTGGTCACCGGGTCGGCCCCGGTGAAGGTGCCGGCGTCGGTGTAGAAAAGGATGCGGGGGTTGTTCGGCGAAGGTGGATAGCCGGCCGCCGCTGCCAGCGCCCCGTAGGGCTTCACCACGTCGAGCAGGGCGCGCTCGTCTACCTGCACCGGAATCTGTTGCCAGGCGCTGTTGGCGTAGCGAAAGCCAACGACGTCGGCCGGACGCAGGCTGGCGAAGACCGACAGGCTGGCCCCGGTCATTACCACCGGCTCGGCGGGCCGATTCAGGGTACTGAGCTGGGCAGTAGCGGCTGGTGCCAGGCCCAGCAAAGCCCATAGGATGCAGTATTTCTTTTCCATGGGAAGCAGGCGAGCTTGTGGCCGCATGTGCGGCCTATAAGTTGAGGGATTACAGAGGTTTAGTTAACCTGAGGCCAATATAAAAAGAAAGCCGTGCTCGGCTGGAGCGTTAGTCCCAACCCAGCACGGCTTGCTATTCAGTTCGCTTCTTTATTGGCTGGCCTGCTTAAACTGCTTTTTCAGCTCGGCGCGGCTTAGCCAGGCAGCCAGCCCCAGGCCGGCACCGGCCACTACCGCCGCCGTCACGCCTGGATTAAGGGCGGCAGTGGTGTAGAAGCTGGTTTCGCGGGTGCGGCCCGGGTAGTTGCCGCGCTCCCGCAGGCTGCCGGCGGCGTGGTCCAGGCCGTTGTCGTGCAGGGGCCGGGCCGGGTAGTCGGCTTTTTCCTGCTTCACGAAGACGTTGGTCATGAACTTGTCGAACAGCGTGGGCGCCCAGTGGCGCATGCCGGTTATCATCTTGCCACCGCCGCCCACGGTGATTTCGCGCTCGGGCGTTTCGCAGCAGTGCAGGATGGCGCGGGCCACGGTTTCGGGCGCGTAGGCCGGCGGGGCGTGCTGGGCCTCGCGCTCCATGTAGTTTTTGGCGTGCAGGGTGTAGGGCGTATCAATGGCCGCGGGCTTGATGAGCGTAACAGCCACCGGCGCCTCGTCCAGGTCCAGCTCCATGCGCAGGCCGTCGGTAAAGCCTTTCACGGCGTGCTTGCTGGCGCTGTAGATGCTTTGCAGAATGGCCGTGCTTTCCGAGAGCACGCTGCCAATGTTAACGATGGCACCGCCTGTGGCCTTCAGGTGCTTGGCTGCTTCCAGCGAGCCGTAAATCAGGCCCCACACATTGGTTTCGAACAGGTGGCGCATGTCTTCAATGGGCACTTCCTCCAGCTTGCCGTAGATGGACACCCCGGCGTCGTTCACCCAGGTATCGAAGCCGCCAAACTTCTCGATGGCTACCTCGGCAATGTGGCGCACGTCCTGCTCGCGGCACACGTCGGCCACCACGTAGGTAGCTTGCCCGCCGGCGTTGTTGATTTCGGCGGCCAGTTCACGCAGGGCATCTTCGCTGCGGGCGGCCAGCACCAGCCGGGCCCCGGCTTCGGCGGCCATGCGGGCCGTTACCAGCCCGATGCCCGACGAGGCGCCGGTGATGACAATAGTCTGGTCTTCGAGCTTTTTCAGTTTGATTTTCATAGGTGGAAAGAAAGGATGGGAGAAAGTTTCTGGCTTCTGGCTGCTTGTTTCTAGTTTGAACGACAACCACCAACCAGGAACCAGAAACAAGGGATACGACGTGGATAGCCCAGCGGTTTATTTTAGTCAGGCGCTGATTTAGGCCTGTTTCCGTTCTTTGCACCCATGCACACCTTCTTTGCCCCCGACCTCAGCGGCCCCACCTATACCCTGCCCGAAGACGAAAGCAAGCACGCCGTGCGGGTGCTGCGTCTGGCGGCGGGCGACGCCGTGGAGCTGCTCGACGGACGGGGCGGGCGCTACCAGGCCGCCGTGGCCGATGCCAACCCCAAGCGCTGCCAGCTGCGCATCAGCGCCCACGAGCAGCTGCCGCCCCGCCCCTACTTTACTCACGTAGCCGTAGCGCCCACCAAGAACCTCGACCGCATGGAGTGGTTCGTGGAAAAGGCCGTGGAAGTGGGCGTAGAGCGCATCAGCTTCCTGCGCTGCGCCCGCTCCGAGCGCCGCGAGCTCAAGCTGGAGCGCCTGGAAAAAATTGCTGTCAGCGCCCTCAAGCAGTCGGGCCAGACCTGGCTGCCCCAGCTCGACGAGCTGACCGACTTTGCGGCTTTTATCAAGGCAGCAGCGCCGGCTACCACTTTCATTGCCCACCTGGAAGAAGGCGAGCGCACCGACCTCAAGCAGGTAGTGGCGGCCGCTCCGCAGTGCTGCGTGCTCATTGGCCCGGAAGGCGACTTCACCCCGGCCGAGATTGAGCAGGCCCTGGGCCTGGGTATCAAGCCCGTGACGCTGGGCGAGTCGAGACTGCGCACCGAGACGGCGGCGCTGGCGGCCGTGTTCACGGCGCACATCGCCCGGGGCTGAACACGCCGCCTGCCTGGTCGTTAGTGTGCCGGCTCCCGCAGGCGCCAGGCCTGCTCAATAGCGGCCACGGCTCGCTCCACGCCATTTTCCGCGGCCAATAGCTGGCCCAGGGCCCGCGCTCGCTCCACTACAGCGGGCTGCAGGGCATAGGCAATGGCGGCCGCCAGGTTTTCGGCCGTCAGCTTTTCCCGGGGGATGGGCCGGCTGCCTACCCCCAGCTCGAACACGCGCTGGCCCCAGGCCGG
Organism: Hymenobacter saemangeumensis; assembly: GCF_039541835.1. Taxonomy (NCBI): domain Bacteria; kingdom Pseudomonadati; phylum Bacteroidota; class Cytophagia; order Cytophagales; family Hymenobacteraceae; genus Hymenobacter; species Hymenobacter saemangeumensis. Next base: position 25,178 of record NZ_BAABGZ010000062.1, on the reverse strand, counting down.
CTGGTCGGCCTGGTGGGGCACCACCACGGTGGGCCGGCCCGCTGCCAGGCCGGCATGCACCGTGCCGGCCCCGCCGTGATGTACCACGGCTTTGGTGCGCGGAAAAAGCCAGGTATGCGGCACGCTTTCCACCAGCAGCATGCTGGACGGCAAGGGCTGGTCAGCGTCGGTTCGGCTCCAGCCCAGCCCCACCACGGCCCGCTGCCCACTGCGGCGCAGCGCCTCGGCCAGCAGAGCCAGCAAGCTGGCCGCGTCCTCCTGCTTCATGCTGCCAAACCCAATGTACAGCGGTGGCTCACCGGCTTCTAAAAACGCGGCCAGCGCCGGCGACGGCCGAAAGTCCTGGTCGGGCGGCAGCGCCCAGGCCCCGGTGGTGTGCGCATGAGGCCCCCAGGCCGGGTCGGGAGCAAACAGCCGGGCACTGTAGCCCAGCAGCACCGGCTGCCCGCTTTGCCAGTGCTGCTGCACGGCCGAGGTGCCAAAGCGGGCCGGTGCGGCTTGCTGCCGCCAGTAGGCCCGCACCATGGCTTTGGAAAAAGCCCAGAACATACGGTCGAACAGGTAATGGGTCAGCCGGTTGGCCAGTGCGCCCAGCTTTTGCCCCCGGTAAAACAAGATGGCCGGATAGGCGGCGGTAGGCAGCAGGGGAAAAGGGCTGGCCAGCACACTCAGCTGCCCGGCCGCCTGCGCCAGGAAAAACGGCAGCCCCATGCCCGGGTGGTACACCAGCACGTCGGCCCCAGCGCAGGCTGCGGCAATGCCTTCCTGCACCGCCACCTGCAGCCGGCGCACCTCGGCGGGTGGGCGCAGGGTGCGCCAGAAAAACCGGATAGGGTTGTTACTGCCCCGGGTGTCGCCCACCGCGCCCTGGTCCAGCAGCTGGCGCACGTCCACGTCCAGGGCCCGGAAGCCAAGCCCGTGCGCTTCTACAAAGGCGGCCTCGTTGCGGGCCGACACCAGCCGCACCGAGTGGCCGGCGGCCTGCAGGCCCAGTCCCAGGGCCAGATAAGGTTGAATGTCGCCCCGCGAGCCCAGGGCAACCAGTGCAATTTCCATAACGCTTGAACCCGGCCGCATCATTACCGGCCAGGACTGCAAAGGTGTAGCCCGGCCCGGGGGCGGGCACCTGACATTTGTTAGGAAACCACCTGCCGCCGGATGCGGCTCAGGCTTTCCGGCTTGATGCCCAGGTAGGAGGCCAGCTGCTGCACCGGCACGTGCAGCAGCACGGCCGGGTGCTGGGCCAGCAGCAGCCGGTAGCGCTGCTCGGCGCTGAGCGTGGCCAGGCTATTGGCCCGCCGGGCCGCGGCGCCCATGGCTTGCTCAAAAATCAGCAGGCTGAACTGCTTAAAGGCCTCGCTGCCGGCAATAAGGGCGGCCAGGTCGGCGTGGGCGATGCGCAGGACCTCGCAGGCGGTAATAGCTGCCAGGCTTTCGGGGGCCGGCTGCTGGTGAATAAAGCTGAGAAACGGCGTCAGGAAATCGCCCGGCAGCCCCAGGTGGGTGGTAATTTCACTGCCCTGCTCATCGGCGTAGTACAGCCGCATGTAGCCCGTACCAAGGAAGTACAAGTATTGCGGCACCGTACCCGCGGCTTGCACCACCGTGTTTTTCTTCACCGCCAGCGGCTGGAAATACCGTTCGCACAAGGCAATGTCGGCCGGGCTTAAGTTGCCGGAACGGGAGATGAGGTCGAGTAATTGCGGCAGCATGCTAATGAAAGAGGTTGGCCGGCAAAAGTAGGTTTCCCGGTCACTCCACCCGCATTGCCAGACCAGCGCCGCACAGGAGCGGGCCCATGCCCCCAGGCAGCCGTGGGAGCGCGGCAGCTGCCTGGCTATTTCGCCGGGTACAACCGCTTGAAGGCATTGTAAATCGCCTGGTGCGTCATGGTGGCGTGGTTTTCATTGGGCAGGTAATCATACACTACCTGGGCGCTGGCTCCGCGGTATTTCTTAATTGCCTGGGCCAGGCCTTCCGCGTCGGAAATCATCATTTTCCCTTCTTTGCCCACGCCAATGTAGACTTTTATGTTATTCTTGTTTTGTTGCTGCAACAAGGCCGGCGCCTGCCGCAGCAGCGCCTGCTTGTTCCACCACAGGCTGGGGCTAAGAATTAAATAGGTGTCGAAAAGACTGGGCTTTTTAAGCAGAATTTCGGTGGTCAGCAAGCCACCCAGCGACTGCCCTATAATGGTTTTGGAGTAATTGACTTTGTAGCTCTTTTCGACAAAAGGCTGCACTTCCTTTTCGATAAAGGCAATAAACTTCTCCGAGCCGCCGGCCTGCTCAAACCCCCGCTTGGGAAATCCCAGGGGTTCCAGAAAATCGAGGTTGGCGACTGGTGAAGTAAAATCCCGCTTGCGCGAAGTGTTGGCAATTCCCACCACAATGGACGGCGGAAACTGGTTTATCCAGGGGAAGTTAAAGAACTGCACCAGGCCTACCACGTGGATAAAATCCTCGTCGGCCGAGCCGTCGAGCAGGTAAATTACCGGGTACCTCGCCGCCGAATCAGGCGAGTATCCCGGCGGCAAGTACACGTTCAGCAGTCTTTGCTCCTTCAGTATTGCCGACGGAATGGTTTCCACTTTGCCCAGTACGAAGGGGGCCGATATCTGGCCTTGCTCCAGCCTGCCTTGTGCCGCCAGCGGCATGGCCAATGCCCAAAGGCAGGCTATCAATAAAAATCGTCTCATCATGTAGTTGGCCGTCAAATTCCCTATCGTTGTTTCTGCTGCAAATTAAAGTTGCTGACGCCGGGCGCAGCAGCGCACCCGCTCGGCCTGGACCTTGTCTTATTAACGTAATTTCCAGGCTTGTACCACTTGGGTTAGTTTCTTGATTTTACTGGCATCAATTGCTGGCCAATCGGCACCGTAGCTCCTGCTGCTGAATCTTTTCAGTGCCCGGTACCAAGGCAGCACCAGCTCCTGAACCGAGCCGGTTATACGCAGCCTTTCCTCGGCTTTGCTATTGAATGAATCACTGATAAGCACAATCAAAGTAACCGTGCTGCCACTCCATTCAAAGCACAGCCAGCACCATGCCGGCTCCAGGTGCCAGCCCATCCGGGCCGAGATGCCTTGCAATGCCAGAATCAGGGTGCTGCAGAGCTCCTCCAGCGGGTTTACGGGAACGTCGGAAACATCCAGCTCCAGGATTAACCCATCGGCGGCAATCAGCTCCACGGGCAGCCAGCCGTGCCTGGGCACGCCAAAGCCGACCTTCACCCTTACCGGACTGCGAAGCCTGCTCATTCGCTATTCCGGCGTCAGCGCCGAACAGTCTGCCTGCGTATCGGCAGCGGCGGCCAGTCGGGCTGCTTCCTTGACTTGTTTTTTCTTGCGCCACGGTGCATCCTGCTCCCAGTCGCCGGCCATGATGCAGCCGTAGGGCATCACCTCGTCAATAGTAGTAGCCAGGTTGAAGTCGGCTATCTGCCGTTTTACTTCCTCGGCATTCTTGTAGGCACTGGGCAACTCGGAAATATCAATCTGATTGAAGAAAAAGCGGGCATCAATGCCCTGGGTTTCTTCGGCAAACAGGGCTTCTTTGGTCTGGTTGCCTTTGCTGAACTTGTGGCGGGTGCGGCTCAGGTTGCGGCCGGCCCCGTGCGGGGCAAAGCCCAGGTTGTTGGCGGTGGTAGCGCCCTCCACAATGAGAATGGGCTGAGCCATGTTCAGCGGAATGATGCGCGGGCCGGTGATGTCGGGCATAAATTTCGGGTCCAGCGGCGTGGCCCCCTTGGCGTGGTAGTACAGGTCGCCGTCGCGGAACACGAAGTTGTGCTCATTCCAATATCGTTTCTGTACGGTGGCGCCCAGCGCCGTGGCCACGGCCTCGTGCAGGCACAGGTGGTTTTGTTTGGTCCACCGGCGTATGGTTTGCAGCGCCGCCCAGTAGGCCTGGCCCTCCGGCGTTTCGCTGGGAATCCAGGCATTTTGCGGGGCCGTGTCGGGCGAGATGTCCTGCCGGAACCGTTCGGCCACCTTCATGCCCTGGCTGTAGAGCACAGCGCCTGGGCCCCGCGAGCCATGGTGTGTCACCAGCATGGTGTCGCCGGTGGTGCGCGAGGTGCCCACGTACAGAAAGTGGTTGCCGTCGCCCTGGGTGCCCAGGTGTTCCTGGGCCAGGTTCAGGCTGCGCAGCGAATTCAGGTAAGGGTTGGCTTCAAACTCGGCCCGGATATCGGCCGGCAGCGCAAACTGCCGGTCGGCGGGACGGCCCCCAGGACCGAAGTGGGTTATCTGCTGGGCCGTGTCGAGCACGGTTTTCGGGTCGGTTTTGCCCAGGTTTGTCAGCATCACCGAGCAGCAGATGTCGGCCGAGTGCATGCCGGGGTGGATGGCGTTGCGCGTTACCACCACGCCGCCCACCGGAATGGTGCCCAGCGGCCCGGCCGGGCAGGCATCGGGCATAATGGCGCCCGTCACCACCGTGGGGGTGCGCATGAGCTGGCTCATCGACAGCTTCACGTAGTCGATGTTGGCCTGCTCCACGGCCGTGTCGGCGCTGATGTTCTCAAAGAAAGGCCGTGGCTCGGCCAGCAGCGGCAGCGCCGGCGCAGGCTTCACCGTGTCGAGGTAAGCATGCAGTGCTTCGCCGGTAAGGGCATGGGTGTTGATGTGCTCCAGGGCTTCTTTAAACCATTTGCCGGGCTTGAGGCCCAGGTCGAGTAAGTCTTTTCCGGTAATCATGATGCGCTGAGCTTTCCGTAATAAATCAAGTCCACGAGTTCACCGGCTGTCGTTTTGTAATCGCGCCGGATTACACCTTCTATCTCAAACCCAGCCTTCTCTGCTACCCGGCGGGCAGAAGTGTTGCTGTGGTGGGTTCTTAAAAACAATTTTTGAAAGCGGTGCTCGGCAAAGCAAAAATCCACAAACTGGCAGAATGCTTTGGTGGTGATGCCCTTGCCCTCGTATGCGACGTCGATGTAACAGCCCATTTCCGACTTGGGAATGCTCCAGTCAATGTTCTTCAGGTCCAGAAACCCGGCAATCTTCCCATTCGAGGTATCGACTATGATGTAAGGAAAGTAGGTCCGCTCTTTGGCCCGCTGGGTGATATCCAGTACAAAAGCCCGGGCTTCCTCCCGGGTTTTGGTTCGGGAAACCGTGCCGGTAAAGAAGCTCGCCAGCCGGGCCCGGTTGGTTTCCACCAGCTGAAAAAAAGCCTCAAAGTCCTCCGGGGTCAGTAGCCGGATTAAGTAGCCGTCAAAGTGCATCATTTCTACTGGCTTTCAACGCCAAATCTGTTTCAGGGCAATTTTAGAGCTGCCACGCCCGGCAAGTTAGGCTTGTTTGCCACAGCCGCCATCTACTCTCCCAGGGCCCAGCCAGCCGCAACGCTGCCATCAGAGGCATGTCTTTAGTCGGCACTTGTCCCGCTACTGGCAAGCCCATGGCTGCGCAGCTGCTACGCTGAACTTTCCCGGCCAGCCCTTACTTTGTAACGCAGGCCCTGTCCTGCTTCTTTTCCCATGCTCAGAAATCTGCTTCTCGCTGCTTCCCTCCTACTGTCGCTCACCGCGGCGGCGCCACCTTACAGCTTCCGCATTGCCAAGCTGCACTACGGTGGTGGGGGCGACTGGTACGCCAACAAAACTTCGCTGCCCAACCTGATTCAGTTCTGCAACCAGAGCCTGAAAACCAACATTGCCCCCGACGAAGCCACCGTGGAGCTGGACTCGCCGGAGCTGCTCACCTACCCTTTCGTGCACATGACCGGGCACGGCAACGTGACGTTTACTCCGGCTGAGGCCAGAAACCTGCGCCGCTACCTTACCGGCGGAGGCTTCCTGCACATCGACGACAACTACGGGCTGGACAAGTTTATCCGGCCCGAGATGAAAAAGGTATTTCCCGAGCTCGACTTCGTGGAGCTGCCTTTCTCCCACCCCATTTATAATTTGAAATACAAATTTCCGCGGGGCCTGCCCAAGGTGCACGAGCACGAAGGCAAGCGCGCCCAGGGCTTCGGCCTGATTTATAAAGGCCGCCTGGTGTGCTTCTACAGCTACGAGTGCGACCTGGGCAACGGCTGGGAAGACGTGGGCACCTACCCCGAAGACTCCCCCGCCGTGCACGAAGCTGCTTTGAAGATGGGCGCCAACCTGGTGACCTATGCGCTAACCCAGGACTAGATTTTAGTTAAAAGTTGAGAGTTAAAAGCCGGTACTGCTTTTTAACTTTTAACTCTCAACTTTTAACTCCTAAAACTGCCGGCGCTGCAGAATCTCGCTTAGCACAAAGGCGGCGCGCACATTCTCGGGCTGAGTTAGCAGGCGGCGCACGCTTTGGTTGAGGGGCAGGGCTTCCTGGCTTTGTTCCCTGACGCGGCGCAGCTCCCGCTCCTGCCAGTAGTCGGTGATGGGCGCTTCGGTGGAGGCGCGGGGCAGGGCGGCGGCGTACACCGGCACGGGGGCTTTGACTTCGAGCGAGTGGGGCGCCACTTCGGTCCGCTCCAGGGATTTAGGACGCACCGCGGTGCGCTCCTGCGACTGCGCCGGGCGCGCCAGCTCCTGGGGCAAGGGGCGGCCCGCCGGGGTGTGTTCGGCGGCTGGCTGGCCGGCGTTGCGCTCCTGCATCTGCTTCAGCATTTCCTGAAACGTGGGCTGCGGCAGGGTCGGCGTGGGCGCCCCCGTCTGCCGGGGCCGCTCCCGGCTTTCGCGCTCGGTCGTTTCCTGGGCCTTTTTAAACAGGTGGAACACATACACCCCAACGGCGAACAGTATCCAGAGCAGGGAATACACCTTTTCCATAGTGCAGCGAAGGTAATCGAAAACCGCCCGGCGCCTAGGCCGGAGCGGTTATCGCACGCCGTTTTCGGGGAAGCGGCCGGGCTTGGTGCGGTAAAAGGACTTAATCAGTTCGAGGTCGGCGTCGTAGTCGCCGGTGGGGTAAATGGTGGGGCCCACGCCGGCTTCCTTGTTTTTGTAGTCGAGGTAGCCCAGCTGAATGGGCACACCGGCCTGCATAGCGGCGTGGTAAAAGCCCTTGCGCCACTTGGGCTGGTAGGCCCGCGTGCCTTCGGGGGTGATGAGAATGACCAGCTCGTCGTGCTGCTCAAACAGCTTCACCATGCCATCCACCAGGCTGTTGTTGCGGCTGCGGTCTACGGCCAGGCCGCCCAGGGAGCGCACCAGCCCGCCCAGCAGCGGAATTGTGGTCCACTCCTTCTTGATGGTCAGCTTCACGTCCACGTCCATTAGGAAAAACGCGGCCCGGGCGTACATAAAATCCCAGTTGCTGGTATGGGGCGCGGCAATCATGATGCTTTTCTTCAGGCCCGGCGGCACCCGGCTGCCCAGCTTCCAGCCGGTTATCCAAAACCAGAAGCGCGAGAAAAGGTACCAGAACGTTGAGGTTTTGCGGGAAGAGGCCATGGAAGTTTTAAGACGCAAGTATGAAGTAGTCAGACCAAAAGCAGCTGCGCTGCCTGCAATGCCCTTGTATGTCTTGTTGGGTAAGCTTGATTCTGACCAACTACTTAGAGCAGAAAGGCCGCTCCCCGGAAAGGCGCGGCGAAAAGGCAAAACTAGGAAAATACCGGGCAATGTCCCCGCCGGCTATTGCAGCAGGGCCTGCAGCTCGTCGGCTTTTTCCAGGGTGTAGCGGTAGCCAATTTCGAACAGCTCGGGCCCGCGCTGGTAGCTGAGCGGGGCGTAGTAGCGCAGCTCCGGCGGCTCGAGCAGCAGGTCGCACTGCCCCTTGCGGGCGGCCGTGTTGCCGTTGATGGCCAGGTGCAGGGTGCGCTCAATCAGGCGGCGGAACGAAGGGATGTGGGCCTCGTGGTTGATGGGGTTGCAGTGCACACCCACCACGCGCAGGCCCGGCTGCCCCAGCAGCGGCTCCACGGGCAGGTTGTTGAGCAGGCCCCCATCCACCAGCTGCCGGCCCTGGTACTCGATGGCCCGGTACAGGATGGGCACTGCCGACGAGGCCAGCAGCGGCGGCAGCAGCGGCCCCTCCCGGAAGTACACCGACTCGCCGCCAATCAAGTCCGTAGCCACCAGCGTAAGCGGCAGCCGCAGGTCGGCAAAGGTGACATCGGTGCCCAGGTGGCTGGCCAGCAGCAGCTCCACGGCGTCCATGCGCAGCAGGCCAAAGCGGCTCAGGGCCGGCCGGGTAAGCCGGGCCAGGTTGGTCGCCAGCAGCAGCTTAAGAATGGCGCGGGGCGCAAAGCCGGCCGCGTAGAACGAAGCCGCAATGGCGCCGGAGCTCACGCCCGCTAATTGCCCTACCGGCAGCTGCAGCTCGTCGAGGGCCGCCAGCACGCCCAGGTGAGCAATGCCGCGGGCCCCTCCCCCAGACAAGGCCAGGCCCAGCTGCTGACTTTGGTGATGCGGTGATGGAGGTACGAGGTGGTGAGGCGTCATGCGTCAGGTTGGAGTCGAAGTCTGGTTATACGGTGAAACTTCGGCCCCTCCCCAAAAAATGGGTAGCCTGAAGTAATAATCTACTTCCGGGGATACCCAAGGGAAATTACCAAACCTGTTTCCGCCCTCTTCTCGCCATTACTTCATCACCTCATTACCCAAATCACCCCGTCACCAACTACAAATCAGCCAGCCGTAGGGTCTCCGCCAGGCGCACGCCTTTGTCGGTGTGCTGCACGGTGCAGGCCTCGTGGCTGGGGTCGTGCTCGAGCAGCAATACCCAGTTTTCGTCGGCGGCCCGGCGCAGCACCTGCTCTTTTTCGGTCATGGTTTGCAGCGGGCGCATGTCGTAGGCCATCACGTAGGGCAGCGGAATGTGGCCAGTGCTGGGCAGCAAATCAGCCATGAACGCGAGGGTGCGGCCTTTGTACTGCATCAGGGGCACCATCATCTTCTCGGTGTGGCCATCGGCGAAGATGATGTCGCTGAATTGCGGCAGGATGTTGGCCAGCGAGGCGCCGGGCTCCACAAACCGGAGCTGCCCGCTTTCCTGAATGGGCAGGATGTTTTCGCGCAGGAAGCTGGCTTTCTCGCGGGGGTTGGGCGTCACGGCCCAGTCCCAGTGGGCCTGGTTGCTCCAGTAGCTGGCATTGGGAAAGGCCACTTCCAGCTGCCCGTCGGCACGGCGCTGCACCGAGCCCCCGCAGTGGTCGAAGTGCAGGTGGGTCAGAAACACGTCGGTGATGTCGGCGCGGCTGTAGCCGAGGCGGCGCAGCGAGTTTTCCAGGCTGTCGTCGCCGTGCAGGTAGAAGTGACCGCGAAACTTCTCGTCCTGCTTGTTGCCGATGCCATTGTCAATAAGCGTGAGCCGGCCCTGGTCTTCCACCAGCAGGCAGCGCATGGCCCAGGTGCACATGTTGTTGGCATCGGGCGGGTTCAGCTTCTGCCACATGCTCCTGGGCACCACGCCAAACATGGCGCCCCCGTCGAGCTTGAACAAACCGGTGTCAAGGGTGTGAATGGTCATTTTGAATTAAAAATTAAAAGTGAAAAATTAAAAATTGACCACATCCGCAAGTGTGGTCGATTTTTAATTCATAATTTTTAATTCTTCATTCATTCAACCACTACGCCCATGGCCGAGAACTTGTCGATGCGCTGGCTGATGCGCTCTTCGGACGGAATGGCGGCCAGCTCGTCGAGGGTTTTGATGAGGGTCTTTTTCAGGGTTTTTACCATGGCCTCCGGGTCGGTGTGGGCGCCACCCAGGGGCTCCTTGATGATGCCGTCGACCAGGCCGGCCTTCTGCATGTCGGTGGCCGTCAGCTTCAGGGCCTCGGCGGCCTGCTCCTTGTAGTCCCAGGAGCGCCACAGAATGCTGGAGCAGGACTCCGGCGAGATAACCGAGTACCAGGTGTTTTCCAGCATCAGCACCCGGTCGCCGATGGCGATGCCCAGGGCCCCGCCCGAGGCGCCTTCGCCGATGATGACGCAGATAACCGGCACCTTGAGCATGAACATCTCGCGCAGGTTGCGGGCAATAGCCTCGCCCTGCCCCCGCTCCTCGGCCTCAATGCCGGGGAATGCCCCAGGCGTATCAATCAGGGTCACGATGGGCTTGCCAAACTTCTCGGCCATTTTCATCAGGCGCAGGGCCTTGCGGTAGCCCTCGGGGTTGGGCATGCCGAAGTTGCGGTACTGCCGCTGCTTGGTGTTGTGGCCCTTCTGCTGGCCAATAAACATGACGGTGCGTCCGTCGAGCTCGCCGAAGCCGCCCACCATGGCCTTGTCGTCGCCCACAGTGCGGTCGCCGTGCAGCTCCACAAACTTGTCGGCCATGCTCTCAATGTAATCAAGGGTATAGGGCCGGTCGGGATGGCGCGAGAGCTGCACGCGCTGCCAGCGGGTGAGGTTGGCGTAGGTTTCCTTTTTCAGGGCCTTGATTTTGGTTTCCAGCGCCGCCACGGCTTCGCTTACGTCGACCTGGCTTTCCTCGGCCAGTTTCTGCATTTCTTTCAGCTTGCCCTCAAGGGCGGCAATGGGTTGTTCAAAATCGAGGAGCATGGACCGCGGGTGGGTTTAGTGTTGAGTAAAGAAAGGCAATAGCCGGGAGCCGGGCAGGGCGCAGCGCCGGAATACGGCAGCCAGCCCCGGAAAATCCGGCCTGCATTGCGGGCGGCAAAGGTAAAACATCCGTCGTTGGGGGCCCAGCGAAAAATTAATCGGCTTGAAAAACAGCCTCCAAGCTCGCCGAAGCCCCCTTTTTACAAAAAAAGTTTAGCCCTGTGCTTGCAGGGCCCGGTTTTTCTGCCCTACCTTTGCAACACCAAAACGGAAAAACACACGGTTTTCCGGTCCAGGCAAACGGTTTGGTAGTTCAGTTGGTTAGAATGCCGCCCTGTCACGGCGGAGGTCGCGGGTTCGAGTCCCGTCCAGACCGCTACCGTTTGCATACGGAAACCCCTAAAAGTCGCAAATCTGGCAACAGAAGCGGTTTTTAGGGGTTTTTGCTTTTGGACGGTTTCGGGTTTACGACCCGGTTTAGGAGGATTTACGCCCCCAAGTACGCCCCCACTTGCGCCCCCTAAAACCAACCGTTTTATGACCATCCAATTTGAGCGGCGGACAGACCGCCCCGATGCAGCTGGGCGCTGCGCCATTCACCTGCGGGCCTACTTCGACGGGCAGCGCCTGCGCTTTGCCACGCGGGAACGGTGCTTTGCCACCGAGTGGAATGCCGACAAGGGCTGCTTCAAGAAATCCTTTCCCGGCTACCAGGATGCTAACGACTATTTGCAGGCCCTGACGGAACGGCTGCAGTCGCGGTACCGCTATCTGCGGACCGAAGGACTGCCTATCACGGTTGAGGCACTGAAAGCCGTCCTGCAGCCGCCAGCCCAGGCGCCGACAGTGGTGGTGGAGACTCCTCCCCTGCTCTTAGACCTGTATGCCGACTACCAGGCCGCGCTGCAGGCGCGGGGCAACCTGAAACAGTCGCTGGTGTCGGTGGGCAACACGCGGGCCCACCTGCAAGGGTTTGAGAAGTCGCTACGCCGCAAGCTGGTGGTAGCTGACTATGACGTGGCGATGCACGACCGGTTTCTGGCCTACCTGCGGCAGAAGCGGCAGCTGGCGCAGAACACGGTATGTAAATCAGTGAAGCACCTGAAAGCGTTTTTACGCTACGTGCGGGAGGACCGAAAAATGCCCACGGCCATTGAGTCGCGGGAAATGAAGGTGCAATGGGCCGAGGTCGACAAAGTGTACCTGACGGCAACCGAGCTGGCGGCGCTGGAGTCGGCGCTGCTACCGTCGACGCTGGTGGCTACGCGGGATGCTTTTTTATTCTGCTGCTACACGGGGCTACGACATTCTGACTTGCACGAGCTGAACACGGCCAACGTGCAGGAATGGGATGGCAGTCGGGTGCTGCGGCTGACGCAAACCAAGACACGCACGGCGGTGAGCATCTACCTCACGCCGCCGGCAGCGGCACTGCTGGACAAATACGCGGGCACCCGGGCAAAGCTGTTGCCGGCGTTCACCAACCAGGCCATGAACCGCAACCTGAAACAAATCACCAAGCTGGCTGGCCTGCGGCAGGCTGTGGAGACGGTAAGCGTTGAGGGGGGCAAGGTGGTGAAACGGCAGCAGCCCAAGCATGACCTGGTGACCATGCATACGGCCCGGCACACCTTTGCCGTGCTTTCGCTGATGCGGGGGCTGCCCGTGGCCGTGCTGCAGAAGGTACTGGGGCACGCCAAAATTCAAACCACCATGATTTACGCCAAGATTGTCGAGGACTTCCAGCACCAGGAAATGCGGCGGGTGTGGGAAGGTGGGAATACCCCAGCGCCTGCCCTGGCCCTGGTCAACCCGGTATGTCAGATTGAGGCGGCAGCATAGTCAGTAGCAGCTTGGTTTCCGCGAATGCCCGATGATGGTTTGCACCGCGTCGGGCATTCTGGCTTTATAGGTGCTGTGCTACCTGGATGTGTGCTCATAAATGGGTGTTCATTTTTCGGGAGTGTTCATTAATAGTGAACAGGTCTGAAAAAATGAACAGACTATATTTTGGTCAGGCTCTCAGCGACGCTGGACACACCACCCTCTACCTCAGAATACTTCAAGCATGCTTTAGCTATACTTGAGGTAGGGTTAAGCTGGCAGCCGGCGGGGCATAAGCTACGCAGACCTTTGGTTGATGGCGCGGGAAACTTCGGCCTCGTTGAGACCAGTGAGCTGGCAGAAGTCGGCCACGGTGACAAGAGCCCCAGCCGGCTTACCGGCAGCCTGGCGGGCGCGGCGCACCAGGCGCTTGGCTGCATCGTAGCTGCGGCCGGTGAGACGAGCCACGTCTTTGGGGTAGATGCAGATACGGTGCATGGGGGTGGGTCGGCGCATACCGGGTTATACGGGGCGGGATGCTTGAATTATCAAATTTACTTGAGGTAATTCAAACTTACAAACAGCACCCTGGTAGTGAACGTAGGCCAGGACGTTGGCCAATAGTGGCATTTCAAATGCGTTCAGCTAACTTATTTTTATTATGGCCCAACAAACAGGCATTATTGGCATCCGGGGTACCGTTGGGGGCCTCGTGTTTGCTAAAGACGGCAGCATCCGCCAAAAGCCCCCGTCTAACAAGGCAGCCTTCAACAGCAAGGCCAGCATGGCACGTACCCGTGAAAATGCGGACGAATTCAGCCGGGCGGCTAAGTACAGCAAGCTCTTGCGTGACTCCCTGCGCGTGGCCATCTCGGCCGCCAGCGACAGCCGCGTAGCTTCGCGTCTGACGCAGAAGATGCGCGAGATTATCGGCCTCGACGACACCAACGACCGGGGCCAGCGCGTGTACGACTCGGACAACTCGGCCCCGCTGCTCGGCTTCAACTTTAATATCGACGCTGGCATTGGGCAGACCATGTATTTCCCCTACGAAGTGACAGGTGCGGGAACTGACGTGACGTTGAGCATCCCGAGCCTGACGCCGATGGCCGAAATTGCTGCTCCCCAAGGGGCGACGCACTACGAAATTGTGTTCGCGGCTTCGTCGCTGGATATGGAGGCGCTGACCTACACCAACGCCGCAGTGGCGGCCCCGCTGGGCGTGCAGGCGCTCAATGGCGCAGCCCAGGCCAACCTGAGCGTGGTAGCTAGCTTCCCAGCGGCTCCTCCGGCTGCTAACCTGGTGGTGGGTGTGGTGGGGATTAACTTCTACCAGGAAGTGAACGGCAAGATGTACCCGCTCAATAACAACAGCACCAACCCGCTGGCCATTGAGTACGTGGCCTAAGGCTGGCACTCCCTGGACCTCGAACGGCCAGCCGATTTGGCTGGCCGTTTTTGTTTCACCTTCTTTTTTAGTCAATGGCACCTTTAACCAACTATCAGCGGCAAGCCAAGCGCCGCATCAAAAGGGCGCTAAAAAAGCGTTACTCGGCGGATTTTAAGGTGCGGTCACTGGCTGGACGGCTAGTCGCCGCGCTGGCAGCCGCCGCAGCAGCAACTACCCGGGTGACGGCCGTGAATGCGTTGTACGGCACCACGTTTGCGGATACTACTACGTTCGTCAACGCCCTGAATTCGGCTGGTCTAGTGGGTACGGTGACGACGGCGTTGGCAGGCAGCGCAGCTGGCGCACCGGCCCTGGAATACACGACGCCCGTGGCGAATGCCAACAATGGACAACCGTTGGCAGCCGACGTCGACCTGGATTAATAACCTACGCTGCTACGTCCTGTAGTAGTGGATAGGCAGCAAGTAGAAAGCCCGCTGGCTATTTGCTAGCGGGCTTTTTTATGCCGCACCAGGCACGATTTGGCAACGAAAGCGACATAGGCCTGCCCCGCTGGTGTATTTTGCGGCTGATGGCAGAAACGACACTTGCGGCGCTGGCCGAGCAGATTTCGCAGTTACACGCGCAAACCGCACGAGCAGCGGCGCAGCAGATAAACTACTGGCTAACGGTACGGAACTGGCTTATCGGCTGGCACATTACGGAGTACGAGCAAGGTGGCAGCGACCGGGCTGCGTACGGTGAGCAGCTGCTACCCGAGCTGGCGCGACAGTTGCGGGGCGTGAAGGGGCTGGCCGTACAGCGGCTCTACGACTGCCGAAGCTTTTACCGAGCGTACCCAGCAATTCTCCAGACAGTGTCTGGAGAATTGCAACGTGCAGGTATAGTGGGCGAGTTGCCACCGTTAGCAGCGAGCGAACCAACACCGGCGGCCAGGCAGCCGGCCTTGCCGGGCATTGCGCCGGGGTTGCTGCTGAGCCGGCTGAGCTTTTCGCATTTTCTGGAGCTACTGCCGTTGGACAACCCGTTGCAGCGGGCGTTTTACGAGGTGCAGGCGGTGAAAAACAGCTGGTCGGTGCGGGAGTTGAAGCGGGCTATCAACTCGGCGCTGTACGAGCGTACGGGCCTGTCCACCGACAAGGCGGCGGTGCTGGCCGGACATGCCGGGGCCCAGCCCCTGGCGGTGGCGGACGTGGTGAAGAACCCCTACGTATTAGAATTTCTGGGCTTGGAGGAGCGGGCCAGCTATAGCGAGAGTGAGCTGGAAACGGCCATTATTGCGCACCTGCAGACGTTTCTGGTGGAGCTGGGCCGCGGCTTCTGCTTCGAGGCGCGACAGAAGCGCATCACCTTCGACAACGAGCATTACTTCATTGACCTGGTGTTCTACCACCGCATCCTGAAATGCCACGTGCTGGTGGACTTGAAAATCGGGGCATTCAGCCACGCCGACGCGGGGCAGATGAACGTGTACCTGAACTACTACCGCGAAAACGAAATGACCGATGGCGACAACCCGCCAGTGGGGCTGATACTGTGCGCGCAGAAAAACGAGACGCTGGTGCGCTACGCGACTACGGGCCTGGCCGAGCAGCTGTTCGTAAGCAAGTACCGGGTGAACCTGCCGTCGGAGGAGGAGCTGCAGGCGCTGGTGCGGGAAGAGCAGGAGCGGCTGGGTAACAGCTGAGCTACGAAGGCCAGGGATAGGTGCTAACTCGCTCTCCGCGATGCCCACAACGACCAAACCAGAGGAGGCCCGAAGGCCATCAGAACCGGCCACGAAACAGCCGGGTATAACACTAAAAAATCGGTGGAATCCGACATGCTCAGGAATGTCGGATTTTTTATTTTCAATAGCAAATAACACCCTGTAAACCAGCAACAATAATTCGCATGGGCAAGATGAATTTACTGGCTTAAACGGCCTAGAATTCGTACCTTAGAGCAGTAAGCGGTGGAGTAAAAAACGCCGTATTTTCTCATCCCAACCCCCATTTTATGGAACAGGTAACCACACCCGTGAGCACCGTGTACAATTTGCTTATCCTGGACGAGAGCGGCTCGATGGAAGTCGTGCGCGAGGCCACCATCCGGGGCTTCAATGAGCTGGTGCAGTCCGTGCAGGGGCTGGCCCGGGAGTTTACCGACAAGAAGCAGGTGGTGAGCCTGACGACGTTCAACGGGAATGGCATCCGGGAGACGCTGTTTCTGCAGGATGCCAGCACGCTGCAGCCACTGACGCTGGCCGACTACCGGCCCGATTCGATGACGCCGCTGCACGACGCCATTGGGCACAGCGTGAGCAAACTGCGCAACGTGCTCACGACGACCGGCGCGACCGATTACCAAGTGCTGGTGACGGTGCTCACGGATGGGGAAGAAAACGCCTCGAAGGAATTTACCCGGCCAGTTATCAGCCAGCTGATTGAGCAGCTGAAGGAGCAGGACTGGACGTTCACCTACATTGGCGCCAACCACGATGTGGACCGGGCGGCCCGGGCGCTGTCTATCGACAACAAGCTGGCCTTTGACCAGAACGAGGCGGCCATGGACGTGATGTTTGCCAAGGAACGGGTGGCCCGCCGCAGCTATAACCGCAAGTCGAAAGATGAGCTGACGGCGGCCCGGTATAAGGCGGATTATTTCGAGGATGACGAGCTGGCGCGCCCTACCCCACCGGACGATGAGCCGCGCACTTAATATATTATCAACGAGTTTGCTAGATAAAGAAAGGCCGGTTCCGTATGGAACCGGCCTTTGTGCTTTAGTAGAAGCCGGCGACGGCTTTACACGTCCGGCTCATCCATTTACGCAGACCAGCGGGTGCAATAACTTGTACTTCTTCGCCCATTGACAGTAGCTCCATGCGAAAGTCGTGGGTGTCAAATACCTGTAGTTCGATGCGTGTTTCGGTACCGGATTGACTGAGTACCTGCTGGGAAGCGTGTAAGGGGTAGGTTTGAACGTAGCGGGCCTGTGTAGGCGATAGAGACAGCACTACTTGCTGCGGAAGCTCGTCATCGGGGCGAATAATGCCGAAAGCCTCCGCATAATAAGCTGATGCGTCGAACGTGATTGGATGGGTAAAGGAATGGGGGGATTGTTCCAGGTCCGTAATACGGTCGAGACCAAAGCAGCGCAACTCGCCGGTTTCTGGCTTTGTGGCGAGTAGGTACCAGCGGCCTTTAAATTCTTTTAGCAGCAATGGACCAACCAGGCGGCGGGTTGGCTGGTCTTCCCAAAACTTGCAATAGGAAAACGCCACCAGTTGGCGGGCCTGCACGGCATATAAGAGTGGTCGCAAGTGCTCAAGGCCCAAGGGCTGCCGTACTTCCAGCTGCACATGTGGAGCTAATGCGGCGGGCAGGCGCAGAAAAGCCTGCAGCTCCAAGGCTTCGAGTAAGCGTTGGTGGCCGGCAGGCAGCGGGTCAGTGCTGGTAACCACATAGCCCCGCTGCTTTTGGTCATAGCTAACATTTATGCAGAAATCCTCGGCCAGCACCAGCACATCACGCTGGAAGGTGCGCTTGGTGTAGCTGGTCATAATGTCCTGAAGGGATGACTGGCTAAGCAAATAGGATTGTATTTGCTCGAACGTAAGGGCCCGCTTGGCGTGATGCAGTAGACTGGCCAACGCCAGGTGACGCTGGAGATGAGCTTGCGTGGTCATTTGAGGTTCCTTTCCTTACAGACATCAACTCAACATCAATAGCTACACAACTCTTTTTTAAGAGTAAATTCCTTCTTGGTATCTCAGCTATCCGTTTTGCCGATTTTGGCTTCTCTTGCAATATTTTCAAGAACAGACAAGTACTTATTGACAAACTCCTCAAACAGCCCTGCAATGGCGTCAATGGTTTCTCCTCTGCGTGCCGGTAAAATGCTCTCCAAAGTAGACTGCTGACTAAAATCAAAACTGATGGCTCTATAGCAAGGCCAATAATTTGTTTTACTAGTCATCCTTTCAGCTAAAATGATGGGCACAATCAGCGTGTTAACTTTTTCACGGTCATAGGCAGTTAAAGGACAGTATATACCAAAGTCTGGACGACTACTTAGCAAGTCTAAGTTGATACCAAAGTCCTCCCATTCCGGCTGGTATGCTTTAAGTCCCCCGCTTCCCTGAAGAGTTAAATCAACTTTCCAAGGGCCAGCATTTAGTGAATTCAACTTGGTCGTTATATTTTCCCTGACTTCGTTCCAGAAATCGGTTCTTAGCTTGTTATCGATTTGGCTCAATTGGCTGGCCACTTGTTTAGCGGAGCGGTAGTTCTCAACTTGGGTGAGGTAGTTGAAAACTTCTTGGTCGTAAGTGTTCATTGGGAGAGATTAAAGGTCTTGGCAAACTTGAAGATATTGTTGAATGATGAACCGAACGTGAGGCGGAGATATCAATGGGGTTGTATTTCGCAGCATTTCTTCAATATGCAGCCGATAGCTAATGCAGGGAATAGAATTAGTGCTTAAGAATTCTCTAGAAGCGGAAAAATAACTTGGCTTCCTGCCATCGATAGTCAGGTACACCAACGTAAAATCATGCCCATACTCCCGTACTAAATATTCATGATAGCGCTCCAGCTGCCTTTCCTGGTCGCCGGCATAAATCTTGTTTTCAATAGCAATAGCGAACTTCTCCACCCCACTATTATAAGTAATCAGGATATCAATCCCACCGGTACCGGAAGCAGCTTCCGTCTGAACATCGAACCAGTAAGTGTCTTTTGGCAAATACTTGCTTTCCGGAAGCCCAAGCAGTTTGATAAACTCCCGGTAAAAGAGGTCACCTTGCTTGTGCTGGCCTTTCACGTTAAGTAAATCGGCCAGAAAAGGTGAGTGCAGCTTTACCTCACTTGCGCCCATATTTTTCATTACATAAAACACATTGTAATCGGCTGCTGTATGGCGCTCAATGTGGGCAGCCATGGTCTGCATCACGCGCCAACCCGTCAGCAGCTTCGTGTAAGCCAATTGGTCGTGCTGCCAATGCTGGGCCTCGAAACGATGGTTGAAGGCGCGATACCCTTCAATGAATGTTTTGATGTCGACAATAGACTGGCTATACATAGGCAATAAAAAATACTGTTAAGCCTTCAAGAGCGGAAGAACAAGTCATTTAGACGGTATCGGAGTGACAGCTGGTTAGCCGAGCCCAGAGGAGGATAATCATACCTACTGGGTTTTATTTGCTGAAGCGAATTGAATTACTGCTTCCCTCAAGACTTGGGCCAAGTGCCGGTCAATTACATCAGGCGGGTTGCCAGCCTGATTCAAAAATGCCACCAATGCACCATGAGCGGCTGCAAGCAAGGCATTTGGGGTTAATGCCGGCCCCTGATACTGCCGAACCAGCGAAATCGCAAAACGGGCTTGCTCATTTACCCGGAACTGATGCAATACTGACTGCTTCAACAGCGGGCTAACGGAACTGAGAGAAGTCCAAAAAGCAAGCAGCTGTGCCTCCTTCTCATCTGGAAAAGGCTTACTGAAACGAATCTGACGCATAGTGTATGGTGACCAAGGCCCTATATCAGGCCGGGCAAATAGCACTTAATTCAGAGATGTGGGCATCTTCAACAGAAGCAAGCGACCATCTGACAATCTATGCAGCGCAACAAAGGAAAGCACTTCTCTGAGCTACTTACGCGTTAACTGATTCAGTTCGTTGAGTAAATCCGTCATTTCCGGGGTTTGAAATCTTGCTACTTTGGCAACCACTTGTTCAAGAAATTTTTCAGTTTCAAACTGTGCATGCCAAGCCAGTGCCGTTGCAGTAAAACGGGTATCGAAAGGTGTTCCAAAGCTAAAGTTAAAGGCTTCATTTGCCAGGTATACCCCATTTACGCCCTGGTCTACTCGCTCAAATGCGGTCAACAGATTCGCGAATTTTGGCTCTTTTAGTAATTCAACCGCTCTGTCTAGATTATTATATGTCTCACCACCGCGAGCCTCCATCCAAAATTGACCCCGCCAGCCAAATACGATACAAATTGAATTTTCATGATGCTCAGTCAAGTACCAAAGCATCATCTGCTCGTCATTATCAATAGGCTTGTAAGTCCATCCTGCTGCACAAGGGCTTTTTAAAAAGTAGCTCTTGAGTCGGTCATACGCGGTACGATGCATAGCTTTTTCCAAGCTTTCCTTTTCTTGCGCCAACTCTACAAAAGCCAGCCATTTATCACTGGAATCGAACAACTGAACGGACTGTCTTATTTCTTTGGTCTGCATCTGCTGAAATTAAATGGATTGCCAAAACTGGATGTATTGTTGTGTAAACTCTCGTAGTCGGTGGTTAACAGCTGGAATTGAAAGTAAGGACTTTGTCAGACTCTCAGTAACAAGCTGGCTGAATAAATGGTGTTCAATTATTCCTTCCGGTACGGCTTCAGGCAAGTCAGCGCCCCAATCTTCAGGTTTACAAACAGATTGCTTATCAGCTTGCTTCCAGGAAGTAGGCGAAAGATAAATAATCCGAAACCGGCTTCTGGGTGGGTTAATCGTCTCTTGCCATGCTGCCCTTCGCTCCAACTGTTTTAAATAAATTTCCTGATACCAGTAGCGGTACAACTGATTAGGCTGGTCTTCAGCATAATTGGATTTATTTTCAATTACCACTACTGTATGAGGCTCTGTTCGCTTTATTAGCACGTCGACCCGGCCTAACTCAGCCGTTACAATCCATGGATGAAAAGGTACAGTCTCCGGCTGGTCTATACCCAACAACCTGAGGAATTCAATGAGGAAAAGGTCACCTTGCCCATGTGATTGGAGTGGGTCAAGGAAATAAGCGAGCAGCCTGCTGTGAGTTGTTTCACCAGGGTTGAAAAAACGAAATACGTTCAAATCACGGCTGTGCAGTCGATTTTGCTCTTTGCTTTCGATGTTGTTTTTTAGGATAGCTGGCACCAGCTCAGCCAACGCTTGGTAGCGTTTATTTTTCTGCTCCGTGTAGAAAGCGGCGATGCTATCAATTACGGATGCGTTGAGTAGCATCGTATCGTTTTCTTCCATATCAAGGGTTGTGGCGTTCTGGTAGTTTAATTGTATGGAAGGCAAATCGGTTAAACAGGCCTGCTAGTTAAGCGTTAATCAGGAATAAGTGCGCTTTCATGGGGTGCCAGCAAAAACATAAGCATAATCTCAGCAGCGAGGTTGGGCAAAATACTGTGACCAAATACCATCTCCCACCCCGAGCCGGCGTTACGCCAGAAGGCCTCGGTAATAATCGTCAACTCATCCATTTCCAGTTCGCTATCGGGCCGAGACTGTAATATAAGGAGCATCCGACCCTGGGGTGCCGTGAGCAAGCCGGTAGTATGCGTGTTTTGATAGGCTTGCAGCAGCG
Source organism: Hymenobacter saemangeumensis (assembly GCF_039541835.1). Classification (NCBI taxonomy): domain Bacteria; kingdom Pseudomonadati; phylum Bacteroidota; class Cytophagia; order Cytophagales; family Hymenobacteraceae; genus Hymenobacter; species Hymenobacter saemangeumensis. The sequence continues at coordinate 4,152 of NZ_BAABGZ010000062.1, read as the reverse complement.
CCTGGTGGGCACGGTCAGGGCCAGACGCTTCGCCACGTCCGATAGACAGGCTGGTTGCACTACGCAGTGCCCACTGCACATCGGCTATGTCCAGGTTGGTTTCCTGGGTGTTGCTGACCACCTCGGCGACCAACTCATTAAAGAGGGTGCGTAAGTCGGGCGTAATAAACAGAGTACCTGCAGGTCTCGTGCGTTCCCATTCAAAAAGGATGTCAGATGCTCGCGCTGGGTTGAAATTCAGGCAGTTCATAGTAATAAGCTGGCTACACCGTAGTGGATGAGTATGGCAAAGGTGCTCTGCCACTGCGCCAAAACGTGTCGCAATGGGATTGGGCTCAAAAAAGACCAACGGCCGCGCGGCACGTTGGGCTAAAGCATCATTACCTGGCAATTGACACAGAATTAAATTGCCGCAGGTATAAAAAGTGGTAGTGAGTCCGCCAGCACCTAGCTCATAGGACAGCGCTGATGGGCAGGCAGCAACTCTGCATAGGCCCTTAGCAGACGGATATACTTCTTGCGGCCCTGCTCAATGAAACCAACAGCGGCAGTGGCGTCAAATAGCCACACTTCGTGTGGAGTTTTCTTTCGAACGCCAATAACCAGGAAGCGCGTGGCCCCGAGTACGTCGGAGTAAAGAGCCGCTTGGCGGTCGTAGTCGTACTGCTCGACAGTCGCCAGGAAGTGAGAGTAATCAGGGGCGCTAGTGGTTTTAAAGTCGACCAGGGTGAGCTGGCGGCCGGCGGGGCTGCGCACCAGCAGGTCGGGGCGCACCTTCACGCCTACCCCAGTGGCGGTGTGAATGGCCGTATGAGTTAGCTCGGGGGTACCGCGGTGCAACAGGTCGCGGCAGTAGCGCTGGCGGCGCACCTGGCGGGCCAGGGTTTCCAGCTCGGCCCAGCGGATACCGGGCTCGGCGGTGCGGGCGTAGGTGGCCGGCTCCAGGGTGGCGGCGTGAAAGTGGGCGCCAAAGGCCATAGCTACGGGGTTGGGCCGGCGCAGCTGGCCCAGGATGCCGGCTTTGAGCTCGGAGAGGTCGGTATTGGAAACCTGGGGCAGGGCGCGGTGCTGGGCCTGGGTGAGGTCGGGGTAAGCAGTGAGGGAATGGAACATGAGTATGAGTGAACAGTTAGCAGTTTAGAGCGAACAATCAGCGGATGAGGGCCAGGCGCTGCGAGTCAGTAGCGCGGTGTAGCCAGATGTGGGCGCTGCCGCAGCCGACCAGGTAGGCGGGCTCGGGGAAGAGCTGGCGCACAGCCGGCGCGAGGTCGCGCAGGTCGGATATCGGGGTGGCGGTGGCCACCAGCTCGGTAAGCTGGGTTAGTTGGGCAGCTTCGGCTTCGTCGTGGGCGGGTTGCTCAATGAGCAGCTGTAAAGTATCGGACATGATGGACGGACTGGGGAATGGTGGCCGGGTGGCCCCCACGGCGGGCGTAGTGGGGGCCGGTGGGTTAGGCGGCGAGAGGCAGAGCGGCGGAAGCCGGCGCGGGGGCATGGGGGTCGTCGTCCTCAGCCGGCACGGTGTAGCCGTGCTGGATGCGGGTGTCGGCCGCGCCCGTGTAGGTTTCGGCCCGCCAGATGGGCAGGTCGCGGGCGTAGTCGCGGCGGGCGGCCACTTCCTCGGCCGGGGCCGGCTCGTAGCTGAACTGGGCGATGTAATAGGTGGCCTTTTTGCCGTCCTTGGTCGTTTCCTTCTTCTCGGCCTGCACTTTCACCACCACGTCGGCCAGGGTCAGGTCGTCGTAGAACAGCGGCTCGATGAGACGGTACAGGTTTTCGACGCTGTAGCCGTGGAAGAGCACCGCGCAGATGGCGCCCTTCTCGTCGGCGTAGAACAACTCGGCCCAGAGCTTGCGGCCCATGTTCAGGATATCGTCTTGGAAGATGCGCCAGGCCAGCGGGATAAAGCTCAGGGAGCTGCCCAGCGGCGTGGTGCCGCCGATGTTGAACTGGCCGGCTTTGGCGTCGAAGCGGATTTGGCGCGGGTGGCCGGGCAGGTAGCGGAAGCGCGACACCTGTACCAGCTCACCGGTGGCCTCGTCCAGCTTCTCGGTGAGGTAGGCGCGAGTTAGCGCAGGCTGCGGGGCAGTGAGCGAGGCAGTTACAGGAGCAGCCGGCGTATCAATTTCGGCGCTGCGTTGGTCTTTTACTTTGGTGGACATGGTTAATGAATGGGGGTGTGAGAAAAAAGCGGGGCCAGTTAGCGGCCGGCCCTGCGCCGTTGGTGGTTAGTTCCGCCGACTTTCAGTTAGCGGAATTGCTTGTCATGGCAGAGAATGGCGCGGCCGACGATGGAATCGTGGCCCCGGGCGGCGGGCTGGTGCTGGTACCAGAGGTAGGTGGCCAGCAGGTTGAGGTAGGCCGGGTGGCGGAACTTGCCCTCGTCGTCGATTATCAAAATCAGGTCGTCGGTGAGGCGTACCACGTCAACCAGGCGGCAGTCGAGCAGATGGTACAATTCGGCCAGCTTAAAGCTGCGGCCGTTGGCCGGGCTGACGGGCCGGGGCTCAGCGCTGTGCGGGTCGAGCAAATGAGGCTGGTAAGAAATAGCGGTTTTGGGCATGGGTAGCGGGCTTGGCGGGGCCGCCGGGCGCGGCGCCCCCTGGTGGAAAGGGATTTTAGTGGCCTTCGACTTCGGCGAGCATCTGCTCGTATTCGCCATCCTCCCACGCTTGCTGCTCCTGTTCGTGGTGGTAGTGGGCCTGGCGCTCCCACTCGGCCTGCTCCTCGTAGAAAGCGGCCTGGGCTTCATCAGCGGCCATTTCGTCGCCGCTCAGGCCGTTAAGCTCGGCCTCAGTTGGTTCGTATTGCATGAAATGTGGGGCTTTATGGCCCGCGCCGGGCAGCGTGGGCCGGTGAGCTATTGGCTTTGCTGGCCCGCGTGGAAAAGCAAGCCCAGCGGGCTGGTGCCGCGCAGCGAGAAGGCCGGGGCGACGGGTGCCGGGCACGTGGCGCGGCGGTGAGCCGACCAGGCGGCCAGGTGGGCAGCACGGGCCTGCCCCAGGGCGGCCCATAGAGGACTAGCGGTGCTGCACTCCTCAAAGGGTGCGGACTGGTAAGCGGCACGGGCGGCATTAAGCCGAGTGGTGGCGACCTCCAGACGGGTGGCCGTATCGGCGGCCGGGGCCGCCCCCAGCAAACTGGGAGCGGCCGGCGCGACGGCGACGCTAGGCATGGGCGACTAGGCCAGCGAACTCATCCTCGGCCTTCATTACCTCCCACACGGCGGCGAAGGCATGGGCGGGCGCCACGGCCCGCAGGGCGCGGAACGCCTCGCGCAGGGCCTGAAACGGACAAGCATGGGCGCCGGTGAACTCGGGGCGGGCCTGCCCTTGGTCGGGCTGCTGGGCCAGCTTGATGCTGACGTACCAGCGGCTGCCGCCCTGGTCGTAAGTGGCAGCGGACTGAGACACCCAGATGCCGGCGAACGGGCAGAGGGCGGGGCCTTTCCAGGCGGCAGCGGCGAGCTGCAAAAGTTGATTGGGTTGCATGGCTGTAAGGGTTAGCCGTGGGGTGCCCGCGCCGTAGGCCTCCGGTGGGACGGCAGCCGGGGCCTTCCCGACTATAAACTAAAAATACAAATTACTTTTCATTTTTCCAAACCTATTTACAAATTAAATTGCTTGACTACACACTTTAATTTTTGTAGTTTACAACATGAAAAAAGACAAAATACAGATAGTGGCAGTAGTTGGCTCGCGGAGCGTTAGACATTGCATAGCCCTGGGCCAGCGACTGGATGATTTGGCGCCCGCGCTGGTGGTGAGTGGCGGCGCGGTGGGCGTAGATGCGCTGGCAGCTGAGTGGGCGCGGGCCCACGGTGTGCCGCTGCTGGAACTGCGCCCCGACTATGCGGCCCACGGGCGCCAAGCTGCCCCCCATGTGCGCAACGCCGAGATAGTGAAGCGGGCCCAGCTGGTGCTGGTGGTATGGGATGGGCAGAGCAAGGGCACGCTGAGCGCCCTGCGGGCGGCGCGGCGCCTGGGGCGCCCCTGTGAGCTGCTACCGCTGGACTGAGGCAGCACTAGGCGGTAGCCGGCGGCCCTGGCGGGCCCGGCCACAGAACACCTTAGAGCAGATTCGTAGTCAGTGTACATGATAGCCGCAGTGGTGGAACCAGTTTTGGGCGTCTTGCGCGTCAATCCAGTCCAG